>JBIKOG010000360.1:0-5982 GCA_044358225.1 Bryobacteraceae bacterium | reverse complement strand
CACCTTCACGCCCGCGTCCATCGCCTGCGTCCGCACCTTCCGCAGCATCGCAATGGCCGTCTCCATGTGCTTCTCCACCGGCCCCAGCGGCATGCTCGCCCGGTCCGATGCCAGCAGCGTCCGCACCAACGGCGCCCCCATCCCCGCCGCCCGTTCAATATGCCGCCGGAACATCGCCATCTTCGCGTCCATCTCGGACGGGTCCTTCGGCAACAACGAACTCCCGCCCGTCTCCAAATGCAGGCCCAACTCCTTCGCCCGTCCCCGCACCCATTTCCAATGCGCCGGATCGTCCTTCTTCGGGTCCAGCGAATCCTGCAGGAAAATCGCGTCCAGCTTCTGCGCCGCGCAATAATCCAACAGTTGCGCGTCGTGCCACCGCAGCGCCCGAAGACAATAGGTGTTCAGCCCCATCGGGATGCGTCCGGACATCCCCGCCGTCGCCGCTCCGCCCCCCAGCATCCCGCCCAGAAAAGTTCTTCGGTCCATATCGATTTCAAAGACTAACATGCTTTCATCCGGTGATACCATCTTTGACATGTGGCTCCGGGCCGTTGCACTTTTAACTTTCTTAACCTCCTCTCTCCTCGCGCAGGATCTGAAAATCAATCTGGGCCCCGCCGCGGGCTCCGTCATCCAACGCGATAGCGAAGGCCGTGCCGATCTTAAGATCGCCGGCTCCGCGCCGCGCACCTCCGCCAATAAGTTCGTCGAAGCCCGCGTCGTCAACGAAAAAGGGGAACCCCTCGCCAGCCTCGACTGGAAAGCACTCGAACGGGTCAAGAACAACGCCTGGTCCGGCACCCTCAAAGGCGTCCCGCAAGGCGGTCCCTACTCCATCGAAGTCCGCGTCGCCGGCTCCACCGCGCTCGACTCCGTCAAGGACTTCTTCATCGGCGACCTCTGGCTCCTCGCCGGCCAGTCCAATATGGATGGCGTCGGCGATCTCGTCGATGTCGAACAGCCCGACCCGCGCGTCCGCTCCTTCGATCAAACCGACCACTGGGTCATGGCCACCGAACCCCTCACCCTCCTCGTCGCCGCCGCCGACCGCGTCCACTGGCGCAAAGACAAGGACGGCAACCCCAAGAAACTCGAAGGCCAGGAACTGGAAACCTACATCTCCACCCGCAAGAAAGGCGCCGGCCTCGGCCTCCCCTTCGCCAAACTCATGCTCCAGCGCACCGGCGTCCCCATCGGCCTCATCCCCTGCTCCCACGGCGGCACGTCCATGGACCAGTGGAGCCCCGCCCTCAAGGACAAACAAGGCGATTCCCTCTACGGCGCCACCTACCGCCGCTTCCTCGCCACCGGCGCCCGCGTCCGCGGCGTCCTCTGGTATCAGGGCGAAGCCGAGGCGAATCCCAAGGTGATCGCCGCCTTCCCCGAAAAATTCGAGAAGCTGATCGCCGCCTTCCGCCAGGATTTCCTCCAGCCCGATCTGCCTTTCTACTACGTCCAAATCGGCCGCCACGTGCACTACGAAAATCAGGCCGAATGGAACATGGTCCAGGAAGCCCAGCGCAAACTCGAATCCCGCGTCCCCAAGGTCGGCATGGTTCCCGCCGTCGATCTCGGTCTCGATGACGGCATCCACATCAGCACCCAGGATCACAAGCGCCTCGCCCTCCGCCTGGCAAATCTCGTCACCCACGACATGCACCCGGAACTGGAAAAGTTCCGCCCCTACAAGCGTGGCCCCCGCCCCGCCAACGCCAAGCTCGAAGGCTCCGTCGTCCGCATCCTCTTCGCCGAGGTGAATGGGAAACTGGTCACCCAGGGCCGCCTCGGTGGCTTCTCCATCCACGCCGCCGATGGCAAGCCCATCCCCGCCATCTTCCGCGCGCAAATCGATCCCCGCGATGGCAACTCCGTTCTTCTCTCCATCGGCGGCACCCTCCCCGCCGGCGCCACTGTCCACTACGCCGCCGGCCGCGACCCCTACGCCAACCTAAATGACGAACTCGACATGGGCGCCCCTGCCTTCGGTCCTCTCCCCATCGAACGGTAAGCCCATTCGCCTCGTCTGGAACGCCGCCCTCCGCGATGGCCCACGCCCGGCCATCGCGGGAGCGGATATTCGCAAACGCGAAATCCATCTCCACCCCAGCCTCCGCCGCCAGCCCGCCGAGCATTCCCGCATCCTCACCCACGAACTCTTCCACTTCGTCTGGGTTCGCCTGGGAAACCCGCGCCGCGCCGCCTGGAAACAACTCCTCGAAGCCGAACTCGCCGCCCACGCAAAAGGTGAACTCGGCTGGTCCAGCCAGTGGCGCAAAGCCGATCTCCCCAGGAACTTCCCAAACTACGCCTGCGAAGCCTTCTGCGACACCGCCGCCTGGCTCTTCTCCGCCTGCCCGGAACACGAGGAATACACCCTCGCCAACAAATGGCGCGCCCGGCGCCGCGCCTGGTTCCTCGCCAACCCGCCATTCCACTACTAAAAACCCGTGTCACCCACGCATTAATTGCGCCCCCAATACACGTCCCCGCCAACCACCCTCCTCACGCAACGGCCACCAACGCAACACGCCCCCCGGCGGACAAACGCAAACCCCCAGGGAGATAATAGGCCCATGTCTCTTTCCCGGCGCCACTGGCTGCTCTCGGCATCGGCCCTCGCCCTCCCAGCCGCCCCCGCCCCCGCCCAAATCGTCACCCTCACCTCCGGCCCCAAACACCACTTCTTCGGCTACTATGGCGTCTCCCCTTGGAACCGCGCTGGCGACAAAATCGTCTGCCTCGAAACGGAGTTCCAAAACCGCATGCCCCGGCCCAACGAACCCGCGCTCATCGTCGCCGTCAACCCCGAATCCGGCTCCACCACGCCCATCGCCGAAACCCGCGCCTGGAACCTGCAACAAGGCTGCATGCTCAACTGGTCACCGACCGATCCCCACACCATCCTCTACAACGATGCCGACGGCGGCGACATCGTCTCCGTCGCTCTCTCCCTCAAAACAAGCAAGCGCCGCATCTACAATCGCGCCATCGAAAGCGTCGCCCCCAACGGCCGCTTCGCTAGCTGCGTCACCTACGGCCGCCTCGCCCGCCTCCGGCCCGTCGTCGGCTACGCCTCGGCCAAAGATCCCAATCCCGACACCAATCATCCAGCCAACGACGGCGTTCACATTCTCGACCTCAAGTCCGGCCGCAGCCGCCTCGCCGTCTCCCTTCTCCAGCTCTACGAAACCCTCGCCCCGAAACACCCCGCCCTCAAAGACCAGCCGCTCTTCGTCCAGCATTCCATCATCAACCCCGCCAGCAACCGCCTCTTCTTCCTCGTCCGCACCAACGTCGCCGGCAAGCTGACTTCGGCCATGTTCACCGCCGGCCTCGATGGCACCGGCCTCCGCGAAGTCGTCCCCTTCGGCCGTGGCGTCTCCCACTTCGCCTGGCGCGGCCCCAACGAAATCATGGCCACCTTCCGCATCGACGACAAAATCCGCCACGTCCTCTTCCACGACACGCCCAACCCCGAATACACCATCGTCGGGCCGGAGTTCCTCGACGCCGACGGCCATTGCAGCTTCAGCCCTGATTCCCAACACATCGTCACCGATCGCAACATCTCCGCCGTCCCCGCCAAACGCCTCATGCTCTACCACCTCGCCCGCCGCGAAGCCACCGTCCTCGGCGAATTCCCCATGCGCACGCCAGCGGGCGAAAACTACCTCTCCACCGATCTCCGCTGCGATCTCCACCCCCGCTGGAAATCCACCGGCGACCAGATCTGCTTCGACGCACTCGACACCCGCACCTGGACCCGTCAGCTCCACATCGCCCGATTGTCCGGCTAAAACTCTTCTTGCCAACTATATCGACCGTCGATATACTGATCGTCGACTGAGTCATGCCGAAGCCCGAAGACCATCTTCCACTCACCCCCACCGAGTTCCAGGTCCTGCTCTCCCTGGCCGAAGGCGAACGCCACGGCTACGCCCTGATGCAGGATGTCCGTACACAGTCCGATGGCCAGATCCGCCTCGGCCCCGGAACCCTCTACACGCTCTTGGACCGGCTCCTCACCAACGGAATCATCGAAGAATCCCCGCGACGCCCGGAACAAAATGAGGACCAGCGGCGTCGATACTACCGTCTCAGCCGTCTCGGCAAAAAAGTGCTCGAAGCCGAAGCACAACGCCTGGAGGCCCTCATCCGCTCGGCCCGCCGGAGGTTATCGCAACATGCTTGACACCCTCTTCCCGCTCCTCCTCCGCCTCTACCCGGAGGAGTTCCGCACCCGCTTCGGCCCGCAGATCGAAGCCGATCTCTACCATCCGGACACCAATAAAACGCGGGCTATCTTCGATATCCTCCGCAGCGCCCTCTACCACCGCGCCACTTCACCCGGGCTCTATATCGCAATCACGTCCGTCCTCCTCGGCGGCGCCGTCGTGGCTCTCTCCAGCTCTCTCACCCGCCAGCTTCCCCTCCGCTCCGGCAAAGAAGTCGAACTGTACGTCGTCATGTTCCTGGCCGTTTTCCTGGTCGTGCTCAGCGTCCTCATCCTCGCCATCCACTGGCTGCGAACATGCTCGAAGTCAAAAATCTAACCAAGCGTTTCCGCGGCCTCACCGCCGTCGATAACGTCAGCTTCCACATCCGCCCCGGCGAAATCCTCGGCTACCTCGGGCCCAATGGCTCCGGCAAAAGCACCACCGTCAAAATCATCACCGGTCTCCTCGAACCCAGCGAAGGCGAAGTCCTCCTCCACGGCCGCACCCTCGTCGACGACCCCATCGCCTTCAAAGCCCGCCTCGGCTACGTCCCCGAAGAGTCCTATCTCTACACCCACCTGAGCGGCGCCGAATACCTCATCTTCATCGCCCGCCTCCGGTCGATCCCCTACCAGACCGCCCTCACCCGCGCCGCCGAGCTCCTCCGCCTCTTCCGACTCCACGATGCCCGCAACAGCCCCATGGCGACGTACTCAAAGGGCATGCGCCAACGCGTCCTCCTCGCCGCCGCCCTCCTCCACGATCCCGAACTGCTCATCCTCGACGAACCCTTCTCCGGCCTCGACGTCAACGCCGCCCTCCTCCTCCGCGGTCTCCTCGAAGTCTTCGCCGCCGAAGGCAAAATGATCCTCTTCAGCTCCCACGTCCTCGAAGTCGTCGAAAAGGTCTGCTCCCGCGTCGTCATCCTCTACAAAGGCAAGGTGGTTCTCCAAGACACCATCGAAAACGTGAAAGCCTCGCTCAACCCCGATCTCCAGCAGGTCTTCGCCCAGGTCACCCACCAGCAGGACTACGCCCCCGTCGCCCAGGCCATCCTCGCCGCCGTCCGCAAATGACACCCCGCCAACTCCTCACCCGCTACAGCTTCCAAAGCCTCTTCCGCAGCGAAGCATTCTCGGAAGCCGGCATCGATGGCTACCGCACCTGGATCATCTCCATCGGCATCGCCCTCTTCTGCTTTCACCTCTATCTCGCCCGCTTCCTCGCCGTCAAATACGGCTACCTCGCCAGCCTCAAGAACGTCCAACGCTACCAATCCGCCGTCGCCGCAGACGAACTCTTCTACCTCTCCGCCAGCTTCCTCATGATCACCCTCGTCGCCACGCTCCAATGGCAATCCCTCTTCCCCGGCGAACGCGACTTCCAGGTCCTCTCCCCCCTCCCCATCCCGCGCGCCGACATCTTTCTCTCCCGCCTCACCGCCCTCGCCCTCTTCCTGTCCATCTTCCTCGTCACCTTCAACCTGCCGCCCGCCCTCGCCTTCCCCGCCTTCGCTACCGGACCGTTTCCAATGGCGCCATTCGCCCAACGCCTAGCCGCGCAACTCGTCAGTGGCCTCGGCGCCAGCCTCCACGCCTTCTTCTCCGTCCTGGCGCTCCAGGGCCTATGCCTCACGCTCCTCCCCCACCGCTGGCGCTCCACTGCGTCATTCCTCATCCAATCCACTCTCCTCACACTAACCATCGCCCTCATCCCGATCGCCTGGCACATCCCCGGGCTCAACCGCCTGCTCGACACCCGT
>JBIKOG010000139.1:0-19913 GCA_044358225.1 Bryobacteraceae bacterium | reverse complement strand
TCCACTTTCGTTCTCCTGTTCAACCGCTTCTTCCTTCGGCTTGCGCCGATATCAGGGTACGCGGTTGGTTGCCAGGGTGGGCCATTTCAGGCCATCACAGTGGGCCAATTCAGAGTAGCGGAATCAAGTGGGTGACGGCGTGGCGCGAGGCGCTACGCATCGACTACGACCCGGTAGTCGACGTAAGGAGCGTGAAAAGCGCGCGACGAGTGCCGGACGAAGTGAACGTCGGTGACCTACTCGGCGCGGTTCGCGAAACGCTGAAGTACTCCGTCAAGCCGTCCGACATGACAGCCGAGGTGTCCTGGTTTCTGGAAATAACCCGCCAGTTGCGCAAGCGGCGATTCGTGGCCTCGGGTGGCATTTTGAAAGACATCCTGCGCCCGGACAAAGAAACGGAAGAGGACCTGCTGCTATTGCGAGAAGCGGAACCATCGGATGAAGAGGCATCGGTCTTTTTCGATTGGAACCGGCCCGTTGGACGGTACAAGCGCAAACGAAATGAAAGGGGAAACTGATGGAGATCATTGCTGTGCTCGTAGCGCATCGGGTTCAACAATCGAAATCGCGATGCCACCGAACGATTGGTGTAGTCGTTCACCGACAGGTGAAACCAAAATGACCCGCGACTGCTACGCAGATTTCTCAATACGTCGAGCGCTTCAAACGTTCAAACGATACGGCCCGATGAGTCCATCGGCGTGGTCGGTGCTAGCCTCGCGCCACGAGACTCACGGCGCTTGCGGGTTCCTTTTGCGCCTACATCGCCTCGGGCTGCTGAATCGAAATCGAGACGCAACGGACCTGATTGTGTATTCGATTTCCGCGCGGGGCATTGAACGCCTATCGATGCCGCAGAATCAGGACGACATTCCACAAGGTTCAAGGACTGGTTCCAAATGATTACGCCGGTCGATGAATCGAAGAAGACCCGAAGTGGCGTGCTCACGATGCGCGAAGCAGCTGAAGTGCTTCGGTGTTCGAAGGCCCACGTATCGAACATAATCAATCGCAAAGTGCCCGGCTTGCCGACCTTACCGGTCGTTCGCATCGGTCGGCGATTGCTAGTCCGGCGAGACGCTCTCGACCGATGGCTCTTATCGGTAGAACGTTGATCCAACTAAATGCTATGATCCCCTCAAACCTGAATCCAACGCTGAAGACGCACGAAAGGGAAATTGTGCGAAGACAGCGATATCAAAGAGGCAGTTTGCAGAAGCGAGATCACGGAAAACACAAGATGTGGGTTCTGCAATATCGGGACGGGAAGACCAAGCGATACGCAACGCTCGGGGCCTGTCGCGAGATGACCAAAAGCCAAGCGGAAAAAAAGCGCGACGAACTTCTGGCAGAAGTGAATGCGCGGAACTCCGCCGTACCGGATGCGGACATCACGTTCGGCAGTTTTGTCGAAGCGGTGGCGCTTCCGTTTTGCCGGTCGAAGTGGAAACAGTCAACGGCTGTCACCACGGAAAACCGGATTCTTCATCACTTGGTCACCGAATTCGGGGACTCTCCTTTAAAGGGTTTGCGATTGAAGGACCTGCAAGGGTTCCTGAATGGCAAATCCGCTGCGGGAATGTCCAAGAGCATGGTGGCGCATTTACGGTGGGACTTGCATCACATATTCAAGGTGGCAAGAGCCGAAGGCCACATCGAGCTCGACCCGACGCAGGCGCTCCATACGCCCAGGGCAGCCGAGGTGGCAGCTAGGCCGACCATGACCAGAGAGGAGGTATCCAAACACATAGCGGCGCTCGACCAACGAGAGCGCGTCATCGATCACCTTGCGATCTTCGTTGGAATGCGGCCCGGAGAGATTCTTGGACTCCAGCGCCGTCATGTAAACAACGACGGTACGCAGATCACCATCGATCAGCGCGTCTACCGTGGCGTAATCGATACTCCGAAGACGGACACGTCAAAGAGGACAGTGGCAATTCCCCCGACGACCGCCGCCTGCCTGCGGGAGTGGTTGGAGTTTGTGGGAGCGGAACCCGATGCTTGGCTGTTCGCGTCGGAGAACCCCGACAAGCCACTTTGGCGAGACAACGTCTGGCACCGGCACATGCTGCCCAAGCTGAAAAAGGTCGGGCTCGCATGGGCAAATTTCCAGGTGATGCGTCGGACCAATGCAAGCCTCGGGCACGATGCAGGAATCGACCCGAAGGTGTCCGCAGATCAACGCGGGCACGGCATTGGAGTGTCACTGAACGTATACACGCAATCGAGCGCCAAGAAGCGCGCGGATGCAGCAGAACAACTCGAAAACGCAGTACTCGTCGCTTAATGGAGTGAAGCGGAGTGAAAGAAGTTGCTGGATCTTCCCAAGTCGTTGAAAAGATGGAGCGGGAGATGGGACTCGAACCCACGACGTTCAGCTTGGGAAGCTGACATTCTACCACTGAATTACTCCCGCTCAGCAGCGAATCGCGAAACCATTCTACCATGGTTCATGCGCTTCGCACCCCTCTTCCTATTATTTGCCCTCCACGCCGAGCCACCCCAATACGCCTCCAAAGCCGTCCTCAAAGCCCCTGCCAACTACCGTGACTGGTACTTCGTCGGCTCCAACCTCGGCATCTCCTATTCCGAAAACGCCACCAAAGACCCCAACTTCAAAAACATCTACATCCCCCGCGCCGCCGCCGACACGTTCAAGAAAACCGGCATTTTCCCCGAAAAAACCATGCTCGTCATGGAAGTCTACCAGCCCACCAAAGACGCCTCCCCCGCCAAACAAGGCCAATTCGAAGGCAAATTCATCGGCATCGAAGTCGCCGTTAAAGACAAGGACGCCGTCCCCGAAGGCTGGGCCTACTACAACTTCATCGGCGCCAATGGCGAACGAAAAACCACCGCCAAAGCCAACCCCAAACAAGCCTGCTGGAGCTGCCACCAGGAGCACGGCGCCAAGGACAACGTCTTCGTCCAGTTCTACCCCCGCCTCCGCGACAAGGACTAATCAAATGCGAGCCGCCTTCTACAACGGTAACCGGAACATCCAAACCGGCCCCTGCCAGCCCGAAAAGCCACAAGAAAACCAGGTCCAACTCCGCGTCTCCCACTGCGGCATCTGCGGCACGGACCTCCATCTCTTCCACGGCAACATGGACCACCGCGTCCACTTCCCGCAGGTGATCGGACACGAAAGCTCCGCCATCATCGAAGCCGTCGGCCCCGGCGTCACAAACTGGAAAGCAAACGACCGCGTCACCGTCCGCCCCCTCGACCCCTGCGGCCAGTGCCCCGCCTGCCAACGCGGCCATTCCCACGTCTGCCAGAAACTCAAATTCATCGGCATCGACGCTCCCGGCGCCATGCAGGGCCTCTGGACCGTCCCCGCCCACACCCTCCACCGCCTCCCCGAAAACCTCTCCCTCGAAACCGCGGCCCTCATCGAGCCCATCGCCGTCGCCTGCCACGACGTCCGCCTCGGCGAAACCAAGCCCAACGAATTCGCGGTCGTCATCGGTGGTGGCCCCATCGGTGCCCTCGTTGCGCTCGTCGCCCAACACAAAGGTGCCCGCGTCATCGTCACCGAAATCAATCCCTTCCGCATCAAACTCCTGCAACAGCTCGGCCTCGAAGTCTACGACCCCCGCACCACCGACATCCCCGCCCTCGTCCAATCAGAAACGCGCGAAGCCGGCGCCGATGTCGTCTTCGAAGTCTCCGGCACCGCCCCCGGCGCCGAACTCATGACCAAGCTCCCCGGCGTCCGCGGCCGCGTCGTCATGGTCGCGGTCTTTCCCAAGCCCGTCCCTGTCGATCTCCACAAATTCTTCTGGCGCGAAATGCGCCTCATCGGCACCCGCGTCTACGAGCCCCAGGACTTCGACGAAGCCATCGATCTCCTAGCCAACACGCAGGTCCCCTTCGCCAAACTCATCACCGGCATCTACCCTCTCGACGGTCTCGAAAAGGGGCTCCTCGAAATGGAGCAAGGCGCCGACGTCATGAAAATCCTCATCGACTGCGGGAGCTAGTCGCCCGCCGCGCCCAGATCTGCACGTTCAAATCGGAGCTCTTGTTCCACGCCGCCCCCGTCGCGTCATACTCCTTCGCGTACCGTCCGGCGGCTTCAAACAACAGCAATTTCCCATCCGCCCCTTCGGCCGGCGCCTCGCCCTGCGTCGCGTTCGACCCATGCGTGAACCACGGATAAATCTCGCCCTTCTCGCCCACGCTCCGTCCCAGTCCCCACGCCCCAAACCGGTACCGCACGCCACCCTCAACCCGCAAATTCAGGTTCCGAAACTCAATCTGATACACCTTGAACCGCGCCCCGAAATTCTCATAAAGCGGCGCGCCCTCCGCCTCCGAAATCACAATATCGGCGCCCTCAACGTCGTTCGAACCCCGCGCCAACCGCCCCGTCGAAACCGGCGTCAAGTCCTCGCCCGTCGCGCCCACATACAGCCGAACGTCCTGGTAAACATCCCCCAACGTAGCCGGATCGGCGTCAAACGCCCCTGGCACCGCCCACACCCGGAGCGTGTTCACCACCCACCGCTCGCCCGCCTGGCCAATCACAAAATCGTCGCCCACAAAGCCCTGTGAATACAGCGTCCACCGCACGTTCGATCGCGCCGCCACGCCGGCGTCGTTATTCCAATTCGCACGCGGCAACCCGCGGTCCACCACCAACTGGTCATCGGCGAAAGCCCCACCCGCAACCAGCAACATCACAGAAACAAGGCGACGAATGATCATGAAAACTATTCTAATTTAGTTTTCACCCGCCACGGTTTTGTCCCCCGTTACAAGACTTCGCAACCCGAACGGCAGCGGGACCGGCTTACTCGTGTCAAACTTCTCCCGCTGCCGCGCACCCACCACGTTGATCATTTTCTCCACCAGAAACGCCGGCAGCCGGATGCTCTGAAAATACGCTTTTTCCACGGAAAACGTGCCAAATCCATTCGCCGCGTTCAGCCGCAGGTCAATCCACACTTCCTTCTTCCCGCTCAACACCGGCTTCAACAACGTCGGCACCGTCCCCGGCCGCGCCTGTTCCACTAAGTCAAAATCAATCATCGTCAGCGTCGACACATAGTTCCCCGGAAAGAACTTCACCGCCATTCGCTCTAGCCCCGGCCGTGGATTCACCGTCCGCGCATGCTGCAAATACTCATTCACCTCCGCCTCGGTCAGCTGGAAATGGACTTTCTGTCGCGTCGCCTGCGCCTGGTTCAACTCCCCAAACAGTCGCAGCACCTTCGCCACCGGCGCCGGCTGCGCCCACGCCCCCATCACCGCGAAAACCACTACACATCGTCGAAAGAAGTTCACTCCCTCCATCATACGTGCCGCCTGTGATAGCGTACTCCTACCCTATGCGAACGCTTCCAATTTTGGCCCTCGCCGCCCTCGCCTCCTTCGCTCAGACCCCATGGGAAAACCCCGTGCGCAAACTGCTCAAGGAAGGCAAACCCGTCATCGGCGCCACCATCACCGCCGCCAGTCCCGAAGTCGCCGCCCAGTGCGCCGCCATGGGCTTCGATTTCATCTGGATCGAAATGGAGCACAGCCCCATCACGCTCGAAACCGCGCGCAACATGATCCTCGCCACCCGCGGCCTCAAAGCACTCCCCTTCATCCGCGTCCCCGTAAATGAGCTCTGGACCGCCAAACGCGCCCTCGATATGGGTGCCATCGGAGTAGTCTTCCCTTTCACGTCCACCCCGGAACTCGCCCGCCAGGCCGCCGCCAGCACCAAGTATCCGCCCGCCGGCCGTCGCGGCTCCGGCCCCGCGCTCGCCACCTTCCGCTGGCCCGCCCCCGAAGGCTACGCCGATTTCATCGACAAAAACGCCCTCACCATCATCATCATTGAGGAGGCCTCCGCCGTCGAAAAGATCGAGGAGATCGCCGCCACCCCCGGCATCGACGTGCTCTTCATCGGCGCCAACGACCTCGCCTATTCCCTCGGCCTCCGCGGCAATCAGAACCACCCCAAGCACCGCGCCGCCATGGAAAAGGTAATCGCCGCGGCCAAGAAGCACAACCTCCCCGTCGGCCGCCCCGTCGCCAACGCCGCCCAAATCCAGGAGGGAATCAAGATGGGCTTCACGTTCTTCCAAGGCCCGTCCGACATGGTCATGCTCCGCACTGGCGCCGAAAGCCTGCTCAAGCCCTTCGGCAAGTGGGACACCACCGGCAAGGACCGCCCGTCCTACTAACATCCCGTATCCACCGCTGTCGATGAGCCAAAGGCCTGCAATCACTTGCAGGCCCTCTTGCAAACTCGAATACTACTCCCTCCCGACGCAACCATATAGACCGGATCGGCTCCTGATACCTACTTTTTAAGGCCGCGAAATCGTGATTGACCACAACGGTTGAATCTAGCTCAGTTCGCTTTCAAAACACGATTAGGATCAATTTGAGTGGCGCGAACTGCGGGCAATAAGGTTGCCGCCGCGGAAACGATAAGAATCAGCAGGGAAACGCCAGCAAAGATAGTTTCGTCAAAGCGACTGACTCCCAGCAGATAGGGTTCCAGAAACCGCGTCGCCCCAGCAGCCAGAGTTAGACCAATCGTCAACCCGATCAATACCAATCTGAGTGCATGCCCGAAGACAAGGGCGCGAACATCCATCGCAGTCGCCCCGACGGCCATTCGAATTCCGATCTCTCGCTTCCGCGATGCGACAAGATTCGAAATCGTCGCGTAGATCCCAAGACAAGCGAGAAACAGAGCACCTGCCGCCATCCCTCCAACCAAGGCCCCGGAGAACCGAGGCATCGCAAGTCTATGGCTAATCTCCTCTTCCATCAGCCATGGCCCTTCCATCGGTTGTTCGGGAGCAAGTTCCCAGAGTGACTTGCGCGTGGCTGAAAGAACGAATTCCGGCCTTTGACTTCGTGCAAGAAAGTATACTGCCTCGGACGGAGTCTGACGGAGCGGCCGATAGATCAAGTCGACCGGAGAGCTTTGCAAGGGCACTCGCACATCGGCAACGACGCCAATGATCTGGACGCTGACAGGAGGGCCGCCTGACATCGCCCCGACTCGAAGATTCTGGCCAATCGGGTTGCCGGCAAATCGCGATCTGGCCAAACTTTCTGACACGATTGCTACAGGCATCGAATCTGAGCGATCCCGGGAATCAAACGCCCTGCCGTCCGTCACGCGAACTCCGAGTGCCTCGAAGTAGTTACTGCCAATTGATCGCATCCCGGCAACTGGCCACTCATTCTGGTTGACGGCCGATTGAAGAGCGGTCGCGTAAGGTGCCAGTTCCTGGCCTTCGTGAGTTGGCAGCAGATTCGTAACCGTCGCAGTTTCGATGCCGGGCAAGGCGGAGAGATCGCCTACAACCTTGTCATACAGCACCAGTCTTTGCGATTTCGTGAAGTACTCTTCCTCCAAGCCGACCCACATGGCGATGAAGTTGCTCGATTCAAAACCCAGCGGGGTATTCTGAGCCAGCCAGAACCCCTTAAGCAGTAGTCCACCCGCCATTAGGAGAACTATTGAGAGTGCCACTTGCCCGATGGCGAGTACTTGTCTGGTTCGCTCGGCGCGCCGCGAAGTAACGTCGGCCCCTCGGAATGCGCCGGAATGTGACGTTCCGAGTTCCTGCAACAGTGGAGAGACCGAGCAAACGACCGCCGTGAGGGCGGAGAGGAAGGACGCGAAGGCGACAGCGAGCCAGTCGACCCGAAAGCCAGCCGCTCCCTCTGGAATGAGCATTGCTAAATCAGACGGAACTACCGCTCGGAACGCCAGGAAGCCAACGGAGGCGAGGGCGATCCCGATGAGTATGGTGCCTCCGGCGAGGAAGGCGCTTTCGGCTAGCCGATCCTTGGCAACGTCCGACCAGTTTGCACCGAGCGCGAGTCGAATTGCCACTTCGCCTCGGCGCGGGATGCTCTGCGCGAGGATCAAGCCGGCGGAATTGACGCAAGATATGACCAACAGGATTCCGACGGCGGAGAACATGATGGTCGCCGGCCAAAGCGTACGTCCCATCCACTTCTCGTGAAGACTGACTACCGCGGTAGTCCATCCTGAACGGCTATTTGGATAGAGCTCGGCGAGGTGACTTTCATCGCGCCTAGTCACTTGCAGTGCTTGCGCAGACGTGGCCGACGGCTGAAGGCGAGCCACGACAATTTGTAGGTTTGACTCGGTGGCGATCCTGCTGTTTGACGGCCGCATCCCGAGTGGAACGAATACATCGGGAAGGTGATTGAGGAAACGAAATTCTTTCGGGAGGATACCCACAATACGATGAGCCCGGCCGGCCAACGCTATGTGTGCGCCGATGGCTTGATCGCTTCCGCCGAATCGATTCATCCAGAAGTTGTAGGAGAGCACAACTACGGAAGTTCCCTCGGTTTCATCCTTCGTAAATACTCTCCCAAGGTGGGCTCTCTGTTGTAACAGCGAAAAGAAGTCCGCCGTTACGGATGCGGCGAAGAGGGCCATAGGCCGGTCGCTGCCGGTCAAGTTCAAGTCGTGCGGACGATACCCGGCGACGCCCGAGAAAATTTCCTTTTGTGCGCGCCAGTGTTCAAGCGCCAGCAGCGATCCGCCTCGCTTTTGCCCTAGACTATCGACTTCTTCGATAGTCACGAGCTCGTTTGGTTCCTGAAAGGGTAAAGGCCTAAGAACAAAGGCTTCGACTAGACCAAATCCCAGCGTTGCGCAGCCGACGCCAAACCCCAAAACAAGCGCTTTGGGAAGATAGGCGAACGGAGCGCGGACGATTCCTCTTGTCGTGGTTCTGAGACGCAAACAAGTCCTCCAGAATGGTCACCGCGCGACCGGCCCAGAATCATTCTAACCGCTCTTTGCCGGGTCGGAAGCCTACCCACGGTTGGATCGATAGCCACGTACAAGTCCCCAGGGCGAGATCGTGAAGCCACTCGAACGCTCACCATCTGAAGGTTTTGGACTGCATAGGCGCATGGCCGAGGGGAGGCCGACATGAAGAAGGATGGCGTAAGTCGAATGTGTCGCCAGTGCTGAGCTATTCATACCGGATTACGCGCAACTCGGAACTTGGCCCGAACTCCCGTTCTGCGAAGTGCCGGCGACGCCCCCCCAAAAAAAACACCTACCGCCGCACAATACCCCCCGGCCGCGCCCCGGTATGCGTGCCCTTGTCCAACACCACCGTCCCATTCACAATCACAAACTCCACCCCCGTCGCATACTGGTGCGGCTTGTCATAAGTGGCGTTATCAATAATCGTCTTCGGGTCAAACACCGTAACATCCCCCGGGAACCCGACCCGCAATAACCCCCGGTCATAAATCCGCAACTTCGAAGCATTCGCCGAAGTCATCTTCCGGATCGCCTCTTCCAAAGGAATCACTTTCTCATCCCGCACATACCGCCCCAAAACCCGCGGAAATGTCCCGTAAAACCGCGGATGCGGATGCTGCTGCGCCAGCAGTCCCTCGGTCGCAATCGCGCTCCCGTCGGAACCAATCGAAACAAACGGCGTCCGCATCGCGTACCGCATATCGTCCTCGGAATGATGGAAAAACACCGTCGGCACCGACCCGCCGTTGTCCACGATCACCTTGAACAACACATCCACCGGATCCCCGCCAATCTCCCGGATTACTTCATTCATCCGCCGCCCCTGATACTTCTTATACTCCGGGTTCGACAACGAAGCCAGTAACATCCCCTCCCACGACCCCGTCGCTAAATAGTGGTTATACCAATTCGTCCCCGGAATCCCATTCAACACTTCCTTCCGCAGCCGCTCCCGCAAAGAAGGATCCTGAATATTGGCAATTAACTTACTCCGCCCGCCCTCGTGCGCCCAAGGCGGCAGAATGCTGGATAAGTTGTTCTGCCCCGCGCGATAAGGATACACATGCGCTTCCACTTCCTGCCCCTGCGCCCGCGCATTGCCAATCAGGCCAATCAGCTCCGGCATCTTACCCCATAACTTATGATCGGCGATCTTAATGTGGATCACATCCACCGGCAAGTTCGCCCGCTTCCCAATCGCAATCGCCTCGCTGACGGA
The DNA here is from genome assembly GCA_044358225.1 of Bryobacteraceae bacterium. GTDB lineage: Bacteria > Acidobacteriota > Terriglobia > Bryobacterales > Bryobacteraceae. Next base: position 9,912 of record JBIKOG010000139.1, on the reverse strand, counting down.
TTCAAAAACCCCCTGCCCCTCCGTCCGCATGTGCGTCGAGTAAATCCCGCCAAACTTCGAAGCTTCTTCACACATCGCGACAAGCGTATCGGTGTCAATCCAAGCCCCCGGCGGCCCGCTCAGCGAACTCGAAACGCCCAACGCGCCATCCTCCATCGCCTGCCTAACCGCCGCCCGCATCCTGGTTAATTCATCGGCCGTCGGTGGCCCTGCCTTCGGTCCGCGCGTCTGCACCCAGATCTGGCTCGAACCCACATAACTGCCCACATTCGTGCTGATTCCGGCCTTCTTCAGCCGCGCCCAGTAATCGGTAAACCGCGCAAACTGCGCCGACGGCGCCGCCGATTCTCCCTCGCCAAAAATCATCGTCGTCACGCCCTGCCGGATCATGCTCTGCGCATTCCCATCGGTCAGCAGCGTCGAATCGGAGTGGTTGTGGATGTCAATGAATCCCGGGCTGACAATCAACCCCTTGGCGTCGATCACCCGCCGCGCGGTCTTCCCCTCCAGGCGGCCCATCCCCGCCACCCGGCCGTCTTTCAAACCCACATCGCCCAGATAGGACGGGTTCCCCGTGCCATCCGCGATTCGCCCGCCGCGGATCAGTAAGTCAAAATCCTGCGCGCGCAGCGCGGTAACAAGAAGGAGTAAGGTAGTAAGTTTCACGGTAATTTAGGCCAGCCCGATTCAAGTGCGATCGCCTCCAGCAAGGGCCGTAGTAACTTACCCCCGCTGTCGGAATTTGTCATCACCACGGCGCCCCGGCTCGCGTCCGCCCGGCAGATCATTTCGCACCGGTACCCCGCGTTCGAGCCCGAGTGTCCAAACCATCCCTGCGTGCCCACAAAGCCCAGCCCGTGCCGTCCGACATGCGGAATAATCATCAACTCCGCCATCTCGCGTTCAACGATCTTATTCGATTCCCCCATCACCGCGCGCGCCACCGCAATCGCGAACAGGCTCAGGTCGGTGGGCGTCGTCCACAGCCCCGCCGCCGCCATCTCCGGATACGTGTGCCACCCGCCCGTATAGGAGCGTCCCGTTTCGTGAAAACCCACCGCCGTCCGCGCCGCCCGCTCCAGCGGGAGTGGTTGCTGAAAGGTGCTGTTGTGCATCCCCAGCCGGCTCAAAACGATCCGCTGCATCAGGTCCGGAAAGGAGCGTTGAAAGCGTTCGGTCAGCAACAATTGCAACACCGTATACCCGCCCCCCGAGTAGCGGTACAAGGAACCCGGCACCGCATCGACGCGCACGGGCTTCGTATTCGCCGGCGCCTCGCCGTCCAATACCTGTCGCACCGTCGGCACAACATCGTTTTCGCTGTAGCCCGGAAACCCATGGACGGTGAGTCCGGCGGTATGGCTCAAAATCCCCCGCACCGTGACTTTCTTGGTGGCGGTAAATTCGTTGTCCGGCACATGCCAGGCGGTCAGCTTGTCGTTGACGTTCTCATCGAGCCCAAAGTTCCCAAACTGCGACATGTGCAACGCCGCCATCGCGGCGACCGGCTTGCTGATCGAGGCGGCTTGAAACATGGTGCCCACGCTGGCACCGACGCCATACGTCCGAGCCCATTCGACGGCGCCATCCCGAATCACAGCGACAGAAACAGCCGGCGTCTTATGTTCGGCCATAGCAGCGGAGGGCCGCCACAGGGCTTCAATGCGGCGAATGCGGTCTTCCAGCGGCCCCGCATAAGCGGCCGCGCCGACGCCCAACGCCAGAAACTGTCTTCGCCTAACCATGCGACCCCCTCTATCATCCCTCAACAGCGCCAGTCGCGGGGCTGTCCGCCACGATGTTCTCCACCCCAACCCCCGGCCCGCATCGCCCGGCGCTCCGAAACCGCGACTGGCCATCCCAGCCTGCGCCATGATCCGCACCCGCCCGCATCGTTCCCGAGGCACAACGCCCGCCCGCCCAACCCGGCCCACACCGTCGAGCCCACTGCGCAGCCCGAGTCGTCCGGAACCCGCGCCCACCCGCGTCGCCCCCGACGCACAACGCCCGCCCGTTCAACCCGGCCCACACCGTCGAGCCCAACGCGCAGCCCGAGTCGTCCGGAACCCGCGCCCGCCCGCGTCGCTCCCGAGGCACAACGCCCGCCCGCTCAACCCGGCCCACACCGTCGAGCCCACTGCGCAGCCCGAGTCGTCCGGAACCCGCGCCCACCCACATCGCTCCCGATGCGCACCGCCATGCGGTCAACCCGGACCGGGACTGCCATCCCAGCCTGCGGCGTGATCCGCGCCACCCGCGTCGCCCCCGAGTCACAACGCCCGCCCGCTCAACCCGGCCCACACCGTCGAGCCCACTGCGCAGCCGAGTCGTCCGGAACCCGCGCCCACCCACATCGCTCCCGATGCGCACCGCCATGCGGTCAACCCGGACTGGGACTGCCATCCCAGCCTGCGGCGTGATCCGCGCCACCCGCGTCGCCCCCGAGTCGCAACGCCCTTACGGTCAACCCGGCCCACACCGTCGAGCCCACTGCGCAGCCCGAGTCGTCCGGAGCCCGCGCCACCCGCGTCGCTCCCGAGTCATAACGCCCGCCCGTTCAACCCGGCCCACACCATCGAGCCCAATGCGCAACCCGAGTCGTCCGGAACCCGCGCCCACCCGTGTCGCCCCCGGACCTGCAAAGCCCGTACGGTCAACCCGGCCCACGACTGCCATCCCAGCCTGCGCCGTGATCCGCGCGTCACCCGCGTCGTTCCCGACGCACTACGCCCATCCAGTCAATCTGGCCTGCGCCGTCGCAAGCATCGTCGTCGTCACGTGCCACTTGGCCTGCTTAACCCCTCCGCCAACGAAAACGGCCGCCCAGGATTTTCTGGGCGGCCGCACATTAATCGGTTGCGAGTCCTTACTCGCCGTTCAAAATCAAATCCACACGGCCCGCCACGTCGCGCAGGTACTTCTCGTCGCCGCCCTTCAGTTCCACGGTCGCGTAACCCTTGTACCCAATCTCGGTGAACGCCTTGTGGATGTCCTTCCAGTCCAGGTCGCCGTCGCGCAGATTCACGAACGAAGGCACGCTGGCGCGGATGATCTGATTTTGGCGGTTGTGAAAATCCTTCAAATGAACCTTCGCGATCCGGTCCTTGCCCAGCGTCCGGATCCAATCGGCGGGGAACCCGTAGAGTTGGATGTTGCCCACATCAAAATACGCCTTCACCCAAGGGGATTGGAATGAATCCACGTAGTTGGCAAACTCTAGCGGCGAAAGCAGGAACTTGTTCCAGACGTTCTCCACCGCGATGATGATTTTGGCCTTCTCCGCCAGCGGGATCAGTTTGCGGATCTGCACCTGCGAACGCTTGTAGGCATCGGCGTAGCTGGTCTGCGCGTTCACTACTCCGGGCACCAGAAGCACGGTCGTCCCGCCCCAGGCGGCGGCGTTGCGGATGCTCGTCTCCATTCCCTTCATGCTGCGCTCGACGGCCGCCGAGTCGGAGGAGGACAACGGGAACTGCCAGTGTGCCATGTTCATCACCGAATGGATCGGCACGCCGGTGGCTTCCGATGCTTTGCGCATCTCAGTTTCCACGGCGACGTCTTCGGTGGTTTGGCCTTCAACGGCGTCAAACCCGGTATCTTTGGCCAGCTGGAACTTGTCCTTCCAGCTCAAACTACTGGGCAGCATGGACGTTAGCACGCCCTTTTTGATGGGCAGCCGGTTGGCGGCCGCCGCCGAGGCGGCGAAGGCCGTAACGGTAGAGGCGATGAGAGTTCTGCGCGTCATAAAGTATCGGGGTTCCTAGGATCGATGATAGCTCAGGCCCGCGGCACCGGCGGGCACAAAAAAAGGCCGAAGCGTCCGTAGTGATAGCTACGGAACTCCGGCCAGAAGTGCGCGTTTGGGCGTCAGAAACTTGGTTGGCTACGCGGCGAACGGTGGAGCCGCGCTCGCTCAGGGGAACATCCCCTGGGGCGTTATGCCAGATTCGGGATCTTGATGATTTTCTTTTGGATTGCGTATTGCACAAGCTGGGCCTTGTTGTGGATATCGAGCTTGCGCATGAGATTGAATTTGTGGGCTTCGACCGTCTTGACGCTCAGGTTGAGGTCGCAGGCGATCTCCTTCACCGATTGCCCCTCGGCGAGCATCTTCAGGACTTCGCGCTCACGGGTAGTGAGGGTGGCGAAGCGCGGCAGCCGGTTGGCCGATTTGATGCGCGAGCGGAAGTCGTCCACCAGTTGGGACAACATCCGGGGGCTCAGATAGCTGCCACCGCGAATGACATCGCGAACGGCGGCGATCAGTTGTTGTGCCGGACTATCCTTCAGCACGTAGCCGGCGGCGCCGACCTCCATGCCTTCGACGAGATAGTCCTCGTCGTCGTACATCGTGAGAAAGAGAACCTTGCATTCGGGCCGGTTCTTTTTGATTTGACGGGTCGCCTCGAAGCTGCTCAGCCCGGGCATGCCGATGTCCATAAGGACAACGTCGGGTTTGAGTTCGTTCGCGCGATCAACCGCGTCCCCTCCGTTGGGAGCCTCGCCAATCACTTCCATGTCCGCTTCCGCGGCGATGAGAGTGCGAATGCCCTGCCGAAACAGTGTGTGGTCGTCTGCCAGTAGGATGCGAATCTTAGCCATGTCTTTTTCCGTTTTCCGTTGCTTGGTTTCCAGCGCTTCTGCTTGCCTGTCCGCTTTGTGCCCCGGGTTGTATCCCGAAAGTCATCGTTTGCGGCGTTACTAGGTCCTTCAGTGCGTTTGCATAAGCCCGGCTAGCGAACACGGAGACTCCGTGTTGCGGTTTCTCGCGTGGCGCCAGGGGCACCGTGCAAGTCAGCCTCTCTAGGTAATGGCAGCGCAATCACGATCTTTGTTCCCTTGTCTCTGGAGCTCCTGCCGCCCGGCGCTTTCGCGCCTGGCGCTGAAACGCCCAAGGTACTGTTGATCTGAAAGGTTCCTCCGAGAAGGGCCACCCGCTCCCGCATTCCTGAGAGTCCAAAGGAATCGCGGCGTGCGAGCGCCTCCTCCACATCAAAGCCGATGCCGTTGTCTTCAACGGCCAGCTTCAAATATCCATCGGCGGTTGTCACCGAAAGGTTTACAGCCGTGGCGTTTGAATGTTTTGCAATGTTGTTAAAACACTCCTGCACCAGGCGGTACACAATCATTTCCGTCTTCTTCGGCAGGGGGCCGAGGCGGTTCAACGCCAGGCGCACCCGTGCCGGACTAACCTGCCGGAACCGGTTGACCAGCTGCCGCAACGCCGCTCCCAAGCCGAGCTGTTCGAGCACGGCGGGACTCAAGGCGGCGATCAGCCGGCGAATCTCTAAAATGGTGTGTTCGGTCGTGTTGCGCACTTCGCGCAACTGGTCCCGCTGGGCCGCCATCGATTCCGGCATCGCAGTTTCGAGCATTTCGATCTGCAGGCGGATACAGAGCATGGATTGGCCTGCTTCGTCGTGCAGTTCGCGGCTGATGCGGCGGCGTTCGGCTTCTTCCACATGCAGCATGTGTTCGGCCAACTGGCGGACCTGCTCTTCGCGGGCGGCGAGCCCTTCGACGAGCCGGGCCTTTTCGATGGCCATCCAGCAGCGTTCGGCGGCGGCGGCGAGCAGTTCCCGTTCGCGCGGGAGCCAATCAAAATCCTTGTCAAACGAGAACTGGAGTACGCCCCAGGTCTCGGTGCCGCTGGTGAGCGGGACCGACCACAATGTGGCGCCGCGGCCGCTCCAAACAGCGTCTGGCGCGCAGTGCGCCGTCTCTTTGCCGATCACGCAGCGCGGTTCGGAGAGATGATCACGGAGCGCTTGCGAGTTCGCGATGCGCCAGGAGGCGGATTTCGTCTTCCGTTCCTTGGCGTTGTTGATGGAAGCGCCGAGCGTCCAGACTGTAGCCTCTTCATCGAGCAAATAGAGGCGGGCGCGATTGGCGGTGGAGAATTCGGCCAGCGTGACGACGAAGCGTTGGAGCAGATCATCGAGCGATCGGGACTCCAGTTCCACGCGGAAGAGATCGTAGAACGTCTTCGTTTCCGCTTCGCGCACCTGATAAAACGCATTATTGAGCGTCAAAATGACGCAAAAGAGAAGTTGTTCGCGCACCCAGCGGAGGTCATCGACCTGCTGCGGGACGAGTTTTTCGAGGACACCAGCGAGCAGGTGATCGTACTGTTCCAGCGCATCGATGATGGTGCTGGGCGGCAGGTGCATCTTGGCCAGACGGCGGCCGTTGTATTCCACCTGTTCGAAGAACTCACTGATGGGGCGGCCTTCGCCAAGCGCGCGGAGCGCGGCGCCGGGCGTGATGGCGCGGAGAGCGGCGGCCTGCCGGTCGTCGAGCGGGGGGAGCTGATCCTTACCGGAATGCAGCGCTTCGAGGAAGCGCTTTTCCAGTTGCGAGGCACGAGGCCGGAGGCGCTTGGCGAGCTCCTCCAGCTTTTCCCGGAGTTGATCGCTGAGCACATCGGCTGCCGCAGCGAGGACCGTAGGTGTTGTCGTTCTTGCCACTCCCTCTACAGTTCGGCTGTCGGGGAGAGATTCTTTAGTTTCTTGTGAAAACTACCTTAGTCGTCTTCGCTGCCCTGGTTGACCTTGAGGACGGCGAGGAAGGCTTCCTGAGGGATTTCGACACGCCCGACGCGCTTCATGCGCTTCTTGCCTTCCTTCTGTTTTTCCAGCAACTTGCGCTTACGGGAGATGTCGCCGCCGTAGCATTTCGCCAGCACGTTTTTGCGAATGGCGGAGATGGTTTCGCGGGCGACGATCTTATTCCCGATGGCGGCCTGGAGGGCGATTTCGAACATCTGGCGGGGGATGAGCTTACGTAGACGTTCGATCAGGGCCTTACCGCGTTCGTAGGCGAAATCGCGGTGGACGATGATGGACAGCGCGTCGACGGCTTCGGCGGCGACCAGGACGTCGAGCTTGACCATGGGCGAGACGCGGTAGCCGGCCAAATGGTAGTCGAGGGACGCGTAGCCGCGGCTGGCGGATTTGAGACGGTCGTAGAAATCGAGAACGATTTCGTTGAGCGGGAGTTCGTAATTCAGCAGCACGCGGGAGCCGCCGATGTACTCAAACTTCTTTTGTTTGCCGCGTTTTTCTTCGACGAGGGCGAGGATTTCGCCCAGATACTCTTCGCGGGTAATGACGGTCGCGTCGATGATCGGTTCTTCGATCATTTCGACGGAGGCCGGGTCGGGCCATTTGCTGGGGTTTTCGACTTCGACGACATCGCCGCCGCGGAGGGTGACTTTGTATCGCACACCGGGGGCGGTGGTGATGAGGTCGATGTTGAATTCGCGTTCGAGGCGCTCTTGAACGATTTCGAGGTGTAAAAGACCTAAGAAGCCGCAGCGGAAACCGAAGCCGAGGGCGACGGAGTGTTCGGCTTCGAAGTTGAAGGCCGAGTCGTTGAGGCGGAGCTTTTCGAGAGCGTCGCGGAGGAGGCCGTGTTCGGAGCTTTCGACGGGATAGAGACCGGCGAAGACCATGGGGTTGACGGGCTGGAAGCCGGGGAGGGGCTCGGCGGCGAGATCACTGGCGTCCATGATGGTGTCGCCGATCTGGGCGTCGCTCACCTTCTTGATGTTGGCCATGATGAAGCCGACTTCACCGGCGGCGAGTTCGTCGCAGGGGATGGGCTTGGGGGACTGGTAGCCGAGGCCTTCGACTTCGTAGGCGGAGTTGTTGGACCAGAGGCGGAGTTTTTGGCCTTTGCGGAGTTTGCCGTCGATGACGCGGACGAGGACGATGACGCCGCGGTAGGGGTCGAACCAGGAGTCGAAGATGAGGGCGCGGAGGGGTTTATTGACCAGGCCTTTGGGCGGCGGCACCTTCTGGACGACCTGTTCGAGGATCTCGGCGATGCCGATGCCTTGTTTGGCGGAACAGAGAACGGCGTCGGTGGCATCGAGGCCGATGACCTGTTCGATTTGCTCCATGATCCGTTCGGGTTCGGCGGAGGGGAGATCGATCTTGTTGATAACAGGAAGGATCTCGAGGTCCTGGCCGAGGGCGAGATAGGTGTTGGCCAGCGTCTGCGCTTCGACACCCTGGCTGGCGTCGACGACGAGGAGCGCGCCTTCGCAGGCCTGGAGGGAGCGCGAGACTTCATAAGAGAAGTCGACGTGGCCGGGGGTATCGATTAGGTTGAGCTGGTAGACGATGCCGTCTTTGGCTTTGTAATCGAGACGAACGGCATGGGCCTTAATGGTGATGCCGCGTTCGCGTTCCAGGTCCATCGAGTCGAGGACCTGTTCCATCATCTCGCGCTGGGAGAGCGCTCCGGTGTACTCCAGCAGGCGGTCGGCCAGCGTGGATTTGCCGTGATCGATGTGGGCGATGATTGAGAAATTCCGAATGCGAGAAGGATCCATGGGATAATACAGTGACGCCCTGAACCCACCATTATCCCATATGGTTAGGCGGGGTCCGCAAAAATAGGAACAAGCCATGCCGCATATTGAGATTGAAGGAGCCCTCCAGGGCGAGGGATTACGGGTGGCGGTTGCCGTGGCCCGGTTTAACAGCTTTATAACGGATCGGCTTTTGGGTGGAGCGTTGGACGGGTTGCGACGTCACGGAGTAGCGGATGGCGACACGACGGTTGTGCGTGTGCCGGGGGCGTGGGAGTTGCCGGTGGTAGTGAAAGCCTTGGCCGATTCGGGGAAGTATGACGCTGTGATCTGCCTGGGGGCGGTGATTCGCGGGGATACGCCGCATTTTGACTATGTTGCGGGCGAGGCGGCTAAAGGGATTGGCCAGGTGATGCTGCACACGGGCGTGCCGGTGGCGTTTGGGGTGTTGACCACGAACACGCTGGAGCAGGCAATTGACCGGGCCGGGGCGAAGAGCGGCAACAAGGGTTTCGACGCGGCGGCGACCGTGATTGAGATGGCCAGTGTGTTGCGGCAGATTCGCGGGAAATAGAATATGCCATCCCGACACCTTAGCCGGCGGCGTGCGTTGCAGATGTTGTACGAGTGCGAAATGCGGAAGATTGGGCCGGAAGACGCGATGCGGGATTATTTCCACACGCTGTATACCGAAGAGAATGAAGTGATGCCTGAGCCGGACGCCTTCATGGAACAGATGCTGTTCGGGGCGTATGCCGAGATGGAGTATCTGGACGCGGTGATTACGCGGCGGTCCGACAACTGGAAACTGGAGCGGATGCCGGTGGTGGACCGGAATCTGTTGCGGTTGGCGGCGTGGGAGTTGTTGCGGACGGAGACGCCTCCGGCGGTGGTGATTGACCAGGCGATTGAGTTGGCGCGGCGGTTTTCGGGGGATGAGTCGGCGCGGTTTGTGAACGGTGTTTTGGACGCGCTACGTAAGGGTGAGGAGATGTCGAAGGGTCCGGCGTAAGACGTTTCTCTTGCGAACGGTGGAAAAGTGGGGGTTTTGGCTGGGTTTATCCACAGGGGGTTGTGGATCTACCGGTACTCTTGTGGGGTGATCTGGTGTGGGCCGGATGGTACTTGGTTGGCTGTGGGCGGGGCTGTGGAAAAGTTGTGGGGATTTTGTGAGGGAAATCGGGCGGATGGTGTGGATTTGCTGGGGTTTTGTTGTTTTGGCGGGGATTTCGTTATACCGGGGCTGTGGAAAAAGTGTGGAATGTTGGGTGTGAAGGGACGGGAAAACCCTTGATTTCGGAGTTTGCTGGTTACCCGGTACCCAGGGAAATCCGGGCACACTGGGGGTGTCGGTGGGGTGAAACGGGGTCGGAATTGTCCTAGCTGGCCGGTGTTTCGGCTGGCAGGGGGGCCTCCTTTGGCGTTTGGATGCCGGCCGGTTCGGGCCGGTACGGGGGCTCAGCGGCGTTGGCGGATGGGCCCGGGGTTTTCTGATACGGAGTTTCCTGGTAGCACGGCCCTGTGGAAAAGGGTTGGTCCTGTGTTTGCAAGGGCTTGTGGGAGGGTCCTTGCTGGGCGAATCCTTTTTTCAGGTG
>JBIKOG010000359.1:0-6003 GCA_044358225.1 Bryobacteraceae bacterium | reverse complement strand
CTCCAGCGTGGTTCGCTGTTCAGCGGAGAGTTCGATTGGCGGAGCAACGCGCATGAAAGTCCAGCACCTCAATTGTAGAGGCGTCGGAAATCGAATACTGGTTACAATTACCGAAGCACTACACTAGCACGGCCGTCGCAACGCACTGTCCGAACAACTCCAGCAGCCGCGAAAAACTCCGCGCTCGAACCGGAACCAGCTCCCGGTACATCAGTACATGAATCACGCAAGCCGACACAATCCCTGCAACCATCGGCGCCGCCGTGCGCCTCGCCAACCCGTGGAAGTGCTCCCTGGCCGCGCCGCAAACAAGGCCCAGCATCTCAGTCCCAACCAACCTCGCCCTCGCCAGCCCCGTCTCCGGGCCATCCAGAACCTCCCGCAAAATGCCACGCATCTCCTCGCCGAACTCCACGCGGTGTTCCCTCGGATACAACCGCAACAGCAATCCAAACACAATCCACATATCTCACCTGCCCCCCATCTTCAGCCGGCTCGCCGCGGACCGCGTCAGCGCTCTCATCCGGTTCAAGTCTCCAATCAGCCGCTCCCTCCCCGCCGGGTTGATCCGGTAGGTCTGCTTGTCCCGCGACGTGTCCTCCGCCTCATAGCGCTCAATCCACTCCGCTTCCAGCATCCGCCGCAACGCGCCGAACAACGTGCCCGTGCTCAGACGAACGCGCCCCCCGCTCAGCTCTTCAATATCTTTGATGAGCGCATACCCGTGGTTCGGCCGCTCCGCCAAACTGGTCAGGATCAGAAACACCGCCTCACTCAGGGGCTGCTGCTCGTCAACGACCTGTCGCATGCCGACATATCATCACAGCCCGCCCTCGCCGTCAAGCAGAATCCGCCCATAATAAGAACCAGTGTCCGCGCGCCTCATCTACTTCCTCGTTTTCGCGTCCCTGGCGTCCGCCCAAACCGTCTATATTTACGCCCAGCGCGACACGCCCGCCAGCAAGTGGCTACCCATAACCATCGACGGCGCCCCCGCCGCCGAGCTTCGCCGCGGCACCTGTTTCGCACTCCAACTTCCCCCCGGCCGGCACTCCATCTCCACCCCATCCGGCGTTCCCCTCTCCATCGAACTAGCCCCAACAGAACCCGTCCACCTCCGCCTCGATTGGAACCACCACCTCAACCGCGCTCCCATCCCCGTGCTGAGCCGTGTCCCCCGCTCCCGCGCCGAACAGGAGATGATGTTCCTCAGCTACATCCCCGCCAACAAAATCCACTCCACCGCCGTGCCCAAATCCGACCCCCGCCCTCCCGCCCAACCCGCATTCCAAACCAGGCCACCGCAGTGACCCCCCGCCTCTTCTACCCCCTCCTCTTCGTCGCGGTCTTCCTCCTCCGCCTGGCCCAAACCAACATCACCTGGGTCGAAGAAGGCTACCCCCTTGCCGCCGCCGCCGAAATGCTCCGCGGCAAAGCCCTCTACAACGAAATCTGGTTCGACAAACCCCCGCTCTTCCCCGCCTTCTACATGCTCTGGGGCGCCACCACCGGCATCCCCCTCCGCCTGGCCGGAGCCCTCTACGTCCTCCTCTCCGCCTGGTCCATCGGCCGCCTCGCCCGCTACCTCTGGTCGGAAACCGAGGAACGCCTCGCCGCCGCCCTCACCGCCTTCTTCCTAACCTTCGGCATCCCCGCCACCGTGATGGTCATCGGGCCCGACCTGATGCTGATCCCCATCCAAGCCGCCGCCGTCCTCGCCGCCTGGCGCGGCCAAGCCCTCGCCGCAGGCCTCATAACCGGAATCGGCATGCTCATCAACGGCAAGATGCTAATCTTCCTCCCCGCCGTCATCGTCCTCCGCCCCGCCTGGGCCGTTGGCTTCTTACTCCCCCAAGTCATCCTCCTCCCCGCCGCCCAAAACTACTACCAACAAGTCTGGGCCTGGGGCTCCCTCTACTCCCGCGATACGTTCCTCGCAAACCCAATCGCCGAAGGCCTCCAGCGCACCGCCAACTGGCTCGGTTTCCACAGCGCCATCGTCCTCGCCGCCGCCCTCGCCCTCAAAACCGAGCCCAACAAACGCCGCTGGCTAATCTGGCTAACCTGCGGACTCATCGCCGTCACCGCCGGCTTCCGCTTCGCCCCCCGCTACTACTTCCTGCTCATCCCGCCCGTGCTAATCCTGGCCGCCCGCGCCCTCCCCAAACAAAAACTGCTAGCCGCGCTCTTACTAATCCCCCTCATCCGCTTCGGCCCCCGCTACCTCGAACTGGCCGCCGACAACCTCCAAAACAAGCCCCACCAATGGCGCGACCTCGCCATGGAGCAAGACTCCCGCGCCGCCGCCAAACTCACCAGCGCCCCCGGCACAATCCTCGTCTGGGGCTACCGTCCCGAAATCTATCCCCTCTCCGGCCACCCGGCCGCCACGCGCTTCCTGGACTCCCAACCGCTCACCGGAGTCCTCGCCGACCGCCACCTCACCGACAGCCGCCCCACCGCTCCCGAGCTAGCCAAAGCCAACCGCGCCGAGCTAATCAAAACCCAGCCCGACTGGATCCTCGACGGCCTCGGCCCCTACAACCCCAAACTCGCCATCACCGAATACGAAGACCTCAAGCCCTGGCTAACCAACTACCACGAAGTCGCCCGCACCCCCGGCACCACCCTCTACAAAATTAGGGACAGTCACCGCAATTACCAAATAAATCCTACCCCTAAACCCTGATAGAATCTCCGCGAATGCTCGCCCGCGGACTCCTCGTCGCCTCCGCCCTCCTGTGCCCCGTCCTCGCGCAGTCGCTCGAACTGCGCGCGCTCGAAATCCTCAACGCCAAATGCACCGGCTGCCACGGCGCCGCGCAGATGTCCGGGCTCGACCTCCGCTCCCCCCAAACCTTCGCCAAAGGCGGCACCCGCGGCCCCGCAAAAGATTGGATCGCCAAAGCCATCAGCGGCCAAGCCGGCCTCCAAATGCCACCCGGCAAAACCCCGCTCAATCCCACCGAAATCACCGTCCTAAACGATTGGCTGGCCGCCGGCGCCCCCTATCCAAAAGCCCAAACCAACGCAACCCCCCAATGGTGGTCCTTCCAAAAAATCACCCGCCCCAAAACCCACAACACCATCGACCAATTCCTCAACGCCACCCTAGCCGAAAAGAAACTAACCCCCGTCAACAAAGCCGACAAACGCACCCTCATCCGCCGCGCCACCTTCGACCTCCACGGCCTCCCGCCCACCCCCGCCGAAATCGAAGCCTTCGAAAACGACACCACCCCCAACGCCTACGCGACTCTCATCAACAAGCTCCTAAGTAGCGAAAGATACGGCGAGCGCTGGGGCCGCCGCTGGCTCGACGTCGCCCGCTATGCCGAAACCGGCGGCTACGAAACCGACGTCAGCTTCACCAACGCCTGGCGCTACCGCGACTACGTCATCCGCGCCTTCAACGCCGACAAACCCTACAACGAATTTATGCGCGAACAAATCGCCGCCGACGAACTCCACCCCGGCGACCTCGAACGCGACGGCGGCTACTTCATCCCCAAAGAAAAGCTCGACCGCCTCGAAAAATGGATCGCCACCGGCCTCTACACCGTCGGCCCCGTCAACTACGAATTCGCCCTCTCCGGCGACCAGTTCCGCGTCGAATGGCAAGCCGACGCCGTCGAAACCACCGGCTCCGCCTTCCTCGGCCTCACCCTCGGCTGCGCCCGCTGCCACGACCACAAATTCGACCCCATTCCGCAAAAGGATTACTACCGACTAGCCGCAATATTCGCCGGCAGCGAAGACCGCGAAATCCCCATCGTCGGCCGCTACGGCATCTTCAACTACACCCGGTTCTACCCCCGCCAACAAGCCGTCGACCAGCTCAAAGAGCGCATCCAGAAGATGCCCAAGTCCGACCCCGCCCGCGACATCGCCCTCCGCCGCCTCGGCGAGGCATACCTCAAAGCCCCCGCCAAAATCGACACCGCCACCATCCTCGCTCACACCGAAATCGTCCCCGACACCCACATCCTCGCCCGCGGCGAATTCGCAAACAAAGGCGAAGTCGTTAAACCCGGCACGTTAACCGCCATCCCGCCCGCCACCGATATCCGCGAACCCGCCGAAAAGCCCTTCATCCCCCAACGCCGCAAAGCTCTAGCCGAATGGATCGCGTCGCCCGAAAATCCCCTCCCCGCCCGCGTCATGGCCAACCGCATCTGGCAAGGCCACTTCGGCCGCGGCCTCGTCGCCACCCCCAACGATTTCGGCCGCCAGGGCGACCCTCCCACCCACCCCGATCTCCTCAACTTCCTCGCCGCCGAACTCATCGCCAACAACTGGAGCGTCAAATCCCTCCACCGCCAAATCATGCTCAGTGAGGCCTACCAACGCCAATCCAGCCCCCACGAAGCGAACTCCAAAATCGATCCCAGCAATACCTATCTCTGGCGCATGAACCGCCGCCGCCTGGAAGCCGAAGAACTCCGCGACGCCGTTCTCCAAACGGCCGGCCAACTCAACACCAAAATGTACGGCCCGCCCGTAGTCCTCCCGCTCAGCAAGGAAGAATTCCTCGGCATCCGCGAACCCGAACTCTGGCCCATCAGTCAGGACCCCGCCGAGCACACCCGCCGCAGCGTCTACCTCTACGTCAAGCGCAGCTTCAAAATGCCCATGCTCGAAACCTTCGACGTGCCGGACCCCACCATGAGCTGCGCCCGCCGCGAATCGTCGACCGTCGCCCCCCAGGCATTGGCAATGATGAACGGCGACTTCACCCGTGCCTACGCCGCCAAAATGGCCGACCGCTTCAAAGGCCCCGGCGCAATTGAAGCGTCGTGGCGCCATGCGCTCGGACGCCAGCCCACAACCGCCGAAACCGCAAAAGCCCAATCGTTCCTGCAACGCAACACCTTAACGGATCTCTGCCTGCTCATCCTCAACATGAACGAGTTCCTCTATGTCGATTAACGCCAACCGCCGCCAGTTCCTCACCCGCGCAGGCCTGGGCTTCGGCGCCCTCGCCGCCAACGTCCTGCTCTCCGCGCAAAAGGCCAGCGGCGGCACCGCCAAATCGGTCATCTCCCTCTTCATGCACGGCGGCCCCAGCCATCTCGACACCTTCGACCCCAAACCGCTGCTCAACAAAATGCACGGCCAACTCGTCCCCGAAAGCTTCGGCGACGTCCGCCTGCAATTCTCGACGTTCAAAGAACGCCCCATCCTCGGCTCGAATCGCAAGTTCACCCAACACGGCGACGTCGTCATCAGCGACCTCTTCCCCAACCTCCAAAAACACGCGAGCAAACTCGCCGTCGTCCGCTCCATGAACCACGACGGCTTCACCCACACCGCGGCCCTCAACTGGCTGAACAACGGCTGGCCCCGCCTCGGCCGACCCAGCGTCGGCTCCTGGGTGGTCTACGGCATGGGCTCCGAAGCGCAAAACCTCCCCGCGTTCGTAGTGATGCTCGAAGGCGGCATCAAATCCGGCCCGCCCGTCTACAGCTCCGGCTTCCTCCCGGCCACGTTCCAGGCAACAACCCTCCGCGGCACCGGCTCCCCCATCCTCTACGCCAACCGCGCCGAAGGCACCACCGAAACCACCCAGCGCGACATGCTCGAAACACTCAAGTGGTTCAACGAAAACCACCAGCAAACCCGAGCCGACGACGGCGATCTCGCCGCAAGAATCAAAGCCTACGAACTAGCCTTCAAGATGCAAATGGCGGTCCCCGAACTGGCCGACCTCAGCAAGGAAACCGAAGCAACAAAGAACCTCTACGGCATGGACAACTCGACCACGGCCGAGTTCGGCACGCGTTGCCTGATGGCCCGCCGCCTGGTCGAACGCGGCGTGCGTTTCGTCCAACTATGGTCCGGAACCAGCACCGGCGAAGGCGATTGGGACGGCCACAAAGGCTGCGAAGCGAACCACGAAAAACAAGCCGCCAAAACCGACAAAGGCGTCGCCGCCCTCCTCGAAGACCTCGAACGCAGGGGCCTGCTGAAGGAGACGTTAGTCATCTGGGGAGGCGAGTTCGG
>JBIKOG010000358.1:0-6023 GCA_044358225.1 Bryobacteraceae bacterium | reverse complement strand
CCAGATTCCCCTTGGTACCGTGACACCAGCGAATTCCGTAATTTCAGATTCCCCCGGCCACCCCACTACGCCCGATGCAACAACTCCGCCAACTCCTTCTCCGGAATCGCCCCCTCCCGGATCACCTTCCAATACGGCTCCGTAATGTCAATCGTCGTCGACCCCAACCCCGGACACGTCCCCCCATCCAGCACCAGATCCACCCGTCCATCCATCGTCCCAAACACTTCAATCCCGCTCGCGCACGTCGGCTGCCCGCTGATATTGGCGCTCGTCGCAATCAACGGCTGCCCCGTGCGTTCAATCAACGCCTGCGCTAGCTTCGATCTCGAATGCCGCATCGCCAACCGCCCCGTGTTCGCCGTCACCCGCAACGGCACCTTCGCCGACGCCGGCACAATAATCGTCAACGGCCCCGGCCAGTAACTCCGCGCCAGCAGCCGGAATCGCGCCGATACCTCACTCGTCATCTCCTCGGCCATCATCATATCGGCCACCAGCAGCGGCAACGATCGCGCCTGTTCCCGCCCCTTCGCCGCGAACACCCGCGCCACCGCTTTCAAATTGAACGGGTCCGCCACCAGCACATACCGCGCCTCCGTCGGTATCGCCACAACTTTGCCCCGCAGAATCGCCACTGCGGCCTGCTCAATCGCCTCCGCCTCGGGAGCCTCTGTGTCAATCACTATCAAATCGGTTGGCAAGTCTGTTAATCCCGTTTCTCAATCACTTCGGCGACATCCACAGCCATCTGGTACCGTCCAAACGGCGCCGACAACTGCACCCCTTCCACCATCGGCTGCACCCGCCGCACCATGTCCCGCGCAATCTCCACGCCCTCCAGCCGCGCCGCCTCAGCCGACTCGGCCACCCGCATCCGTTCCATATACTCTTCCGGCACCGGCACCCGCAGCTCATTCACCATGAACTCCGCGTTCCGATGACTCGTCAACGGCCAGATCCCGCAAACCACCGGAATCTTCACATGCGCAATGCGCTTCAAAAACGTTTCCAACAGCCGGATATCAAACACCGGCTGCGTAACGACATACTCCGCCCCCGCCTGCACCTTCCACTCGAACCGCCGGATCTCCTCGTCCATGTTCAACGCCCCCGGGTTCGCCCCAACGCCCATCACCAGCGCCGTCTGCGACCCCATCGGCATCCCGCCAATATCCAACCCGTGATTGACGTTGTTGACGATATTGCACAACCCAATCGCGTCGACGTCAAAAACCGCCGTAGCCGACGGATAGTTCCCCATCCGCGGCGGATCGCCCGTAATGCAAATCAAATTCCGGACGCCAGTCGCGTGCGCCCCCAGCAGTTCGGACTGAATCCCCAAAATGTTCCGGTCCCGGCAGCAGAAGTGCAGAACGGCTTCAATCCCCGCCTGCTCCTGAAAGATCTGGCACGTCACCTGCGCGCTCAACCGCGCACTCGCCCGCGGTCCATCCGGGACGTTAATGACGTCAATCCCAGCGGCTTTACAAAGCTTCGCCCCCGCCACTTCCTTTGACGGATCCACCCCCCGCGGAGGCAGAATCTCCACGAAGGTCACAAACTTTCCCGCCGCCAACTTCGCGCCCAACTTGCTCTTCTCCGCCAACGGGACCTTCGGGATCGACCCGCCCGTGTGCGCATGCGCCTCCACCGTAGCCGAAATGTTCCGCTGCGCCGGCTGCAAGCTCCGCGCCTCGCTCCGCACTTGCTTGATATGTTCGGGAGTGGTCCCGCAACACCCGCCAATGATCTTCACGCCCGCCCACAGAAACCGCCGCGCATATTGCGACATGTACTCCGGCGAACACAGATAAATCTTCCGGCCTTCAACCTCCGCCGGATGCCCCGCGTTCGGCATCGCCGACAGCGGCTTCTTGGTAAACGACATGATCTTCTCAAGCGTTTCCAACGTCGCCTTCGGCCCCACAGAACAGTTCAACCCAATCACATCGCAAGGCCATTCGTTCAAATGCGCCGCGAAGGTCTCCGTATCGGTGCCATCCAACATGCACCCATCGTCGTTAATGGTGACCTGGGCAATAATCGCCATCGAGTCGCCAACAACCTCGCGCGCCGCAAACAGCGCCTCGCGCAACTCCAGAATCTGGTAGAACGTCTCAAAAATCAGCAGGTCCACGCCCGCCGCCACCAGCGCCTCAACTTGCTCTTTAAAGACTTCCCGCGCCTCGGTGAAAGAAGTCGGCCCCAGAGGCTCAATCCGCACGCCAAGCGGCCCAATCGCCCCCGCCACAAAGGCGCTATCCTTCGCCGCCTCCCGCGCCAACTGCACCCCGGCGCGATTAATGGCCTGCAACTTCTCCGCCATCCCAAACGCCGCCAGCCGCGTCCGGTTCGCCCCAAACGTGTTGGTCTCCAGGATCTGCGCCCCGGCCTTCACATAGGCCTCATGCACTTCCCGCACAATGGTCGGCGTCGACAGGTTCAGCTCATCGTAGCAACGGTTAATGAACACGCCTTTTTCATAAAGCATCGTGCCCATCGCCCCATCGGCGACAAGAACACCCTGTTCCAGGGCGTTCCGAAATTCAAGTGCCCGGCTGACGGGCGTGGTGTCTGTGCTCATGAGCGGCTAAGGAAACGAAACCCCGCGCCGTACTACGTGGCACAGCGGCCCGGCCGGGAGGACAGCAATACCCAGAGTGTACCATTGACCCTGCCAAAACGCGCCGGACTCCCGGCCAACTGCCAACGCCGGCTAAGGCGTTTCACTTAAATTATGTTGATTTGTTAATCAAGGTGGCGCACACTCTACTCGGGAAGATCCTAAGTGTTGAGAAGAGGGCCGGCCACTGAAGGAGGCCACCTATGAAAAGAACAACGTTCGTTCTTCCGCTCGTTCTGTTTTGCGCCATTCCGCTCAGCGCTGGCGTCATTTTTAACCTCGGAAATACGCCACAACCAGACAGCCCCGCTCTGTTTCACGACTCTTGCGTCGGCTGCATAGATGGTCCCGGTACTCTGGTTGTTGGCCATCTGCAATCGTCCAATATCCTCGTACACCTGACCTCTCCCAGCCAACTCGTCGCCATCGATAGCGGTCACAACACAGTCAAATCCCCGGGCGATGTCGGATTTCAGGAATTGAACATCACCGTCCCCGGTTATTCGTTTACCTCGATCATTTTTCAGCTCACCGAACTGTCACTCGCTCCCACCGGATCGGTTCAGTTCTCGGCCCAAACCGAATTGGACGGCGTCATCGGCTCCATTCCGTTCGATTTGCCGCATACAGGTGGAACCTACTTCACCATCACCACCACGGGCGCGACACGCATCACGCAGCTCGGTATTCTCAGTACCGAGCTCCTGCATGACGTATCCCAGATCCGGATCGGTGGCGAGCCTTCAATATCGTCGGTCCCCGAACCGGCGCCGTTCGCGCTCATCGGTGCCGCGCTCATCGCGCTCCGCCTTTTGAAACGGGGCTAACGACGCACGCCAACCAAAAAAGAAGAGGGTGCCCGCCAAAGCGGACGCCCTCTCCAAAACCGCGTCAATCCCCACCTTGCCGAAGGCGCAAACACCCGGAGTGTACCCTCCGCGTGTCCCCACTCACTCAATACCCTTTCAGGCCCCGCACCGCTCCCACCTTCCGCCCCGCTGGCAACGATTCAACAGGCGGCCCCATCTGGGTGCTGCTACCCGCCTCCACTGTCACCCCGGTTTTTTTTTTGACCCGGTTTCCACGGACGGTCCGCATCAGTAGGCAGAGTCAAAACCTGAAAGGAAGAATCTCATGAAGCTCAATTCCTTGTGGCCTCTGTGCCTCGGAACCCTGCTGCTCACCACTACCGTGCCGGCTCACGCCGCCACGTCGGTACCGCTCAATACCGGCTACAATCACGCCTTTTTCGCGCCGTACCCGGTCGTGCCTACCACTGTCTCAACGACAAATGACAACTACTGGATCAATATCACGTCCTACCCCAACACCTCGCCGGTCGCGCCGGCCGCGTCCTGGGTGTTGAAAACTCCCACCGGTTGGCTTCCGCCCGGCCCCGGTTCCCATTGGATAAACTCCCGCCCCGCCGCCATCAGCCCAGGCAGCCCGCAAGACCCCGGCTATTCCATCTTCCGCAAGTGTTTCTGCCTTCTCCCCAACTACCGGGAGGCCGCGATGCGCTTCAATCTCCGTGCCGACGACAACGTTCAGGTCTGGGTCAACTCGGTGCTCAACGTCGCCGTGCCGCCCAATAGCGGCCGCTGGAGTTGGGGCACGCCAATCGTCTCCAATCCCAGCCAGCCCTCGTGGTTCCGCGCAGGCCGCAACTGCGTTTACGTGCTGGTCGAAAACACGTCGCAGCATATGGGCTTCACCATGGACGGTTCGTTCACTGCCGAAGGCCTCATGCCGTTGCCCGCTGTCGGACCCGACATGAAGTTTGATTGCGGGTGCAACTCCGGTGTGCCAGGTCCTGCCAACACGGCAGCGAACATGGTGCAGGAAGAACGGGTCGTTATCGAGGCCATCTCTGCAATCGCCAAACGGCGGGCGGCGAGCAAAAGCTTCATTCCGCCGCCGGCGAATGTGCGGCGCCCGGTGCTGAACGACTTCAAGTAGAAAAGGAGGCCCTGCTTCATACCCGGGGGGGGGGGCGCTCCTCCCGGGCAATCAAAACGAGCCCACGCCCGCCACGGCGGGCGCGGAAAAAATCCTCCCCGTTACGTTCCGGTCTCCCCGCCTGCGAAAGCCCAATCGCAACAGCGATCATCGTCCCCAATCCATCCACGCGAGGCCGCGCTCCTGCTCCTCAACTCGCCAACAACTCCCCCACATCCTCCCGATACAAAACCTCAACGCACACAATCACCCCATCCACCACATCCAAACTCACCAACCCCTCATCCGGCTCCAACGGCACATTCCGATGCCCCGGCCCAAACGTCCCCTCCGGCCGCTCCCGCACATAAAACGTGGAGCAAAAGTCGTCCCCACACCCGCAAATCTCCACAATTCGCAACCCCGCCACCTGCGCCGCCATTCCAGCCTCGCCCAGTTCCAACAGCAACCGCCGCATCTCCCCGCCAAACTCCGGCAAGACGTCCATAACCAGCCGTCCCACTGCGCTCATAAACCCCTCCCAAAATAGAAAAAGCGCGCCCGCCACCGGCAGGCGCGCCAGAAGAATCAACCGTTACTTGGCCGAAGGCGCAAAGCAGTAGAACAATCCGGCCCCGCCAGTCGCCACCAGGTTCGCCTGGCCGCAACCGCGCGACGGATGCACGGCGTTCCACGAGATCCCGCCGCCATTCCGGTCAGAGTGACCCACCTGCGCCACGCCATCGGCGGCGTTGGACGTCCAGTTCTTGCAGGTATGGTCGGCCGAATCGGTATACGCCCGCCCATCGGCCTGCGAACCCGTCAAAATGTCGTGCTGATTCGGCGTCGCGCCAACACCGTTAATCTGTTCGCCCTTTTCGTTCAGGGCGTTGTTCTTGGTCACCATATTGCCCAGCCGGGCTTCATCCACGGTATCGCCGTGCAGATGTCCCAAATCCCGCGCAATCAGCGCGCCTTTGGCGTTATGCCAGGGGCCATTGCCAATCCGGTCACGTGCATTCACCGCCGGCTTGCCATCGGCCGCCTGCGTGCTCAAATACGCATGCCACGTCTTAATGGTGGAACCCGCCGCCGCGGCCAGTTTCGCGCAATGCGCATCGGCCCCAGCCAGTCCGCCCAGCTTCGCCCCATCGCCTCCGCCCACCGACGTCACAAAGAACGTCATCGGCGCCGGCGCCTGCTTCGGCGCCTGAGCCAGCAGGCCCGCCGCCGTCAAACAAAACAGTAGAGTCTTCATTCCAATCTCCTGATACAGCAATTCAAACGCACCAAAAAAGCCTACTAAACTCCACCCCCTCCCGTCTCACATCCGCAATATTATGGGTCGCGGTAGGGACGAATCTCACGACCCGCCCCCCGCACAGATCCGTACGAGCGGCACTACCGCATACGGCTCCTACCGCAAATAAGTAGCGTCAAAACGATCGGCGGGATACGG
>JBIKOG010000138.1:0-20049 GCA_044358225.1 Bryobacteraceae bacterium | reverse complement strand
GAGTACGCCCGCTTCTGTGCGCTCGGCTTGAGATCGCGATATTTGTGGTGAAGACCTAGCGGAGGGCTTCCATGATTCTATGGGGTTTAGCTTTGTTTCGCGGTGCGAACTGCGAAAGTCAGGCTAGGCCCTTTGGCGCTGATCTTCCGGCCGATGCCAATGGAGTTGATGTTCCGGGCGTTCAGATACCGCAGGCCCTCCGTACGGATGAAGGTTTTCATGTCATCCATCAGGTCGTTCTGCTGGGACGCTTTCGTGGGTCGTTTTCGTTTTGCCATGGGAGTCCTTGTTTTCGCGTTTGCTCGCGGCCTCGCTCTGCGCGCCGCTATATTGCAAAGCGCAATCCCCAGGAAAAACGTGACGGAGTCCAACGTCTCGTTAACCCTGTAACGCACTATTGAGCCGATTGTGATGAAGCCGCCATCTAGCACGGCTGGATTGGACGCTGAATCAATCTATGCAAAGATCAACCAGATTCTTCCAAACGGCCGCATTCACACTGCTCGCCGGCCTCTCTTCTTACGCCCAATCCACGGCGCCGAATGTCCGCTTCGCGCTGCCTGAACGCACGCGCCTCCTCCAGGGCCAACTGATCGACCTCGTCATCGAAGTCCGCAACGCGCAAGCCGTGTCCAACGTGAAGGTCACCGCCGGCACCGTCGACCTTACCTCTAAATTCTCCGCCCCCGTCAAAACCGAACTCGATTGCGATACCTCTTCGGACTTCGTCCTCCGCGCCAACCTGCAGTCCATTGAGACCCCCGGCGACATCCCGCTCACCGTCAGCCTCACTGCCGACGGCGCCACCGTCACCGACTCCCGCACCCTCTCCATCCGCGAGTTCAACCTCCCCGCCAACCAACGCCGCAACATCGTCCTCTTCATCGGCGACGCCCTGGGCACCGCCTACCGCGACGCCGCCCGTCTCGTCGGCCGTGCCACACTCGACGCCAACGGCAAAAACGCCTTCCGCGAAGGCTACTTCGACAACCTGCTCGAAATGGACAAAATGCCGGTCACCGGCATGTCCATGACCTACGGCTCCGATTCCATCGTCCCCGACTCCGCCAACACCGGTACCGCCTGGGCCACCGGCAACAAGAGCTTCCTGAACGCCGTCAACACCTTCGCCGACGGCAACGACTGCCGCTGGCGCTTCAACGGCCTCCAAAATGCCTCCACCGTTGGCTTCATCAACGACAACCCCCGTGTCGAAAACCTGTGGCAGTATCTGAAACGCCGCTACCAGTACCGCACCGGCATCGTCACCACCGCCGCCGTCACCGATGCCACTCCCGCCGTACAAGGCGCCTACGTCGGCTTCCGCCAGAGTCGCCTGGAAATCGCCCGCCATTACCGTGAAAACCCCATGCTCGGCGGCCGCCCGGCCTTCGACGTCATACTCGGTGGCGGCACCGATCCGTTCACCGCCGCCGGCCGTCCCGATGGCCGTGACCTCATCGGCGAGTTCCGCTCCCTCGGCTACCGCTACGTCACCAACGCCACTGACCTCAAAGCGTTGAACTACGGCCAACCCACCATCGGCCTCTTCAAAGGCTCCGCAAACCCTGCCCCGAACTCGAACGGCATCACCACCGCCGCCGACGTGAACATGGACGTCGCCTACGACAAACTCGGCATGCAGCGCCCGGCCTCTGAACCCGTCGCCAACCTCGGCAGCTTCACCGATCAGCCCATGCTCGACGTCATGACCGGCAAAGCCATCGAAATCCTCTCCACCAGCTTCTTCCAGTCGCCCTTCATCCTTATGGTGGAAGCCGCGTCCATCGACAAACAGTCCCACCCCAATCAAGCCGGCGGCACCATCTGGGATGCGATTGAACTGGATAAATCCGTCGGCGTCGCCCGCTCCTGGGCCGCCAAACGCAGCAGCAAGGACACGCTCATCGTCGTCACTGCCGATCACGATCAGTCCATGCACATCATCGGCGTCAGCAACACCCCCGATGCCGAATACTTCAACCGCAGCAAATCCGAAAAGATCTCCTTCCGGACCGCCGCCGGCGACCAGGACTTCACCGTATACGGAGACTCCTACTCCAACGCCCGCGCCGGCCTGCCCTTCATCAACGCCAGCACTGGCGCTTCCAACAACGCGGGCCGCGCCGGTATGCCCGGTTCGTTCCCGCCCGTGAATGTTGCGGCCGACCCGGCGTCGAGCACCTACTCCACCTACTTCGGCAGCACCGCCTACCCGATGGACTCCAAGACCGGCTACCCCGCCAACAGCGGCCCCGGCCTGCGCCGCCTGGCCGTCGGCTTCCGTACCGGCGATCACACCGGCTCCAGCGTCCCGGTTTCGGCCGAAGGCCCCGGCGCCTTCCTCTTCACCGGCTACATGGACCAGGCCGACATCTTCTTCAAGATGGCCGCGGCTCTCTCCACTGACACCACCGACGGCGACCGTCTCGTTGATCTCCTGCAGAACAGCAAGGCTCTCCCCCGCACGGTAGGAAAGTAAGGATGCAAGGACTGCTTCTGGCAGCAGGGGTGTGGCTTATCGCCGCGCCCCTGCTGCGCGCCGAAACACCGCTGGCCGCCGCCGAACTCCTGCGCTACACCCTGGAAGAAACCCCCACCCAGCTCTCCCGCCGCCTGGGCCCTCCCGTTCAAATTGCCGATGCCGACCCACGCTTCATCACCTGGTTCTACCAGACCGATGTCGCCGATGCCCACGACCATTCCCATCTTCTGCTCTTCCGCAAAGAGGACGGCAAGCTCGCCGGCGTCACTCGCAACTTTCACATCCCCGTCAACGTCGACGCGCTGTTCCCCGATGCGAAGTCCCGTACCCACTACTGGCCCAGCGATACGGACCGCCAGTGGAGCGTCCGCGTGCGCGTCCTGGGCGAAGACCGCCTCGCAATCGCCATGGGCGTCAAGGCCGCTGGCCAAACCACCAATCAGGTGATCATCGCCCGCCGCTCGGCGTTACGCATTTGGCTCCCCTGGCTGGATGCGCAACTATCGGCGATTCCTCCCAACCGCGATTGATGATGTCGGTCAGTTTCTGATACACGGCGGCCTCCACCAAGCGGTCGCCGTTTAACTTTTTCAACAGGTCAACAACCTGCCCGCGAAGGTGGCCATCGCTCAACCCCGCAAACGCCTCCGGTTCCGGGTATGCCGACTCAACGGAAAAGGAATGGCCGAACCAGCGGCAGAACAATAGCTCCTCGGCCGTCAATCGAAATGGCAGCAACTGCGCCCCAGCGCTCTGCGCGCCCGAGGGCGCCGGCCCCGGCCCCGGTAGAAACCAGATGGCCTGGGCATCCACGCGTATCCGGTGGCAGAACCGGACCAGACCCGCCACCCCAGCCAGTATGTCGGCCATCGGGATGCCCGCGACCGCCGCCGCGGGAGGAAAGTTGAGGAGCCCGATCGGGAATTGGATCGCCGGGTAAGATCGCGGGACGACAACCCCGTAGATGAGCGGCGCCTCCTCCTTTTGATTCATCAATGTAACGTTACCGCCGGAATGTGACACGTGAATGACGAATCAGCAGCAAGGCGCCTTCGAGGTGATGACTACGCTATGAAACACGACGGATAGGCCCCTATTCACGTAATTGTGCGGTGTAACGCGATCCCAGGCCATACAGGAGAGACTGGCAGGAAGATCTAGCGACGGATCTACCTGTTCTGGGCGGCGCCCAGGATCGACGCTTCTACCAATCCGGCCTGCTCGCAACGAGTTGGCAAGCCACGTGAGGTGGTTGGCGGAGAGTGCTTGCCAACCAGTCCCGCTTGGCCATCTGCCATTCTTTTCCGTCGACACCGGCGTCGTACCCGGAAGAGGTACGGACACCCTTCTCGGATTTGTGGGTAAGGGTATCGGTTGGCCTTGAAGACGCCAGGCGGACAAGTCCCATTCGGATGCTGCGAGGAATTGGTGGCGGGCTGCCAGTGTGGGCGAACAAACGGGACCGCGGGAGTCATACCGGAGTCTTCGTTAGAATGGACGACGGTGGCCTCTCCAGCGATACGAATGGAGGGTATCCGATGGTGCTTGAATCGCCAATGATCAGGATCTTTCGGCGAGCGCCACGAGCAGCAGAGTCCGAAGAGGACAACTTCAACAACAGACACAAAAAAACCCGCGGCCGGAGCCGCGGGCTGAGAGTATTGCCTATCTTGCAGTCGCGCTTACGGCTGCTGCAAATCCTGTTCCTGAGCGAAGTTCGCCCACTCTTCGGTCCAGTCGTGGTCGCCGAAGCCGCCGATCCACGTGGCCCACTGGTCAAAGAAGCCGTCGTCCGGAGGCTGAATCCAGTTGGCGCGATAGATGGGCGAACCGGTGAGAGGCCGGAAGTCCGGGTCGGAGCGTTCCAGCGGGCGGCGAAGCAGGGTGTCCGCAATGAGGAACTGCGAGCCGGGAGCCGTCAGGAGGGCGCGGAAGTCCGCGACTACTTGACCATCCAGGGTAGCCGGAGCAGGAGGCGTCGTGTTGAGGCCGCTGTTCCAGGACAGGATTCCATTCACTTTGAAGTTCCCGGCAGCGATGTTCGGCTGGATGCTGTCGGCAATGTTGGCGCCGCCGAAGGTACGGGTGACCCAGTTGTAGCAGAGCATGTTGTTGTACGAACCGCCCGCGCCGCGCCGGAAATACAGGCAGGGTGAGTCGGCTTCGTCAAAGCCACGCGCGCCACCGCCGATGAAGGAGATGTTGTACATGGAGGGACTGCCGAGAGGACGCGCGGCAAAGTTCCGCTCGTAGTTGTCCATCTCGATGCCGCGGTTCGAAAGGTCGTCGTTGGCGACCATCACACCGTGCTGCACGCGCCCGGACCAGCCGACCTGGCCATCGAGGAAGTCGTCCGCCGTGTAGGTGCCGACGAGGTACTTCGCGTCGTTGGTGCCACCAAACCATTCAAAGGCATCGTCGAGGCCATAGTGGGCCTGGAGGTATTCGGCCTTAGTACCTTTGCCGCAAGCACCCCAGGTGATGGAGTTGGTTTCTTCGTTGGGCCGCAGGAGGGCGCCGGCAAACTCGACACGAAGATACTTCAGGCTGCCGCAGCTATGATTCGGATCGGTTCCGCCGTAACGGGTTTCCGGCAGTTCCGGGAGGCCTTCGATGGTCAGGAAGCCGGCGGGATCGTTGATCGGGGCCTGGCCGAGCATAACGAGGCCACCCCAGTCGCCGCGTTGACGGCGGCCGATGGGCTGCGACGAGGTCATGATGATCGGGCGGGAGCGCGTGCCTTCGGCAACCAATTTGCCGTTGTTGGCGACGAGCAGCACCGAAGGCGGCTGCGAGCCGGGTTGACCGATGATTACCGTGCCGGGCTCGATGGTGAGCGTGGCGTTGTTGCGGACGGTGACGATGCCGCGGATGCTGTAGGCATTGTCGGAAGTCAGGGTCCGGTTTTCGGTGATGTTGGCCGGCAGGTCGACCGTGGCGCGGACGACACTGAATTTGAAGTAAGCGGTCTTCACCGGGCGCGTACCGGTGTAGTCGCGCAACTGCACAACCAGCGTGTGCATGCCGAACTCTTCGGGAACGGTGACCGTGGCCACAGTGGCCTTGGCCGCTTCTGGGATCCGCACGATGCGGAAGCCCTGTTCCGGGGTGTTGCCGAAGAAGTCGGTGGCGGCGTTGCTGTTGGCTGGCAGATAGAACTTCGCACCGTTCTGGTTGTTCTGCCGGTAGGCCACGATCGTGTACGGATACAGATCGTTATTGGGCTTCACGGTCCAACGAACAGTGAGTTGTTCGCCGGGCCGGTAGACCTGTTTGTCGGCCCACACCCACATCGCTGCGGTCGAGGAAACACTGGTGAATCCACTGATTTCCCGTTCGGCCTGGCTGGTGCTGACGGTCCGGAAAACGGGACCCTCGGCAGCAGCGAGACCAGTGCTGAGCAGTCCCAGCGCCGCGGTGGCGAGAGTAATCTTTCGCATAGCTCGGTATTATTTCCTTTGTTGGAGTTAGAAAAACGTGTAACTGGTGCCGATCGTAAAAGTACGACCAATCTGAAAACGGCGAACCACAAAGTTGGCCTGCGTCTGCCGGTAGACGTTGTTGTTCAGGTTTTCGCCGCTGAAGCGCAGCTTCCACTTTCCGCTTTCTTTCGCACTGTATTCATAAACGAAGTCGAGGAGCACATTCCGTTCCTGGTAGACATCCGGGAGGTCGAAAGTGCCGACGTCGGTGATGCGGCGGGAGACGGAATTGACATAGAAGCGTGCGTTCGACCGCAACGCGGCCCGCTGCCATTCAGCAATCACATTGAAGATGTAGCGGGACTGGCCAACCAGCGGACGGTTAGCCGAGGTGAGCTGGACGAACTGGCCGGTTGGAATCGTAACATTCGAATCGACGACGGTTATATTCGCCTGCAAACCGAAGTCACGGAGAGACTTACTGAAGCGTCCCAGTCCTTGGCGCCATTCGAGTTCCACACCCTGGTTGCGGGCGCTGTCGACGTTCAGGAAGCTCTGCCGGAGCTCGGAAGCCGTGGGCCGGTAGATCTGCTCGATCGGATCCTTGAACTTCTTGAAAAAGTAGCTGGCCGCGACCACTTGATTACCGCCGAGGAACCACTCCCAGCGCGCGTCGAAGTTATCGATCTTCGCGCGGCGGAGGTTCGGATTACCGACCGTCGAGTAACCGCCCACGACATTCGTGAATTCGAACGGAGACAGTTCGCGGAAGTCCGGACGATTGACCGTCCGTCCATAACCAAAGCGTAAATTCTGCTTTGCTGTCAATTGATAAATGACATTGACGGCAGGCAGGTAATCCCTGTTATAGAGATTCGCGAAGGAAGGAATGCCACCGGGAACGAGCGGATCAAGCGTGGTGACGTTGATCTGGGCATCTTCAACGCGGACACCGGATATCACGCGCCAGCGGGAGCCGATGGCCAAGTCCACCATGGTGTAGCCGCCATAGATGTCCATGAGCGCTTCATAACGATCCGTTCCGCGGGTAATTTCGCGAACGGCGAACCCATCCGGTCGAATGTTGTTAGCGCCGAGCACGGTATTGGTCGGCTGGGCGAAATCGATCGTTCCCGCGCGAATCGGGAAGTACCGGAAGCGGCGGCTGTCGAAGTCGCGGCGGCGGATCGTGCCGCGGAAGCCGCTCTTGAACAGGCCGCTGAATTTGCCCTTGAAGAACGGAATCCCCCAATCGGCCTGTGGCTCGTAGATCTTGTCCTTGAGTTCGGAGAAGAAACGGAGGCCGGATTCGGGAAGATTCAGGAAGGCGTAGGGCTGGGTGGAACCCGGTTCCCGGCCACGGATAGTTTCGCGGAGGTCGGGCTCGGAGCGGTCGGAATTGGAGACCGTGAACTGCCAGTGGAACACGCTGTTTCTTAAGCGCGCAAGGGCATGGTCACCTTCGACTCCGGTCGACATCAGCCCGCGCTCGGTCCAGCGAAGGCGCTCGGAAAGGATGTCCTGGCCGTTGCCGCCGTTGAGGCCGGAGAGGAACCGGGCCTCTTTGTCCGTATCGCGGGTAAGTGTGTTACGGAAGATAATTTTGTTCGAGCTGTTAAAGCGGTAAGCCGCGTTGAGCACCGCACCGATGCGTGCCGACTCGTTTCCAACGTCGAATTTATAATCGGAGAAAATCTGTGGACGGCCGCCGCCGCTATTCACCAGGAAGCGGCGATCTTCGGGAGTTTGTTGCGGCGAATTGTTGAACGTCACCGCCGCGACTACGCCGAGTTTGCCCCACGTGTTGCCGCCGGAAATCGAGTAGGTCTGCGTCGGCCGCGCCGACGAAACGGGCCGAATCTCGTAGTCGGGATTGAAGGAGCGTCCGAACTGCTGGAACTCCTGGTCAGAGAAGTTTCCGACGAACAGCCGCCGATCCGCCGGGATCCCGGCCGGCAAGCCGCGGTTCCCGCTGTCGAAGCCGAAAGCGTCGCGGGAGCCGCCACTGTAGCTGCCGAACCGCTTGCCGAAAGTCTGTGAGTTGAAGCCGTAATTGACGGAGACCGTCACGGTTTTCTGAGCCGGAAATTCCGTGGTCTGCATCTGCACGAGGCCGCCGGAGAACTCGCCCGGCAGATCGGCGCTGTAGGTCTTGACGACCTTGATGCTGTCGATGAGCGAGGCGGGGAAGAGATCGAGCGGGACAACGCGACGTTCCGGTTCCGTGGTGGGGACCATGGCGTTGTTGAGCATGGTCGACGAGTACCGTTCTCCCAAACCACGCACAAAAACGAATCCACCGTCGACGATAGAGATACCCGTTACCTTTTCGAGCGCGCCGGCGGCGTCGGAGGCCGTACTGGCCTTGATATCTTCTTTGGAAATGCTGTCACTGACAGTCGAAGCAAGTTTGCGCTCCACCAGGACCGACTCGGCCGTCGTTTGCAACGATCCGACCTTCTCGACAACATCCACCGTGGTGACCGTACCCTTCTGTTGAAGGACCACGCCCGCCTCGGTGATTTCGCCGGCTTTCACCTGGACGTCCTCAACCGTGGTTTCCATATGGTTCGAGCTGGTGAGACGAAGCTTATAGGTACCGGGAGAGAGTGTGATCGTGAATCGACCTTCGGTGTCGGAAGACAACTTGCCATCCGATACACCATTGACTTCGATCTGAACAAGCGGAACGGGGCGACCGGTCGCGGCGTCAAATACGGTGCCGGTGACATTACCCTTTCCGGCGGGTTGTGCGGTAGCTACGGACAGGGTAGCGACCAGTACGAGGCAATTTCTTAGGAACTGTTTCATTGGGAGGATCACGCCAGAGGTTTACTCAGCCACCCAGATCGAAACTGCATTGCTTGCGATTCCGTTGATGGTGACAATCACCGGCACCTGGCCGGAAATGAAGCTGTTGTCGGGGATGACGGCGTTGATCTGACAGATCCCAGGGAACTGCGGATGAGCGCCGGCGAATTGCGGAGTCACTTCAACTACGGACATGGTTACCTTCACGTCGGCTACGGCCCGGGAGAGCGTGGCCGGGGGAACGCCATCGGTGACGCGAGGATTCGTCACTCCGCAGCCGGTAGCGTAAAATTGGATCACTTCACCCCGGCGGGCGCGGGCTTCGCGGCCATTAATGCCGAAGTTTTGATTCTGCGCAATGGCCGGACGCGTGGCGTCCGTACCAGCGGTCGCCAGCGCGGGCCAGAAATCATAAACGTTGACCGTACCGCGGGCGACAGTGGCGCTGCCGTTTACCACTTCGATGGGCGCGGCGCCGATGGCCGTGCCAACGGGTACGACAAAATTGATCTGGTTGGCCGACACAAAATAGAGAGGCGCGTTGACTCCACCCACTGTGAGGCGAACGTTCGCCAACGTGGTCGGCATCGGGTTAAGAGAGGCCAGCGCCGTTGTTGCAACGGTACCGAAGTTGCCGTAAGCGCTCGCAATGGACCCAGGGGCCACGGGCGCCTTGACGTCGAGATTGCTGTAGTTGATTACGGTGACCGGACCAGGCGTCTGTGCGAACAGAATCGCGGCGGAGAAACCCGCCAAAACGAGAAAATGCTGTACAAGGATCTTCATCTGGCCCCAGTCTAGGGCACTAGTTTCAACATCGAGTTAACTTGATGTGACAATCTCGTGAATGTAAACGGGTTGTTAGATCGCACGGAAGCCCCTATCCATGGAGGCCATAGGCCGTGCGTGCGGACGGTGGACGAACATCCCTCCGGTGATCCCTTGAAGTGAAGCCCCGCACGTCCTTCGAGAAGAGACCGAGACGCTCGCGGCGACGCGCACCGGCGGAAGCCGGCGAGCCGCCAGATTCGCCTCCCACGTCCGGTGGCATGGGAGCGGAAACATTGCGAAGCTCCCCCCATCCCGATGATCCCGGAAACGCGGTACCGTAGGCGTGATGCTGCCTCGCCGATCCATACTCCTGGCGCCTGCCGCGCTCGCCGGGGCAGCCACGCGAACCATGAAGCTAAGCTTGCACCAATTCACCTCCGCCGGGGCCGGGTACACGAAGTCGCTCCAGGGCTGGGCCAAGGCCGGTATCACCCTCGTCGAACCAGTCTCCGGTCTGCTGGACGAATTCCTGAAGACAGGCACGCTGGCCGACGCCAAGCGAGTCATCACCGATAACGGGCAGACCGTCGTGTGCGCGGCCCTGGGCGTGACCGGGCTGTGGGAGCCCAACCCGAAGTTCAACGAAAACCTGGAGACCTTCAAACGGCGCTGCGAGCAGTTTAAAGCGCTCGGTGCGCCGGTGGTCTATTCGCCATGCGTGACCGCAGCCAAGTTCACCGCTGACGACTACACCCGCGGCGTGGAGAACATCCGCAAAGTGGCCGACGTGGCCAAACAGTTCGACTTGAAGGTAGGCGCCGAGTTCGTCCGGAACTCGACATATCTGGCTTCCCTGCCCACGGCGCTGCGCCTGCACCGGGAGGCGGCCCATCCCAACTTCGGCGTCATCTTCGACTGCTACCACTTCTGGGCCGGCCCCAGCCGGATGGAGGACATGGACGACATCCGCCCCGGCGAGATCCTCCACGCCCACCTGAACGACACGCCGGACATGCCGCGGGAGTTGCTGGATCTGCAGTCCCGCGTGGTGCCGGGCGAGGGCGTGGCGCCGCTGGACCGGATCGTCCGGAAACTGGTGGACCGCGGCTACAAGGGCCCGATCTCCGTGGAGCTCTTCTGGCCGAAGTATCAGCAGGCCGACCCGTTTGTGCTGGCCGGGGAGATCAAGCGGAAGTCCGAGGCGATCTTCCAGCGAGCGGGAGTCTAGCGATGAAGCGATTGGCGCTGTGCTTCATAGCCGGCTTGGCGTGGGGACAGGGTTGGACGCAGTGGGGACAGAACCCGCGGCATACCGGCGCCGTCAACGTGGCGGCACAGCGGCCAGAGGTGATCCAGGGCGAGTTCCTGTACGACCCGCTGGCCGAGGCTATGCGCGAGGACAGCAACGGCAACCTGCTGGTGCACTACATGGCCCCGATCGTGGACGGGCAGGACGTGTTCATGATGACGCGCGAGGGCGAGTGGCGCTCCTGCCGGGAGTTCCTGCAACCGTGCGGCACAGCACTGTGGAACCGGTTCCAGTGGAACGTAACGCGGCTGCAGTGGGAGGGCGGGAAGCTGTCGGCAAAGTGGACCACCGATTCCCGCTGGAAACCCGCGCCCGACACCGGCAGCCGCTGGGAGCCGGTGTTCCATCCGGTGCTGGTGGGCCGCTACATCTACGCGCCGTCGAACGCGGGCATGGTGATGAAGATCGACCGGGATTCCGGACGAGTCATGGAGCAGATCAACCCCTTCGGCGAAGAGAACCCCAACATGTATGTGGCGGGTCCGCTGACGGCCGACGACGGAGGCAACCTTTACTACAACGCCATCCAACTGGCGCCAACGAACCCGTGGACCACCGAGGTGGCCGGGGCGTGGCTGGTAAAGATCGGCGCCGATGGCACGGTGGTGCGCGTGTCCTTCGGACGGATGAACCGGGAGGCGCCGTCCACGTGCCGGCAGAGCTTCGCCGAAGCGGGCGCGGCAGCGCCGTTGCCGTGGCCGCCCACGCCAGACGCTGTTCCGCCAAGCGGCCCTTGCGGCCGCCAACGGCCGGGGTTGAACGTGGCGCCGGCAGTGGGCGCGGATGGCACCATCTACACCGTCGGCCGGGCGCACTTCAATGCCAGCCACGGCTACCTGGTGGCGTTGGACCCGAACCTGCGCGTGAAGTGGATCTCTTCGTTACGGGATCGTTTGAATGACGGCTGCGACGTGTCGCTACCGGCGAGCGGGACGCGCGGCGGGTGCCGCGCCGGCGCAACACGGGGCGTGGACCCGACGACCAACACGCTGCCCGCCGGGCAGGTGATGGACCTGTCGACGGCGTCTCCGGTGGTGGCTCCGGATGGGTCCATTCTGTACGGCGCGTTCACTGGGTACAACCACTTCCGGGGGCACTTGATGAAGTTCAGCCCGGCCGGCGACTACCTGGCCGCCTACGACTTCGGTTGGGACACGACACCGGCGGTGTACCCGCATGACGGGACGTATTCGGTGCTGCTGAAAGACAACCACTACGGGGCACCATCGTACTGCGGGACGGCGGCGTTCTGCCTGCCGGACGAGCGGCGCTACGACCTGGTGAGTCTGAACGCCGACCTGCGCAAGGAGTGGAACTTCCGGAGCACCAACACCCAGGCCTGCGAACGGCAGCCGGATGGGACCACGCGGTGCGAGACGCAACCGGAGGGGTTCGAGTGGTGCGTGAACATGGTTGCCGTGGATAAGGACGGCGTGATGTACGCCAACAGTGAGGACGGCAATCTGTACGCCATCGACAGGAACGGGCGGCTGGTTAGCAACCTGTTCCTGAAGGTGGCAATCGGAGCGGCGTATACGCCGCTCGCGATTGGCGGGGACGGGCGGATCTACACGCAGAATGCGGGTAGCCTGTTCGTGGTGGGCGCGCGTTAGCGGATCGCCACCGTTACATTGGACTGGCTGGCGGCGGTGCCTACGGTGATCACCACAGGTTGGTTACCGGTGGGGGCGTTAGCGGGGATGCGGAGGTTGGCCTGCATCACGCCGGAGACGATGCCGGGGGCGGCGCCGGCGTATTCCACCACGGCCGGCATGCCGCCGATGGTGGCCGTCACGGCAAGCAGCGGGCGCTTGAGCAATGTGCCGTCACGCGGGGTGACGCGGCCATCCTGACCGCCAGGTGTCGTCTGGCCTTCGCCGGTCAGATAGACGGTGATGACAGAGTCCCGCGGGGCGGGGTTGTTGGCGGTGTTGATGGTGCCGTTCTGGTTGACCATCGCGCCCTGGGTGGAGCCGCCGACGGCGAAGATGCCGGGTGCCGAATCGGCGACGCGGAGTTCAAGAATCGAGGAGACCTGGCCGCGGTAGATGACCGTCATGCGGACCGAGAGGCGGCCGTAGACATCGTAGGGGACGATGACGTTGACCTGGGTCTGGGACGTATAGAGGACAGTCCCGGGAAGGTTGTCGAAGAGCACCTGCGTGTCGGAGAGCGTGGGATCCACCAGGCCGACGGCATTGAGGACGAAGGAGGCCGGGGTGGCCGGGCCGAGGTTGGCGCCGACGATGCTGATCAGCTCTCCGGGAGAGATGGGGCCGGGGAGGAAGCTGGCGCCGTTACCAACGGCGCTGATGGCGGGAAAGGCCAGAGCAGTGACCGTGAGCGAGACGGCGACGGTCTGTGGGCTATTGCTGGCGCCGGGTGCGGTGATAGTCACCGTGGCCGCGTACGTTCCGGCGGTGAGGCCGGCGGGGTTGACGGTGAGGGTGAGCGCCGTTGGGACGGTGCCGCTGGCCGGCGTGGCGCTGAGCCAAGTGGCGCTGGAGCTGGCGACGAAGGCAACGGCGGTGCCGGTAGAAGAGAGCGCGACGGTCTGCGTGGCAGGCGAGGCGGCGCCCAGCTGGTAGGTGAAGGCGACCGCGGACGGAGCGGCGGCGATAGTCTGCTGGGCCCCGATGGTGAGGGTAACGGGAATATTGAGCGGGCTATTGGCGGCGCCGGTGGAGGTGACGGTGACGACGCCCATGTAGGTACCGGGAGCGAGGCCGGCGCCATTGACGGCAACGGTGATGGCGCCCGGCGTGGCGGCAGCAGAGGGGCTGACGGAGAGCCAGGAGCCGATGGCGGAGTTAGCCATGGCGGAATACGCCAGGCTGGGTCCGTTACTGGCAACAGCGATCGTTTGCGAGGGTGGCGTGTTGCCGCCCTGAGCCTGAAGGAACGTCAGGCTCGCCGGGCTGGCGGAGAGGGTGCCGGCGCTAACAGTAAGCGAGACGGGGATGGTGATGGGGCTGTTCTGGGCGGCGGAGGTGATGGTGATGGCGCCGTTGTAGACACCGGGCAGGAGACCGAGGGGGTTCACCTGGACGGTGACGTTGGCCGGGGTGGCGGTGGTGGAGGGGCCGACCGTGAGCCAACCGCCGGTGCTGGTGCTGGAGACGGCAAGATTGACCGGGTCACCGGTGCTGGTGAGGGAGAGGAACTGGGGAGCGGGGAGCGCGCCGCCGCCCTGGAAGTTGAAGGCCAGAGAGGGCTGGCTGACGTTGACGAGGGGGCCATCACTAAGAACGAGGGTAAGAGGAATGATGAGGGGGCTATTGGCAGCGCCGGGAGCGGTGATGGCGATGCGCGCGCTATAGTTACCCGGGAGGCCGCTGGCAAGGACAGAGGGCACCATGCTGACGGCGAAGCTGCCGGGAGTGGTGCCGCTGGTGACGTTGATGGCCACGTAACCGGCGCCGGTGAGGGTTTCTGTGAGGATGGAATAGTTGAACGGCGCGCCGGTGCTGCCGACGTTGACGATCTGGGCGCTGGGGATGTCGCGGCCGCGCTGGTAGTTGAACGTCAGGGCGGTGCTTGAGGCGGTGAGGATAGGGTTGTTGGTGATGGTGAGGGTGACGGGGACGGATTGGGGGCCGTTGCCGGAGCCGTTACCGGTGACGGTAACCGAGCCGGTATAGGTTCCGGGGGCGAGGCCGGCGGGGCTGATGCCGACGCTGATGGGGTTGGGCGTGGTGCCGAAGACGGGGTTAGCTGTGATCCAGTTGCCCGCCGATTGCGGGGTGACGGTGAAGTTGATGGCAGTGCTGGAGCTGGCAGGGGTGATGACCTGCGGCGTGGGCGCGGCGCCACCGATTTGGTAGGTGAACTTCAGGGAGTTTGGCGCCAGAGTGAGCAGCGGGCTGTTGCTGATGGTGAGCGTGACGGGGATGGAGAGCGCCGCGCCAACGCCGGAGGGGCTGCCGATGGCGATGGTGCCGTTATAGATGCCGGGAGGGAGGGCCGAGGGCTGTTGGACGCCGATTGTGAGGGTGGTCGGTGTGACGCCGGTGAGTGGCGTGACGACGAGCCAATTGCCGCCCTGGCTGGTGCTGACGGTGGTGCTGAAGGGGCCGATGCCGCCGAGGAGGCCAACGTTGATGGTCTGCTGCGGAGGGTTGGCCTGGCCAGTCTGGTAATTGAAGGTGATGGATTCCGGGGCAGCGGTGAATTTGGGGGTGCCGGTGACGTTGAGCGTCACGGGCAGCTGGACGGCGGTGCCACCACCGGTGGAAGGCGTGAGGACGACGAAGCCATTGTAGACGCCGGGAGCGGCGGCGCTGAGGAAAGCGGCGGAGGCGCTGACGGTGATGTTGGCCGGTGTGGCACCACTGGGTGGGCCCACTTCCAGCCATCCGGCGCCGGTGACAGTAAGCGGTGTGGCGGAAAAAGTGACCGATTGACCACTGGCGGTCACCGACATCGTTTGCGGAGTCGGGAATGCGCCGCCGAGTTGGTAGTTAAAGGTGAGGGATGCGGGGGCGTACGTGAGCTGGGCAGCGCCGCTGACGATGAAGGTGACGGAAATGGTGACGGGGGTATTGGTGGCGCCGAAGCTGGAGATTTGGACCGTGGCGAAATAGGTGCCGGCGGCGAGGGAGGCAGCGTTGGCGGAGACCAGAATGGCGGAGGGGGTGGAGCCGCTGAGGCGGTCGACCGTGAGCCAGTTGCCGCCAGTGGGGCTGGAGATGGTGGTGTTCACCTGGTAGCCGAAGGCGGCGTTACTGGTATTCACGGAGACGGCCTGGGAGACGGCGGCGGGGTTGCCGGGGGAGGAGCTTAACTGGATGGCCGATGTGTTAACGACGATAGCGGATTGGGCATGTGCGGGCGTGAGGGCGCAGAGGGACAGCGCGGCGAGGATGAGCGGGGCGGTGCGGAACGAGTTCATTTCTTCTCCTGGGTTCGTACACCAGGAGAAGAGCATGTGGGTGGCCGTTTAGACGGCGGCTTCGAGCATGCGCATGAACTCGGCCATGAAGAGATGGTTGTCGTGCCAGGTGCGGCCGCTGACGAGGTTGCCATCGCGGACGCAGCCTTCGTTCACGAACGTGCCGCCGGAGAAGGTGACGTCCATGGCGCACTTAGCAACGGTGGCGACGCGTTTGCCGCGGATGACGTCGGCGGCGGCGATGATCTCCACGCCGTGACAGACGCTGGCGACGGGCTTGTTTTCGGCGAAGAAGTGACGCGTGATAGCCATCAGGTGCTGGTCGTAGCGAAGGTATTCGGGCGCGCGCCCGCCGGTGATGAAGAGGCCGATGAAGTCCGCGGGGTTGATGTCGGCGAAGGCGACGTCGGCCGCCATGTGGTAGCTGGGGCCTTCGCGGGTGATGTCCCAGCCGGGCGGAATCTCGTGCATCACGAGGTGGTAGAGCCGGGCCTGCGGGCCGGCGACGACGACTTCGTACCCGGCTTCCTTGATGCGGAAGAAGGGGTAGAGGGTATCCATGGCTTCGGCTGCGTCGCCGATGACGATGAGGACTTTGGAGGGCATGATTTTCGCTCCCCGTTATTGTCGCGCTAAATCCGAACGTTCCGCATGGGTTTTCGGCCGGGTACGACTTTTTCAAGAAGGCGGGCGTCGAAGTAGTTCAAAGCGTAGGCGGCGTAGCGGCTGACCAGGGGGTCGCGCGAATCCAGGTAAGGAGCGAGGAGGCGCAAGGCGGGTTCGTCCCGTTGAGAAAGGAGCGACGGCAGGAAATGGGCGAGGAGTTCGACGGTGTCGCGGGGCGGTGCGGCGGCCAGGCGTTGCAGCCAGGCGCGGCGCTGGGCGGGGGTGGCGGGCTGGATTTCGATGGGCGTCCAGGCGGATTGGAGAGGGACTTCCCAGTGCGGGCTGTACTCGGTGTAGCGGACCTCATAGGTTCCTGGACGGTCCATAGGAAAAACGAGATGCAGAGGAAGCCGGTGCAGATACTTCTGCGGCACTTCGCCTGGCAAGGACATCATCCAGCCGAGGTTGGGGAGAACGAAGGGCAGGAGGGAGAGCATCGGCAGATCCCGGCCCTGCGAACGAACTTCCAGCACGCCCGGCCCGGTATTCCACGGCGCGGTGTCGAATGGGTAACGCAGCCAGCCCTTGCCCCACGGCTTTTCCACGCGCACCCAGACGGGCATTCCGGCGAAGGCGGGCTCCGGGAGAGAAAGGACCGGGCGATTGTCGCCGAAATGGACGGGGACGACCGCGCTGGCTTTGCCCTGGCGGACGACCTGCACGTCCACCATCTGGTTCGCCCATGGTTGAGCGGGTAGGACAAGATTGATCTGACCGGGCATGACGGCGATGAGGCGCGCCTCGATCCCGCCGACGAGAACGCGGCTGCCGCAGAGTTCGGTTTTGTAGGTGGCGGGGTCCGAGGCGTTTTTGGCGGTGCAACCTGGGGAGTCAGCCAAGTCCGTGCCAAAGATCCAGGTGAGCAAACCGGGGAGGAGCGGGCGCGGTTCGGCGGAACCGTGTGGGCGGACGTCTTCGGCGCGGAAGCGGGGGATGGGCTGGGCGCAAGCCATGGCGCAAGCCATGGCGCAGGAGAGTACAGCGAGGAGGACGGGTAGCCGGATCACAGGGGGTTAGACACCGGCTTCGGTGCTGATGGTGCAACTTACAATGAGATCTGCAAAAAGATGAAGCAACTGGACGTCAATCCCTTTCTCCGGCAACGGTTCTTTAACCGCGCCTCGCAGACGAGTTGGCGGGCATTTGCGGCGCATCGGGAGCAGATTACATCGCGATTAGAGGCGGCTGCGGGGAATTCCCTGTGTGTGCTGGGCGCGGGGAATTGCAACGACCTGGATCTGGTGCGGCTCACTGCGCGCTGGGAGCAGATCCGGCTGGTGGATATCGACGCCGAGGCGATGCAGGCGGGGGTGGCGAACCAGTTTCACACCGCGGGAGGGATGGGACGGCGAGAGCGGATCGAGTTTTCAGCTTGTGACCTGACCGGCACGTTGGAGCAGTGCCATGCGGTGGCGCAGGCGGCTTCGAGCGAGAATTTTGCGCGGCTGCGCGGGGCGCTGGCGGGGCTGCCCGCTGTCGGACAACTGAGCGGACCCTATGCCGTGGTGGCGTCCACTTGTTTGCTGTCGCAATTGATTATGATCCTCCAGCGGGCGGTGGGCGAGGCGAGCCCGGAGTTGCGGTCGCTGGTAGAGTTGGTCCGGCTGCAGCATTTGCGGACGGTGGCGGAATTAACGGCGCCGGGCGGGACGGCGGTGTTGTTTACGGACTTTGTTTCGAGCGATACGCAGCCGGAGCTGGTGGATGCGCCGGAGATGGTTATGGAAAGGGTAGTGCGGGAGCAGGGGTGCTTCCCGGGGATGAACCCGTTGCTGATTCAACGGTTGCTGGGAGAAGCGCCGCTGGCTTCGTATTGGGCGGAGCCACCGGCAATGTCCGCGCCGTGGGTTTGGGATCTGGGACCGCGGAGTTATCTGGTGACGGCGATTACTTGCCGGCGGCGGTAAGGCCGGCGGCAGCCATTTTTTGGATTTGCGGGTCGGGGTCCGATTGGGCCAGGCGGAATTCGGCGGCGGCGGCGGCGCGGTTGCCCTGGCGGAGCAGGGCGGCCGCCAGATTGAGATGGGCCTGGCCGAAATCGGGACGAAGGCGGATGGCGTCCCTGAAGTGCGCCATCGCCTCCGGTGCTTTGCCGGCTTCAGCGAGGAGGCGGCCGAGGAGTTCGTGCGCCATAGGCTGATTGGGATCGGCGTCTAGGGACTTCTGCAAATGCACGCGCGCTTCCGCGAAACGGTTCATACGAACGAGAGTGACGCCGTAGCTGAACTGGTTGATGGCGGCGTCCCCGGCCCGGGCGAAGTGCCAAATGGCTTGTTCCAGGTCCCCGCGGCTGGCGAACAGGTAGGCCAGTTGCGCATGGGCCGCGGGCAGGGCGGGACGGAGGCTGAGGGCGGTGCGGAGTTCGGCTTCCGCTTCCTGCGTTTGGCCGGTTTCGGCGAGGACGGCGGCGAGGCTGGCATGGCCTTCGGCCAGTTCGGCATCCTGCGCGATAGACTTCCGGAACGATTGAATGGCGGCGGGTTTATCGCCGAGTTGCGATTCCAGCAGGCCGAGATTGAGCCAGACGTCGGGCTGGTTCGGGTCCACGGC
This sequence comes from Bryobacteraceae bacterium, assembly GCA_044358225.1. Taxonomy (GTDB): domain Bacteria; phylum Acidobacteriota; class Terriglobia; order Bryobacterales; family Bryobacteraceae. The sequence goes on along the minus strand of JBIKOG010000138.1, from coordinate 1,144 downwards.
AAGCGACTGGCGCAAAGCTTCCAGCGGCTCCTTGGTTTGGCCGGCGGCGCGGAGGGGCATGGCGAGGCGGGCCCATAGCCGGGGGGATTGCGGCTGTTTTTCCAGGGCGGCGCGGTAGGCGGCGGCCGATTCTTGTGGGCGGCCGGCGCGTTGCAGCGCATCGCCCAGCTCCATTTGGAACTCCGGTTGAGTCGGCTTACGGCTGGCGATCTGGGCCTGCAAGCGCGGAATCCCAGCGGCCAGATTGCTTTCATGCATAACCTGGGCGACGGCGGTGTAGAGCTCGTCCCCATCGCCATAGGGGACGACTTCGCCACGATATTCCCACTGGGGGCCGTGGCGTTCGGCGATCGGAGCGAGGGGGTTCGGCGGGCGGCGGCGCTGGATGCGGTGATCGGTAACGACGGCGTGGACGACGTCTTCCGTGCTGCGCTTGGGCATGTGGCAATTGACGCAATTGGTGGCGGAGGCGGGGTGGGAGGCAACGGGGAGTTTTGCGGATTGGTGGCAGCTGGCGCAGGCCTTGTTATAACCGTCAAGGCCGGCCTGGCCATGGCGGATGTCGTGGGGGTTGTGGCAGGTGCGGCATTGCAGTTCGCCCTGGCTTTGGAGGAAACACTTGGACTGGCGCAGGCGGTAGACGGAGCTGACGATTTCAAACTTGTCTTCACGGCCGCTGCCGGGGGCGTGATCGAACGTGAGTTGGAAGGCGCTGAACGGCTCACCGGGGCGGTAGGAGAAGGGCGCGCGATCGTAGCGGCGAATGGCGTTGGGCAGGAGGCGCACGGTGGTTTCCAGATGGCATTGGGCGCAGACATCCATTTCGCGATCCTTCGCTAGGCGGGCGGGATTGACGATGGAGGCGCGGATGGCGGCAGGCTGGGCGTTGGGTTGCTGGACGGCGCGGAGGTGGTTGCCACCGGGGCCATGGCAGCGTTGGCAATCGATGCCCTGGGGGAGTTGCCCGGTGAAAACGGGTTCAATTCCAGCGGGCGGATTGGCCGGGTAGGCGTTGTGGCAAAACATGCAGTCGGTGCCGATTTTGCGGCCGGTGGGAGGGTCCGCTGTATCGAAACCCGGGTTGAGGGCCCAGGTGCCGCCGGCTTCGGCGTACCAGGCGAGGGGAAGCTCGGTGAGGGTGCCG
>JBIKOG010000356.1:0-6128 GCA_044358225.1 Bryobacteraceae bacterium | reverse complement strand
TATTAGCCCAAGTCTGCTTCACCCGCCCCTTAGCCACAATCATAATCACCGCCACAATCCCTGCCAGAATCCCCGAAAGAATCCCCAAAACCACCCAATTCAGCGTTCCCATCAACGCCCCATACGTCCCCATCAGCTTCACATCTCCGCCCCCGCGCCCGCCCACCAGGAAGAACAGGAAGTACACGCCAAATCCCACCAAAAACCCAAACAAACCAACTTTCAACATCTCCCAGCCGCCCACATACCACCGCGCCCCCAGCGCGAATACGGTAATCGGAAGCGTCAGCCAGTTAGGAATCGTACGGTCCCGCAAGTCAGTCAGTGACGACACAATCGCCAACACGAACATGCCCCACCGCAGTAAGTCCGGTAATGTCTCCATGAGGTATTAATCCACCTTCGGACGCCGCTTGTGCCAGTCCGTCCGCTCCTGATATCTCTGCCCCATTCCCAGAATCAAATTCTCCTGGAACGGCCGCGAAACCACACTAATTCCCAACGGCAACCCGCCCACAAACCCGCACGGCATCGATAGCCCCGGCAACCCCGCCAGGTTCCCCGCCGCGCTCAAATCCCGCAGCCCCCGGGTCGGCAACGTCACCCCGCGATTCACAATCCCCGCATCGGCGTCCATGTCCTGCGCCACCGGCGAAGCCACGTTAATCCGGCTCGGCGCCAGCAACACATCCACCCCGTCAAACAACTTCCCAAACATCTCCTGCACCAGTCGCCGCACCCGCATGGCCTTCAAATAATCCCGCGCCGAATAATCGAAGGAGGCCTTCAAACCCAGAATCTGGTTCTGATCGGCCAACTGCTCCACCTTGCCCGACGCAATCAAATCTTCAAAAATCGACGACGCCTCGCACCCGATGATCGTGCTCGCCGCGGCCGAGTAGGGCATCTCCGGCAGCGCCACTTCCTTCATCGTGAAGCCCATCTCCCGGAACGCCGCGTAGGTGTCGGCAAACACCTTCGCCACCTCCCGGTCGGCGATCAACTCCAGGTCCCGCGGTGCGTACCCAACCGTGATCTCCTTGTTCGGCCGCACATACTCCGGCGCGTAGTAAAAGGATTTCCCCGCCGATCCCGGATCGTCCGAATCCCCGCCCGCAATCGCCGCCAACACAATCCCGCAGTCCACAGCCGACCGGCACATCGGCCCGATCTTATCCAGCGTCCACGACAGCGCCATCGCCCCCGCCCGGCTCACTAACCCATAAGTCGGCCGCAATCCGGTGACACCACAAAACGCCGCCGGCGTAACAATCGAACCCCACGTCTCCGACCCCAACGCAAAAGGAACCAACCCAGCGGCCACCGCCGATCCCGGCCCGCTCGAAGAGCCCCCGGCCCACCGACCCGTGTCCCACGGATTCAACCCCGGCCCATTCACCGACGCCGCGGCATACCGATACCCGCCGCCGCCAGCCAGTTCCACCATCGCCAACTTGCCCAAACAAATCGAACCCGCCGCGTCGAGCTTCTTTACCACCCGCGCATGGTCATCAAACACCTGCCCGGCATACGGCTTCGCGCCCCAAGCCGTCGGAAACTTAGCAAAACTGACCAGGTCCTTCGCGCCATACGGGATGCCCTGCAGCGGCCCCCGAACACGGTCCCGCTTCAGTTCCTTATCGATATCTTTGGCCTTCGAAATCGAAGGTTTCCGCAGCAAAGCCGCCAACGCGTTGTACTTCGGCCCGAGCTTCTCCAGCCGCTCCAGCCATGCCTTGGTCAACTCCTGACAAGAGAACTCTTTCGCAACCAACTTAGCGTGGAGTTCCCCAATGGAGAGCCAGAAGACATCGGGGGAGCTAATATGCTTTGAAGGCAAAAGCCGGCTCCGTCGCCATCGGGATCTGGAACTTCGCGAGCGCGGCGCCATTGGCCTTGACCTGTTCCCGCCGGGCGGTCAGCTCATCGGCCGCCGTCGTGGTCTGAGCGGGGGCAACGGTCGCGCCCGCAAACAAAGCCCAAGCCAATTCTCGTCGCCGCATATGGCAATTCTAGCCGAAACCAGCCGCCCCTCCAAAACAAACCATAACCTCCCCTTATAAGGGGACAACCACCGCTGTCCCCGTTCTTCCATTTTTCATAGAAATCGCCCGCGCGAGGCCCGCCCGCCCGACAACCAACCGCCGCCTCGCCCGCCCCCCCGGGGACAGGGCGAGCAGAACCCCCAATACAGTTCGGCCCGTAACCCAACAGCAGACCTGTCCCCAAGACGCGACACCAGCCGGCGATCCCGTCACCACCCCAGCCGAAGAAGCACGCCGCCCCACCCGGCCGCGCGCAACCTACCCCAACCTATCCCAGCCGTCTAGTGCCCGGCCAAAGACTCAATCGCCGCCTTCTCCATCACAGCCCGCGGCGCCGTCTCACCCGTGAAAATCTCAAACTGCCGCGCCGCCTGCTCCAGGAACATCGCCAGCCCGTCAATCGTCTCGGCCCCCTGGTCCTTGGCCATCTTCAGCAGCTTCGTCTCCCGCGGGTTGTAGACCATGTCGAACACCAGCTTGCCCGGGATACGGTCGTCAAAGAAGCACTCATCGGCATGCGGCCACATCCCCATCGGCGTGCAATGAACCACCACGTCGAACATCCGTGTCGAGGCCACTTCCCGCGACAACGGCTCCCCGTTACAAATCCGCGCCAGCGCCCGCACCCGGTCCAGGTTCCGGCCCACCAACGACACTTTCGCGCCCGCGTCAGCCAGCGCAAACGCCGCGCCACGCGCCGCCCCGCCATTACCCACAATCAGCGCCGTCGATTTCCCCAGCTTCAACCGCTTGGCCAGCGGCACCGTCACGCCCTCGGCGTCCGTGTTCGTCCCGCGCCACTTCCCGGCCTTCTTCCAAATAGTGTTCACCGCGCCAATCCGCTTGGCCAGCGGCTCCACCGTGTCCAGGTACCGGATCACCTTCTGCTTGTGCGGAATCGTGATGCTCGCCCCGGACAGCGGCATCGCATCGGCCATTACAAAGAAGTCCTTCAACTGGTTCCCGTGCACCAAAAACGGCAGGTACACCGCGTCCATCCGCTTGCTCTGGAACGCCCGGTTATGGACGTTCGGGGAAATGGAATGGCGTACCGGATCGGCCACCACGCCGTAGATCTTGGCCGCCTTGGTGAACTTGTCCACCCGGTACAAGTGCCGCAACATCCGCGCGCTCACCTGGCCCGACGCCGTACCCTCCGCCGCGTTCGGCGCCGCATAGGTATACAGCCCGCCAAACGATGGCGCCAGCACCCGCGTCGAAAACCCCGGCTCGCCCATCGCCAACACGATCAGCTTCTCCCGCGGATGCGCCTTGGCCAACGCCAGCATCTTCTGCGCGTCACTCGGCTTCTTCGCCGTCGTGACGATCTTATAGGCGTAGGCCGGAATCTTAGCCATCCGTTTGAACACTGGTTCAATCGACGGCGTGCCCTCGAAGTTATGGTAACTGATGACTAACTTGCAGCCGTTCCGCAGTGTCTCCAGCTTATCGGTGGCGTTCTCGGCGCTTTCAATCTCCAGGTCCACCGCGACAGCCCCGGCTTCCACCGCGGCTTCCAGAATCCGGATCTGCTCCGGAATACTGCCGTCGTACTTACCGTGGTTCTGGTGCCGCCGAACCGTCGCCAATACCGTACACTCCGGGTTTTCGGCCAGAAAGCGCGGCAACGCCTTCACGCCGTCCATCGGGTGCGGCAGATAGTCCAGCCGGAACTCAAGGAACTTCTCGCCGCTTTCGACCTCGGAGCGGGCGTGCGCCATCAGTTTCTCAACCGTGTTGAGACCCAGGGCAATGCAGATTTTAGGAAGGGTAGGCTGGGCGGGCATGGTTCTATGCTGGAATTGGAGGCGCGGAAATACAGCTTATCACTAGCCGCGTACCCCGGCCAATGACGTCGTCAAGCTTTCTAATACCGTGAGCCCGGTCCGCTGCCTGATTTCTCCCGCCAATCGCGCCATCGAGACCTGTGCCAGCACAATGCCGGCCACCCCGCGCGCCGCCATCTCCTCGGCCGCCGCGATTAACCGCCGGTCGTGTTCGGCCCGCTCCCCGCGCAGCAGTGCCTCCAACGCCCCGGCATCGCAGCTCACCTCGATCTCCGCCTCCGGCTGAAAGTGCCGCAGCCAGGCCACCGACGTGTCAACCGTCGACGGGAACGTCGCCACCAGCCCGATCGGGCCCGCGAACGTCACCGCGGCCCGTTCCAGCATCGGCTCGTCGATCTTCAGCGCTCGCACGGGCAGCCCGTCGCGGATCGCCGTCATCTGCACCGGCCCCAGCGCCGAACAGGTCACCAGTGCCGTGTCGATTCCATACTCCTCCACCGCCTGCAGGATCAGGCTGCGCAACCGCGTTACCGCCCGCCCCCAGTCCTGCGTCCGCAGATGCCCCATCACACCCTCGTCCAGGATGTTCACCGGCGCCAGGTCGGCGGCTTCCCGCAGGTAGAACTCCGACACCGGGTCCACCGATGGCCGCGCCGCGTGGAGCAGGAGAAGTCTATTGGGCAAGCCGAACCTCCTTCAGCCGGAGGGTCCCGGCGATCTTGTTGTCGAACTTCTCGGACTGCCGGCGTTGCAGCGTGATCGAGACCCAGCTCCCACCGGCCGGGACCGGGAACTCCACCGCCATCCGCTCCGGCGCCATGGGCGTGGAGACATCCAGCCGCCGCGCATCGGCCACATCGGCGATCCGGAAGAACGGCCGCTGGTCCGTCGTAAGCCCATCGGCCTCCGCAACCGCCTCGAACCGCCACCGGCCCGCCTGGAGAAAGGTCTGCTGGGACACGTGGCCGTACGCCAGGTTGTCCTTCCCGTCGAAGGTCACCGTCAACCCGCCACCGGCTCTGGCGGTGGCATGGTCGTGGCGGGAGATGGCCCAGTCCATCCGACCGCTCGGCCTGGCTCGCTCGAACCGGGGGTTGAAGATCCGGTTCCGGGCCGGGTAGCCCTCCTCCGCATGCGCTTCGGCCCAGGCGTCGAGGGCGATCTGGTACTCCTTACGAACGGCCACCAGGTACTCGATCCACTGGTTCCTCAGCTCCGGCGTGATGCCACCCCGCCCGGCGAGCTCGCGGTAGCCTTTGGGAGCGTCGGGATGCCGGTCGGCGATCAGGTACGCCACCCATCCGCGCGCCGCCTCGCCGCGAGGCCGCGCGTCCCCCTCCGGAAGCGCTGCGTGTGCCGCGATGGCTTTCGCCCGCGCCGCCGCTACTTCCGCCGACCCCTTGCCCGGATCCGGTATTACATATGCCAGAATCCGGTCGAGCGGGAGACGGCTGCGAACGAGGTAGCGGAAAATGACGTTGTCATACGCCGCGGTGAGCTCCAGGATATGCCTCAGAGTAGGTACGGTCCGCTCCACTTCCCCGTTAGCTACTTCAAAGTTAACAAATCGCATTAAAACCGGCGCGATGTTAGGTCCTAGAAGTACTGAACGCGCGAAGTCCGCCCGGGCTCCCGCGATGTCGCCGGCGGCGGCTTTGTTTTCCGCTAAGTCACTCCATCCGAATGGGTTAAGTGGTTCCGATGTAATGGTTGGCGGGCCTGGTTCGCAAAAGCCCGTGCGGCAGAAAACGTGGTCGGCGGGTAAGTCAGCCAGTCGTGACCAAGCCAATAGCCCCCCCCCCATTACACTGAGTAGCGCGAGGGCCAGTGGAATAAGGCGAATCATACCTCCATATAGTACCGCTTAAGGCTTTGTACCGGGTTCTTCGATTGACAGTTGCACTACGTTTCGGGATTCTGGTAGCTCAGCTAAACGTCATACCCAGCGGATACAGGTTCCCCCCAAACTTGTGACTGAAGGGGGCGGAGCCTGCCCTTTTGCAGGCAACGGAAGGGAATTTGATGGTGTCAGCCGTATCCCGGGGGGCCTGGTTTGCCGTCCGAGTTCGCTCAAATTTTGAACGATCCACTGCCCAATCGCTGGACGCACGGGGGATCTCCTGCTTCTTGCCGATGTACAAGGCCCGGCGGCAGTGGTCGGACAGGGTCAAAGAAGTGGTGCTTCTGTCAACTCCATTTGGCCCACTTTGATGCTTTGATTTGGCCCACCCTTGGGGTTAGTAGTGCTCCTTGGGGCCTGCCTCTGCCCGGCCCTGCGGCGCCCGGAGGGCGACGC
>JBIKOG010000354.1:0-6147 GCA_044358225.1 Bryobacteraceae bacterium | reverse complement strand
CTTGTACCGGCATAGTGCCTTCAACCTGGATACCTCCAGAGCCACACCCCGCCTAATCACTGGGTTCGGAGTGTGGTTTCTGGAGAGAGGAAGTGGTAAGCAAACTCCACCCGCACAACGCACAACACCGCCCAGTACCTGGCTCTGGGCCCGTCCGACGCACTCTCCGCGGTGCCAGACACCCCGGAAGTAGTAAGCAATCCCCCCCCCAAAAACCTAAAACCGCTTCAACCCCTCCAGCAAAGACCGCGTGTCCCCCTGCCCCGCGTGCTTCACCGAATTCACCGGCCGCCACTCATCATTCACAGCCCCGATATACCGGGCATTCTTCTGTTCAGTCCCCATCAAAATCACCGTAAAATGCCGGTCCGGATACGCCAACGCCCGATACTGCAAATCCTTCCCATCACTCCAACGGTCATTGGAAGGCGCACCTAACTTCCGCACCACGGCGTGGTAGTCGTCCTCCGAGGTAAACCCCAGATCCTCCTGCAACACCGCCTGATACGTGACCCGGTCTCCGCGATTATACGAGATCACCCCGTACACCACCACCAGCACAGCCACGATCCCAACCAGAATATACAGCCCCATCCGCGACTCGCCCGCGTCGCCAATCCGCGCCCCGCCCACCATCGCTGGCGTCGGAATATCGGCGTCCTCAATCGGCGCCGCCGACACCGGCCCCTTCGGCATCGAAATCACCCGGCGCTCATGCGGCCGCAAGATCCCCGCCGCATACTCCAACTCACGCTCCAACCCCACAATCATCACAGGCTCATCCACCGCCGACAACTTGCCCAGAAACCGCCGCGGCACCCAGATCTCGTTCTGATCCTTCGTATTGTGGACCAGAATCTCCGACCAGGTCGCCTCCTGCAGCAGCCACTCGTTGTGCTCAATCCCCAGAATCGGCGGGTAGAAGGAGAACGCCCGCCCGCCCAGACCATCGAGTTCCGGAATAGGATTCGCTGCGGACATGCCTTATTCTACTCTCCGCGCGCCTAGCGATTGCCCAGATTTAGCACCACAACGCCAAACAGGATCATCCCAACACCGATGAACTTGTTCTTCGTCAGCGGCTCCTTGAAAATCAGCCGCGACCAGATCAACGTCCACAGGTAGCCCAACGACACCATCGGGTACAGAATCGTCAACTCACCGTTCTTCACCGCCACGGTATACATGGCGAACGAGGTCAGGTAGATCACAATGCCAACCGGCAAACGCCAGTTAGTCAGCAGCCCCTTAATGGTCCGCTCCAGACGGTCCGCGCCGGCCTTCAAAAACACCGTGCCAAACGAGCCGATAAAGGACGCAAACAGCACCAACAGGATCGAGGAAAGCGGTGTCTTCAAGCGTCCTTGTCCTTCCGGCCCAACACAGCCACGCCAAGCACAATAAACACCAGACCCATAAACTTAAACACGTTAATGGATTCGCCCAGGAAGCCCACCGACAGAATCGATACCCAAACGTAGGTCAGCGCAATGATCGGATACAACACCGATAACTCGCCATATCGCAACGCCAATACCAATAGAATGGTGCTGATCCCGTAACAGGCCAGCCCGCCAAACAACGGCAGATTGGTCAGAATCTTCCAGGCGATCATCGGCGCCTGCTGCGCCGCGCTGCCACCCGTCGGGTCCATCAACGGCGGCATCATGTTCGTTCCCTGCTTGATCAGCATCTGGGCGGCCGCACCCAATACCGTGCAGCCCACCACCATAATATTGCCCTTCATCCGATTTCGTTTGGAGGGGGATGCTGGCGCCGCAGCGGATGTCGGAACTTTACTCACAAAAAAACAGTATATCAGCGCCCGGCTCGATCATCGTTTCTTTTTCTTCGGGTCCGGTTTCTTCGCCGGCTTCCCGCCGCCGATCTGGAACACCTCCACCGCGTCGGAAGCCGCCGCGCCAGCCGCAGGCGTCGCCGTCGGTTCCGGCGGCGGCGCCAGTTGAATCTCCGCCGGCGCGCAACTCCCGGCCTGCACCCGGAACGCGGCCACCGTCACCCACTTGCCCCCCTCGCGCCGCTCCAACTGGTGCGCCTTCGTGGCCCCGTTGGCCTGCAGACGCCATGCCGCGCTTGGAGCCCGGTCGAACTTCACCGGCGGCGGCGCCGTCGTGATCTGCTGAATGCTCCAGCTATCCCCACCCGTCTTGGACTCCAACAACGCATACCGCCCGCCCTCGCCCGACTGCGCCCGGTCCACCAGCACCCGCCCCTCATTGGCGCTCGTGAAATGAAACTTCTCAATCGACCCCAAATGCGGGTCGCTGAACACCGCCCGCTGGCGCCACGTCTTGCCCCCGTCGTTCGTCACCAGGAAGAACGGATCCCGCGGCAACGAAGCGATCACCTGCCCGCTGATCCAGCCCGTCGCCAGATCGATGAACTGCATCTGGTCGAGCGCCGCCTGCCGGATCCGCGGATGGCTCTCCGTCCACGTACGGCCCGAATCCTCGCTCGTCAGCACGATCGACGCCAGCGTCGCCGAATCCGTATGCAGGTTCCCCGCCAGATTCATCCGCGCTCCCAGCACCTCCAACCCGCTCAACTCCAGGTACACCGGGCACGGCGAATCGGCCGTGCAGCTCATGCCAAGGGTCTGGATATCCTCCTCCGTGCAGGCCACCGGCACCTGCAACGGCTTGCCCTCATACACCAACGCCACCGGGGCCGCCGGAGCCGCCGGAGCCACCGGAGGCTCCGTCTGGGCCGCCGCCGAAAAGACAAGCAGCAGAAATGCCACCAGTTGACGCATCATAGATATTATGCGCATACGCGTGCGCGTCCCTCAGGACGGCGAAGAGAAACCAGTGGGCCTGTTCGGCTGGCTCAAGGGCTTGTTTACCAGGCCAGATCCCCCCACGCCGCCCGCCGCTCCGGCGCCCGCCGGCGATAAGCGCTGGGCCCAACACGGCTCGGCCCGCTACTTCACCGCCGGACGGCTCTGCGTCCGCATCCGCGGCCAGTGGGAGTCGGAATATCTTTTCGACGTCGACGCCAACGGCCAAATTCAACAAATCCGGGTGGTTCTACCAGAATCCGACGTCGCCACCTGGGAAACAGCCAAAGACGCTCGCATGCCCGAGGCACTCCGCCTCCGCCTGGCGCGCGAAACCCTCCACGCCCTGCTCGATCTCGAACGGTACCCGTCGGCCATCCACGTCAACCCGCTCGAGATCGAAAACGCCAGTTTGTAAAATCAGCGTCTGGCACTCGCCACAATCGGCGCCGCCAGTACCGGAGCCGGTACCGCCTCCTCCACCACGATCTTCTTCGGCCGCGCGTCCAGCTTCTTCGACAGCAGGTCCAGCCGCATCTTGGCGTACTTCGGCGTGCCCGGCTTGACGCCCGTCTCAAGCACTTCCTCCTCGGTCATCTCGTGCTCCACCATCAGGTACTTCTGCAGGTGGTTCTTCAGCCGGTCCTGCACCATCCGCGCATCGCTCTTGTAGAGAAGGTAGAGGATCTGCGCGCCCGTGCCCTTGGACGCCGCGGCATAGACCTTAGACGGCCGCGTCAGCGACGGAGACTTCATCTCCTTCTCCAGCTTCTTCGCGCCATCCTCCAGCTTCTTCCAGGCGTCCACCTCGGCCTCGGTAAGCGCGCAGGCCTTCGCCAGCGCCGCGCGGTCGTTCTTGGTCAGTTTCTCGGTCAACACCGTCAGCACGAGCGACAGGTTGTCCACCGGGAACTCCAGCTCCAACGGCACGTTCAACCGCGCCTTCTGCAGCTTCTGTAGCCCGGCGTGGTTCACCTTGTCGCCCGTTAGTGCCGAACAGAACAGCGGCAGCAGCTTCTCTTCGTCCAGCAGCTTCACAATATCGGCCGAATTGGCCTCATTGGCCAGATTCCGCAACTCCCGGCCCAGCGCCTCGGCCGGGATCTTCGCTTCCAGCTTCTGCTCGCGAACGTTCTGATACTGGCTCTGCGTCTTCTCGCTCAGCGTGAAGCCCATCCGGATCCGGTAGCGGAACAGCCGGAACATCCGAGAAGGGTCGTCATAGAGCGTGTACTTGCCCGCGATCCGGAGCTCTTTATTCTGGACGTCGCCGATGCCATTGGCCGGGTCCACCAGCAACCCGCGCGACTGACGGTTCAGCGAAATGGCGATGGCGTTGATCGTAAAGTCGCGGCACAGCAGGTCCTCGTGGATCGTCGCCGCGGTGATCTGCGGCTTCGACGCCGGCTTCGGGTACACTTCCTTCCGCGCCATGCCAATCCGCACCGAGACGTGGCGGGGGAACATCATCTCCGCCAGCCCGCGCCGCGTGTCGATCTCGCCCAACTCGGCCTCGCCCTTCTTGGCCAGCGCCTTGGCCAGCGCCACCGCGTTGCCTTCCACCGTGAAATCCAAATCCTGGATCGGGAATCCGCCCAGCATGTCGCGCAACGCCGCACCCGTCAGATATAGCGGCAGATTGGCTTCGTTGGCTGCTTCCTGCACCTTGTGAAACGCCACCATCTGGGCCGCGTTCAAGTGACTCTCAACCATGAACATGTAGTCGCTCATCGATTCGCTCCAACTCCCTTTCGCGCAGTCGCGCCGTTCGCGGTCATGCGCGCGGATGATGCTGATCCACCACCGCCCGCAAACGGCCGCGAGCGACGTGGGTATAGATCTGGGTTGTACCTATGTCGGCGTGGCCGAGCATGGTCTGTACGCTGCGAAGGTCCGCACCACCTTCGAGCAAATGAGTCGCAAAAGTATGCCGCAACACGTGCGGGCTGAGGTTGTGGAATAGACCGCACGCCTTGCCATGCGCGGCCAGTAACTTCCAAAATCCTTGCCGGGTCATCTTCGATCCGCGGCTGGTCACAAACAAGTACCGGCTCGCCCTCCCCGCCAAAATCGCGGGCCGGCCTCCGGTGATGTACGTCTCAATTGCGCTCATAGCTGACTGGCCCATCGGCACCAGCCGCTGCTTATTCCCCTTGCCCGTCACCCGCAGGTAACCGAGCGACAGGTTCAGATCGTTCAACTCCACCCCGCACAGCTCGCTCACCCGCAGCCCGCTGGCGTAAACCAACTGCAACATCGCCCGATCCCGCATCCCCAACGGCGTATCCGCCGCCGGGGAGGCCAACAGCTTCTCCAAATCCCCCGCGTTCAGATAATTCGGCAACGCCTTACCGATCTTCGGGGACGCCAGCAGCTCGGTGGGATTGTGATCCATCACCTTCTCGCACTGTAAGTGGAGATAAAAATTCCTCAGCGTCGTCAAATGGCGCGCCACGCTGCGGCCAGAGAGTTTCGCCTGGTAAAGCGAGTCGATATACGCCTGCACGTGCTCCGGTGTTTCGGGGACAGAGCACTCCCCGCCGCCGGAATAGAGAGAATAACGCTCCAAATCCCGGGCGTATGCGGCAATCGAATTTTGAGCCAGTCCCTTTTCCATCCGGCAAAAGTCAAGAAAAAGACGGACTTGCACTCCGAGCGAACCCGTACGGGCCATCCTGCCAATGATACAATAATGCAGAAAATGTTTGGAAGCGGTCTGGAAAACACGTGAGTGGATCGACGAACAAACGGGTACGGGTTCTTCGCTTTGAACGCGAACCTGTAGACGGATTTGTTCATCCGCAGACCTTCCAAACGCCGACCGGCGTCGAGATGTTAAGCCGCGACGGCAACATCGTCAATCTCCCCTACCAGGAGATAAAAGTCCTTTGTTTTGTTCAGGATTTTGACGAAGAGATTCCTGACTTGAACAACCGCACCTTCGCCAGCCGGCCCAAATCGAGCGGCTTGTGGGTCCGCATGAGCTTCCGCGACGGCGCGCTGCTCGACGGCATTCTGCCCAACAATCTGATGAACATGGAGCCGCACGGCTTTACGCTCACCCCGCCCGATCTGGCCGTCACTCCGCAGCGGGTTTTCGTTCCGAAGGCGGCTTTGAAGAGTATGCACGTCCTGGCGGTGGTGGGTAGCGGCCTCGGCCGGACCAAGAAGCCCGACGAGCGCCAGATCTCCATCTTCGACACCTAGCCCCGGAAATCCCCGAGGCCTAAGCCAAAAAATGAGGTGACTGACAGTGCGCCGGGATAAACCGGCATGTAGTAGGGAATGAAAGAGTCCTACAGGAAAGGAGTAGCGCCCCATCTTGGCCTCGAGTTTTGCGGGTGTCGTCG
>JBIKOG010000172.1:0-16072 GCA_044358225.1 Bryobacteraceae bacterium | reverse complement strand
CCCATTTTGTCGTAAGCGCCGCCCAACATCCACAGCGCCTCATCGGCCGCCGAATAGATCGGGTACTGATCGACAATACCCTGCAGACGGTTCGCCGCCGCCGGGTTCGACCCCTTGGCGAAGTAGAACCGCGCGGTGCGCATCTCGCCTTCGGCTTCCACTTCCTGAATGTTGCGGAGCAACTGCTGCACGCGCGGCGCGAACTTGGAATTCGGCCACTGGACCAGCAACTGGCGGCACTCGTCTTCCGCGCGGAAGGCATGCTTGTTGTCGCGGTCCGGCTTCTCCATCTGGCGCAGATGGATCGTGCAGATCTTCTCCTGCGCTTCGGCGGATTCCTCCATGGTCGGGTAGAACAGGATGAAATCCTTGTACTCCGCTTCGGCCTGCGCCAAGCCGTGGGAACCGCTTTCGCGCATCCAGCTGTCGGCGATCGCCAGCTTCGCCTTCGCCAGGAATTCGCTGGTGTCGTAGGTGTTGATGAGCGTGTTCAGCGTCAGCCGGGCCACTTCGTAGCGGCCGCGTTCGATGTCGGCCACGGCCTTGTCGAAGAGAACTTTATCGGGCTGCTGCGTGTCTTTGCCGATCGGGTTTTCATACTTCTTCTTCCGGAAACAACCGGTGAGCGAGGTCATCGCCACCACCGTCGCCAGCGTCAACACACAAATTTTGCTCTTCACGATCATGTAAACAACAGCTCCCTTACGCAATTTGTTGCAGGCCCGTTTGCGCGGTCTCACGCAGAGCCACCAAGGCAGCGCCAGGGTCGGGCGCGCCAAAAACACTATTCCCGGCCACCAACCACTCGGCGCCGGCCCGTACGACATCGGCCGCGTTCGACGCGCCGATCCCGCCATCGATCTCAATTTTGAAAGACAGCCCCAAGCGGTGCCGCCGCTCAGCCAACTGCCGAACCTTGTTCAACGAATTCGGTAAAAACTTCTGCCCGCCGAAGCCCGGGTTCACCGACATGATCAACACGAAGTCCACCACATCGAGCACTTCGTCCAGCGTCGACACCGGCGTCGACGGGTTCAGCACCACACCGGCCTGCGCCCCTTCGGACTGAATCAGCCGCAGCGTACGGTCCAAGTGCGGGCACGCTTCCTGATGCACCGACACGCTGTCGGCGCCCGCTTCAACGAACACCGGCACGAATACGTCCGGGTTGGTGATCATCAAATGAACGTCCAGGTGCGCGCGCGTGATCTTGCGAATCGACTGCAGCACTGGCGTTCCCATCGTCAAATTAGGCACGAAATGGCCATCCATCACATCGAAATGCAGCATGGTGGCGCCCGCCGCCTCTACTTCCGCGATGTGAGCCCCTAGCCGGGCGAAGTTCGCCGACAGCAAAGATGGCAGTATTTCAATCATTTGGACGCTATCTGTCATGCTAACACGGCGTGGAAAAACCCGTCCCCGGCTTCGCGGCCCGGCAACCGGTAGCCCTGCTCCTGCACGCGATCGGCGAACTGGTTGACAACCTCTTCATTTTCCTCACGTTCCAACGAACACGTCGCGTAGACAAGCCGGCCTCCGGGCGCCAGCACCGCCAGCGCCGCGCGAAGAATTTGCAACTGTCGCTCCGCCTGGCGTGCGAACTCCTCTGGAGTGACGCGCCACTTGATCTCCGGGTTTCGTGCAAGCGTACCCGTCCCCGAACAGGGCGCGTCGACCAGGATCCGGTCGAACACAGGGCGAAAGGGCAACGGCTGCGCGGCATCCAACTGCACCCGCTGGGCGACCGGGATCGCCGCCAAACGCTTGCGCGACCGGTCACACGCCACCGGGTTCACGCCGCACTCCGCCGCTTGCAGGGTCTTGTTCCCCGGCGCCGCGCAGAGGTCCAAAAATCGATGGTGCGGTTCCAGGCGCAACAACGGCACGATCTGCTGCGCGCCGATATCCATCTGCCGCTCCCCGCGCACATGCGCCGGCGGTTTGTTCAGGAAGTACAGCGCCGCGGCGCGTGCCGCCGCCGCGCCGAACTGCGACTCCCACTTTGCCAGCAGCCACTCGGGCATCGCCAGGGCCACGGCGTCGTTGGGATAGGTCACCGGGTCCCGATTCACCTTTCGCAGCACCGCGTTGACGAATCCCACCGCGGAGGCTTTGCGGGCGCGCTTCACCAGGTCGACGCTGGTGGAAACCGCGGCGTGTGGCGGAATGCGGTCCAGGTAGCGAATCTGATAGATGCCCAGCCGCAAGGCGTTGCGAACTTCCTTGTCTAACTTCGCGGTCTTCCCGGAATAGAGGCTGATGAGATAGTCCAACTGCCCCCGGTGGCGCAGCACGCCGAACACCAGTTCGTTGGCTAAATTGGCTTCCTGCTGCTCCAAGGATTTGGCGCGCAACAGGTCATCGGCGAATCCGCCGTGTTCCACGGCGTCCAGAACATCGAAGGCAAAACCTCGAGCATTGAGCGGCATACCAGTAAGAAACTAAAGTAGCGCAACCCTGGAGGCATCCGCCCGGCGTACAATACGGAATTGCAGCCGTCACGGGTCACCGTCGTTATTCCTACGCTTTCCGCCGGGCAGGCGTTGTGGGAATGTGTCGAAAGCCTGCAGCGGCAATTGTTCCGGGACTTTCGAATTGTGATCGTTGATAACAGCGGCAGCGGACTCGTGGACGCCACCTGGCCACGGGAATCCGCGCGCGCCAATGTTTCGATCCTTCATCCGGGCACGAACATCGGCTTCGGCGCCGCCGTCAATCTCGCCGCCCGCGAAGCCCGGGCCGACTACATTGCCGTGATCAACGACGACGCCACCGCGTCCCCCGTTTGGCTGCGGGAACTGACCGCCGCGATGGACGCCCACCCCGAAGCCGGATCAGCCGCCTCCCAAGTCCGGTTTCACGGCGTCGATCCGGAAACCTTGGATTCGGCCGGCATGTTGATTGCCGCCGATGGAACCAGCAAACAGCGCGGCCATGGCGCGCCGCCCGCCAATTTCCCGAACGCCGAAGAAGTCCTACTCGCCAGCGGGTCGGCCTCCGTGTATCGAAGCACCATGCTCGCCGAAACAGGCGGTTTCGACGACGGCTTCTTCCTCTATTGCGAAGACACCGACCTCGGCCTCCGCGCCCGCTGGGCCGGCTGGACGTGCCGCTATGTCCCCACCGCGGTCGTCTATCACCGCTACTCGCATTCGGCCGGTCGCGCGTCGAAACTGAAGGCCTACTTCGTCGAACGCAACCGGCTGCTTCTCATTCTGAAAACTTTTCCGGCCCTGCGCTTGTTAACAGCGTTCTTCGCCACGCCCATCCGCTACATCCACCACCTCCTCGCCATGCGTCGCGGACAAGGCGCGGCGGCCCAGTTTCAGAAGGACGGCGAGAGCGCCTGGACGCTGGTCACCTGCGTTCTACGCGCCCATGTTTCCGCGCTCACCATGTTGCCGGACACATTGCGGCAGCGCCGCCATATTCGTCGTACCGCGAAGCTCTCCACCGCCGAATTCCTGGGAGCGTTGGATCGGTTCGCAATCTCCTTACGGCAGGTGGCCGAACTGTGATCGCCGCTTCCGGTAAGCACTCGCTGATGATCCTCATTCCGGCGTTCAATGAGGAAGGCGCCATCGCCACGGTGATCGGCGAACTGCGCCAGCGGCATCCGGAACTGCCGATCCTCGTCGTCGATGACTGTTCCGCCGATGGCACCCGGACGGTCGCCTTGGAAGCAGGCGCCGATGTCATCACCGTGCCCTACCACCTCGGGCTCGGCGGCTGCGTGCAGGCTGGCTATCGCCTCGCCTTCGACCTCGGCTTTCAATACGTCATCCGGCTCGACGGCGACGGCCAGCACGACCCGGCCTACGTCGGCCTGATCCGCGACACCCTCCGCACCAGCGGCGCGCAGATGGTCATCGGCTCCCGCTACATCAACGGCGAGGGGGAACACACCTCGGTCGCCCGCGGCATCGGCATTGTCTTCTTCCGCTGGTTCCTGGCGCTCATCCTGCGCAAAGAGGTGCACGATCCCACCTCCGGCTTCGTCGGCGTTAACCGCCAGGCGCTGGAAGTCTTCGCCCGCAGTTTTCCGCTGGAGTATCCGGAAATCGAGGCGCTCGTCGTGCTGCAACGCCTGACGTTCCGCTTTGAAGAGGTGCCCGTCAAGATGCGCGCCCGCATGGCCGGCGTCTCCACCATCACAGCCGTGCGATCGTTCTACTATGTCCTGCACGTGCTGCTTGGCGTCCTGGTCAACATTTTGAAATATCAGGGGAGCAAGCGCCGGGTATAACTGCTATGGATCGACTCCTTTCCATCATCGCCGGCGTCAGCATCCTGCTCATCGCAGTTGTGTTGCTCAACATTCGCCGCGCTCACATTCGCGTCGAATACTCCGTCAGTTGGCTGGGTGCGGCCATCTCCATGCTGGCCTTTTCGCAAAGCCCCTGGCTGCTCACCCAACTCGGCCATCTGATCGGCGTAAACAACCAGCCCATCGCGCTCCTCCTCGTCGTCGGAGCCCTTTTCCTCATCGTCTTTTTCCGCTTCTCCGTCATCATCTCCGAGCTCAAAGACGCCAATATCGCGCTCACCCAAAAGGTGGCCATTCTCGAATACCAAATCAACGCACTCCATGAAAAGCCCCAAGCGCCCAGCCGAAAATAAACCGGTCGCCACCGATTCCCCAGCCTCCTTCGCACAGGCCCGCTGGCCGATGCTGCTCGGCCTTTTTCTCTTCGCCTTCGTCCTTCTCGAAGTCTACCGGCCCGCCCTCAGCGGGCCCTTCCTGTTCGACGACGTCTACCTCCCGTTCATGATTCCCAACTTCGCGCAGAACCCCTTGCGCGACTGGGTACAAGGCGTGCGGCCGACGCTCCAAGTCACCTACTGGCTCAACTACCGCCTCTTCGGCCTGGACCCGTTCTACTTCCACATCGTCAACCTCGTCCTGCACGCCGTAGCCGGCTACTTCGTCTGGCTCGTCGCGCGCAAACTGCTCAGCTACGTCAAGCTCGAAGCGGGAACGCTCAACATCTACGCCGCCTTCGCCGCCGCCGTCTTCCTGCTCCACCCGCTGCAATCGGAATCGGTAGCCTACGTCGCCAGCCGTTCCGAGGTTTTGAGCGGCCTGTTCTTCCTCATCGCCTGGGCCGCCTTTCTGTATCGCCAGGAAGCCGCCATCCGTTTCAGTGAAGTCATTCTGGTCTTCACGTTTTTCCTCTTCGCCATCACCTCCAAGGAACACACCGCCGTCCTCCCGGCCGTCATGCTGCTCACGGATTACTTCTTCAACCCCGGCTTCACCTTCGAAGGAATCCGCAAAAACTGGCGCATCTACGCCCCCATCATCGGCGGCTCTGTCCTCGGCGCCATCGTCATTTTCAAGGTCGTGCTCGCTCGCTCCACCTCCGCCGGTTTCGGCATGAAGGACCTCACGCCCCTCGATTACTTCTTCACCCAACTGCGCTCCATCGTCACCTACCTGCGCCTCTTCGTCCTCCCCGCCGGCCAGAACATCGATTACGACATCCCTCTCTCCCACTCGCTCGGCGATCACCTCTCCTGGCTCTGCCTGCTCATCCTGCTCGCCCTCACCGCCGCCTCTTGGATCTATCGCAAGCAGTTCCCACTCGCTGCCTACGGATTCCTGCTGTTCCTCATTTTCCTCGCGCCAACGTCGTCATTCGTTCCCATTCGCGACGTCCTCGTCGAACGCCGCATGTACCTGCCCATCTTCGCGCTCACGCTCTGCGTCATCGATTTTCTGCGCCGTCGCCACTTCGCCACCACCGCCCTCGCCGGCTCGCTCAGCCTGGTCTGCATCGTGCTCGCGTTCCTCTCCTGGCAGCGCAATTTTGTCTGGTCCAGCCCCATCCCGCTGTGGAAGGACTCCGTCGCCAACTCCCCCGCCAAGTACCGACCGCGCTTCCAACTCGCCTACGCCTACTACCAGGCCGGTCAGTGTGCCGACGCCACCCAGCAGTATGCCGAAGCCGCCAAACTCACCCAACAACCCACCTACGAACTCTACGTCGATTGGGCCCTCGCCGCCGATTGCGCCAACAAATCCGGTGAAGCCCTCAGCCGCCTGGAGGACGCCCTTCGCCTCGAACAGAACGCCCACGCCTGGGCCATGATGGGCATGGTCCGCGCCAAACAGGGCGACTACGATCGAGCCCTGGAAGCACTGGCACAAGGCGAGAAAGTGAACCCGCGCTACGCCATGATCTACGCCTACCGCGGCAACATCCACATGGCCCGCAAGGAATGGGACGCCGCCGTCGCCGAGTATCAGAAGGCCGTCGCCATCGAGCCCAACGAAGCCAACGCCCGCCAGGGGCTCGACAAAGCGCTCGCCATCCAAAAGCGCGCCGCCGAAAAGAAGGCAGCGGCGACGGCCAAGCCCTAGGCACCATGGCAAAGCCCCTCTGTATCGGCGTCAACGCGCTCTTCCTTATCCCGGGAGGCGTCGGCGGTACAGAGATTTATCTTCGCAATCTGCTCGCGGCCATCGCCGAACAAAACCGCGGCCACCAGTTCGTCGTCTTTCGAAACAACGAAACCGGCGACGACATCACGCCCGCCGCCCCCGGATTCCGCACCGTGGCGACCGGCATCGACGCCGCCTCCCGCCCGCGTCGTATTCTGTACGAACAAACCGGCTTCATTCGCGAAGCCATGGCCGCGGGCATCGACGTCATGTTCAACCCCGGCTTCACATCCCCCTACCTGTTGCCCCGCCCCAACGTCACCATCATCCACGACCTCCAGCACCACCGCCACCCCGAATTTTTCAAGTGGAGCGACCTGCAAGCCTGGCGTTTCCTCGTCTGGGCGTCGGCACGCCATTCCAGCCGGATTCTCACCGTGTCCGATGCCTCTCGCGAAGATATCCACAGCGTCTACGGTGTGCCCCTGTCCCGCATTCACACCGCCGAGCCAGGCGTCGAACCGGAGTTCTTCACCCTCAATCGCGCAGAAGAAGAACCGCTCATCCTCTGCGTCTCCACGCTCCATCCCCACAAGAACATCGAGCGCCTCGTCGACGCCTTCGCCGCGTTTCGTCCCAACCATCCCGAATACAAACTCGTCCTCGCCGGCATGCGCGGCTTTCACGGCGAACAGGTCGAACGCCGCATCGCCCACCACCGCCTGGAACAATCGGTGCGCGTCACCGGATGGATCCCCCGCACCGAAATCATGAGCCTCTATCGCCGCGCCCGCTTCGCCGTTTTCCCATCGACTTTTGAAGGGTTCGGTATGCCAGTGCCGGAAGCCATGGCGGCCGGTTTGCCGTTAATCACCTCGGATCTCCGGCCCATGAAGGATGTCGCCGGCGATACAGCCCTGCGCTTCCCCGCCTCCGATACGGCCGCCCTCACAGCCGCCATGGAACGCTTCGCCAACAGCCCGGCGGACCGCGCCGCCTTCGCCGAAAAGGCCCGCCGGCGCGCCAGCGCCTACACTTGGCGCCGTACCGCATCCCTCACCCTTGACGCTCTGGAGGCAGCCCAATGACACCACCCCTCAACGGCATCCTCGAAACCGCCATCAGCGTGGACAACCTGGAACGCGCCGCCGCCTTCTACCGCCGCGTGTTCCAGTTCCCTACCCTGCTCGAAAGCGACCGGCTCGTCGCTCTCAACGTCGCCGGCCGCAGCATCCTGCTGCTCTTCCAAAGCGGCGCCACCAGCGAGCCGATCACGTTCCCCGGCGGAACCATCCCCTCTCACGGCACCACCGGCGTCCATCACTTCGCCTTATCCATTCCCGCCTCCACCGTCGACGATTGGCGGCAGCATCTACAGCAGCAATCGGTCGACATCGAAAGCGAAGTGAAATGGGACGGCGGCGCCATGAGCCTCTACTTCCGAGACCCCGACAATCACGTCGTCGAACTCATCACGCCCGGCTTCTGGGCCCTTTAAGGGAACCTACGGAAACAGCGTCTCCCGCGCCTCGTTCGCCACCAGCATGCACCGCCCGTTGTGCCCGCAATTAGGCACTTTCACCAGCTTGTGCTTGGCCCCGTATTTCCCCGTGATGTAGCCAAAATAATCGATGCCTCGCTGCAACCGATTCGGCCCCTGCGCCATCGCCCCGCACGAGGCATCGAAGCCGAACTGCGGCGTCACATCATATTCGCCCAGTAAATAAACCACGTCCCGCCGCGCCAGGTTCTTCTGCATCACGTCATCGGCCAACCCGGCCGCATACCCTGTCCGTTTCTCCATTCCATACTTCCAGGAGTTAAAGCCACCGCACCCCGCCGTCGGTCCCGGCCGCGCTGCGTCCAAGTACAAATAGCTCGACGGGTTCGACACCACGTACCGCACCGAAACGCCCGCCGGCTCCATCTTCGAAGCCGCCGCGTACCGGCTCAAAAACTGCCCGCCCGCCGAATGCCCCATCAGCACCACATGCTGCAACTTCGGGAATTTCTTCTTATCGGCGAACCGCCGGATCAACTCGTCAATCACGTCGTAAGTGGTGACGGCGGCATGTCCCACGCCCGGCCCGCCCCCGCGCCAATCGTCGCCCGCGCACGCAAACCCAATCTCGCCCGCTGCCAACTTATCGTCGCAATTGCGCCCGCCGGTCCCCGCAAATCGCGGAGCCACCACAACGGTGTCTTCCAGCCCCCCGGCCAGATACGCGCCCGCCATGCCCGACGGAAAGTAGTCGTCAGCGTTCCGGCTGGCGCCATGAATCACCACCAGCGCCCGCTTCGCCTTCGCGTGCCCCTTCGCCAGAGGATGCGAACGATAGATCGTCACAAAACCCTTGCCCATCGGCAACGGCTCCGCACAAGCCGCCGTCCCCGTCGAACACGGTTCCGCGATGGCCAGCCCTGCGAAACTCATCAACAGCACTGCCCATCGCGTCATGTGTAGAGCTCCTATCGCAACAAGTCTTCCAACTGAATCCGCGCGTCGGTCTTCGCGTCGCGGTACTTCACAATCACCGGCGTATAAACAGAAATGCCCCAGTCTTTCCCAGGTCCGCTGGTCACCGCCCGCGAACCCGCCACCACCACGGCGCCCTCCGGAATCACCAGCGGCTCCTCGTCGGTGGCTCGCAAAACAGTACCGTTCACCAGATCATACACGGGCGTCGACCGGTTCAGGATCGTCCCCGTGCCCAGCACCGCGCGCCGCTTCACCACGGTGCCTTCGTACACGCCGCAGTTGCCGCCCACCAGCACGTCTTCTTCAATAATCACCGGCATCGCGCCCACCGGCTCCAGCACGCCGCCAATCTGCACCGCGGCCGAAAGATGGCACCGCGCCCCGATCTGCGCGCAACTGCCCACCAGGGCATGCGAATCCACCATCGTGCCCTCGTCCACATAGGCGCCCACGTTGATGTACATCGGCGGCATACACGTCACCGAACGGCCCACAAAACAGCCGTCGCGAATCGACGAGCCGCCGGGCACAATCCGCACGCCGCTATCGGCGGCGAACTGCTTCACCGGATAGGTGGCCTTGTCGAAGAACGGCTGCCGGACTGAATCGACAGACATGTCGACGATCGAACCCAGCCGGAATCCCAGCAAAATACCTTTCTTCACCCACCCGTTCACGCGCCAACCGGTCGCGGTGGTCGCGTCCGGCGACGCCGCCCGAATCTCGCCCGCGTTCAACGCGGCCTTGAATTCGGCGAACAGCCGGAAGTGCTCTTCTCCATAGGCGGCGGGCTTATTGTCAAAAGCCTCTTCCACCGCCAGCTTCAATGTTTCAATGCGCGGCAACGGCGCCCTCCGTGGCCAGTAGGCCAACCTGCGTCAACACGGCGTCAATCTTCTTCTGGCTCGCCTCGCTCGGCGGCACCAGCGGCAGACGCCACACCGGTTCCAACAGCCCCATCCGCGCCATCGCGTACTTCACCGGCCCCGGATTGGACTCCACAAAATTAATCTCCATCAGCGGCAGATACTGCCGTTGAATCGCCCGCGCCCCGGCGTAGTCGCCGTCCAGCGCCTTCTGCGCCAGCTGCGACATCGGCCCCGGAATCTCGTTCGAAACCACCGAAATAATCCCGCGCCCGCCCAGCGAAACAAGCGGAATCGTGATCGAATCATCACCGCTCAACACCGCGAAATCAGAGGGCACGTGATACAGCACCGAAGCCATCTGGCTGATGTTCCCGCTGGCTTCCTTCACGCCCACGATGTTGTCAATCGCCGCCAGCCGCTTCAGCGTCAACGGCTCCACATTGATCCCCGTGCGCCCCTGCACGCTGTAGACGACAATCGGCAGCTTCGTCGAACCGGCAATCGCGCGATAGTGCTGGTACAACCCTTCCTGCGTCGGCTTGTTGTAGTAAGGCGTCACCGACAGCAATCCATCGGCGCCCAGCGCTTCCAACTCTTTCGCCAACTCGCACACCTCGGCCGTCGCGTACCCGCCGCAACCAGCCATCACAGGGACTTTCCCCTTCGCCTCTTCCAGCGTGATCTCCACCACGCGCAAATGCTCTTTATGTGTCAGCGTCGGGCTCTCGCCCGTCGTTCCGCACGGAACCAGAAAGTGGATTCCATCGGCAATCTGCCGGCGCACCAGCGCCCGCAGCCCGTCCTCATCCAGGCTCAAATCTTGTTTGAACGGCGTAACCAGTGCTGTGCCGCATCCTTGAAACATGTGCCACCTTCTCCCTAGAACAACGTCTCGCTGAATTCGAAAAATCCCTGCTTGCCCACAATCCACTTGGCCGCCTGCAACGCGCCCCGCGCAAAGCCCTCCCGGCTCCTCGCCGTGTGCCGCAACGTGATCGTGTCGGAGTGCGAATCAAACCCGATCTCATGCGTCCCCGGCACCCGCCCCGCGCGGTTCGACGAGACATCGATCTCCCGGTCATATCCGGCCGACTTCATCTCATCCACCAGCTTCAACAACGTGCCGCTCGGCGCGTCTTTCTTCGTATCGTGGTGAATCTCCCAGGCGTACGATCCATACTCCGGCTGCTTGGTCAGTAGCTTGGCCGCCTCGGCCACCAACCGGAAAAACACGTTCACGCCAACCGAATAATTCGGGCTCCACACCGCGGCCGATTTGCCTGCCTCCACCGCCGCCTTCACCCGGTCCATCTCCCCCAGCCAGCCCGTCGTGCCAATCACCACCGGCACCCCGATCGCCGCCAGCTTCTCGACATTCGAAACCGCCGCCTCCGGCGTCGAAAACTCAATCGCCGCATCGATCCCCGCAAAGTTCTCTCGCGTGATCCACGCCCCGTCGGAGTTGTTATGGACGTCCAGAATCAACGTCACATGGAACCCATATTCCGGAGCCAGTTGCTCCAGCATCTTACCCATCTTTCCGTAACCAATCAGCGCCAGTTTCATGCCTCGAATACCTCTTCATCCAAAGTCGAAAAGAACTCCGCGTGCAACGCTTCCACCGCGGCCTTCAGGTCCACGTCCGCCACCACCACGCTCAGGTTCAACAGCGATGCCCCTTGCGCAATCATGCGAACGTTGATCGAACGCAGCGCGCCAAACACTCGCGCGCCCAGCCCAGGCGTCTCGCGAATATTGTCGCCCACCAGGCAGATCAGCGACGACGTGTCGTCCACCGAGACCTCGGCAATCTTCCGCAAATCCGCGCAAATCTCGTCCAGATGCGTCGTGTTGTCGATGGTCAACGACACGCTCACCTCCGACGTCGTCACCATATCCACCGGCGTCTGGTACCGGTCGAACACATCGAAAATCCGTTTCAAAAACCCATGCGCCATCAGCATCCGCAGGCTCTGCACATTCACCACAACAATGTT
Organism: Bryobacteraceae bacterium; assembly: GCA_044358225.1. GTDB lineage: Bacteria > Acidobacteriota > Terriglobia > Bryobacterales > Bryobacteraceae. Next base: position 4,339 of record JBIKOG010000172.1, on the reverse strand, counting down.
CCGCTTGCAGGCAATACTCTTCACCGTATTGGCGCACGGCACCCGCTCCGCCACAATCCGCGTCCCCTCGTTCTCAGGGTTCCGCGAATTCAAAATCAGCACCGGAATGTTCTTCTCAACAGCCGGTACCACCGTCGCCGGATGCAGCACCTTCGCCCCAAAATAGGCCAGCTCCGCCGCCTCGGCAAACGAGATCTTTTTCACCCGGTGCCCGCCCGGCAGAATCCGCGGATCGCACGTCAACATGCCGTCGACGTCGGTCCAGATCTGAATCTCTTCCGCGCCAATCCCCGCGCCCACAATCGAGGCGCTGAAGTCCGATCCGCCGCGCCCCAGCGTCGTCGTGAACCCGTCCTGCGTGGATCCAATGAACCCACCCATGACGACCACTTTCCCCGCCTGCGCCAGCGGCCGTACCCGCTCGTCCAGCTTCGCGTAGCACCGTGAATACAAGGGCGCCGCCTGTGTGTGCCGCCGGTCGGTGACAATCACCTCCCGCGCATCCACATGCACGCCGTTCATCCCAAAATGCCGGAACGCCGCCGCCACAATCCGCGACGACAACCGCTCCCCGTAGCTCGAAACCAGATCCACATACTGCGCCGGAAATTCGCCCAATCCAGCCAGCTCATCCAGGAACGCCGACAGCTCGTGAAAGTGCGCTTCAATGAACGAGGAAACCTCGGCCCACTCCCGCTCCTCGCACACCGGCCGCGCCTCTTGCAGCGTGTACGCGGCCAGCTCTTCCAACAGCCGCGCCGCCTCGTCCCGCTCGCCCTTCCAGGCCTTCTCGGCAATCGCCAACAACCGGTTCGTCGTCTTGCCCATCGCCGATACAACCACCACCGGCTGCCGGTCCAGACGCGCCTTGACGATCCCCGCCACCCGCTCCATGGCGGCCGCCGATTCCACCGACGTGCCGCCAAACTTCATGACGATCATTTACAGCATCCCCTCCGCCAGCATCAACTCGGCGTTCAGCACCGCCGCGCCGGCCGCGCCGCGCACCGTGTTGTGCCCCAACGCCATGAACTTGTAGTCGAACACCGGGCACTCCCGCAGACGGCCCACAAACACGGCCATCCCGCGCTCCCGCTCCACGTCCCGCCGCGGCTGCGGACGGTCCTGCTGCTCCATGTAGATCACGGGCCGCGCCGGCGCGCTCGGCAACCCCAGCTCCTGCGGCTTCCCGCGATAGGAGTCAAACGCCGCGCGCACCTCGGCCAGGCTCGGCTTCTGCGTCAACTCCACCGACACCGCCGCCATGTGCCCATCCACTACCTGCACCCGGTTGCAATGCGCACTGACGCGCGTCGTCAACGGCACGAACCGCCCGTCCGCCACGCCGCCCATGATCTTCTGCGTCTCGGTCTCCACCTTGTCTTCTTCGCCACCAATGTGCGGAACCACGTTCGCGGTAATGTCCATCGACGGCACGCCCGGATACCCGGCGCCAGAGATCGCCTGCATCGTCGTCACCACCACACGCTCCAGCCCGAACTGCTGCAGCGGAGCCAGCGCCAGCGTCAGCACAATCGTCGAGCAGTTCGGATTGGTCACGATCAACCCATCCCAGCCGCGCGTCTCCTTCTGCCGCTTGGCAATGCTCAGATGGTGCGGATTAATCTCCGGCACCAGCAGCGGTACATCCTCGTCCATGCGGTGGTTCTTCGAGTTCGAAACAACAACGTGGCCGGCCTTCGCAAACGCCTGTTCAATCTCGGTCGCCACCGACGAGTCCGTCGCCGAAAACATCAGCTTCGGCGCGTTGCCCGGCTTGCAATCCATAACCGTCAATCCGGCCACCGATTCCGGCATCGCACCATCCAGCCGCCACGACGTGGCCTCGCTGTAGAGCTTCCCCGAGCTGCGGTCGCTCGCGCCCACCCACGTCAACTCGAACTGCGGGTGGCCCTGCAAAAACTTCACAAAGTGCTGCCCCACCATGCCGGTGGCGCCAAGCACGCCTACTGGGATCTTCATGCTTCGCTCTTTCCTTCGTCTTCAAGTAACTGCCGCACCAGCTGCGCATACAGCTCCACGGCCTGCAAAAGTTCAGATTTCGGGACCCGCTCCTGGCTCGTATGCGCCACGTGAATCGTGCCCGGCCCCAATAACAACGGCTTTCCCCACGCCCCGCCGAACGCCGGAATGTCCGTCGTGTACTTCATCACATCGGTCTCAAACCCGGGTCGCGATTCCATCAGAATCGCCGGAATACAAAGCTGTTCCTTGGCCTCGACTAACCCTTCGCAAGCCGCCAACACCGCAACCCGCACCGGCGCCGGATCGTCCACCAGGCGGATCAACAACTCCGCCCGCGCATCGTCCGGAACCACATTCGGCGCCCGCCCGCCCTTGATCGTGCCAATATTCAATGTCGACGGACCCAGGATCGGATGCACCGGCCAGTCAATCTTCCGCACCCGTTCCAAAGCATCCAGCAACTTCTCAATCGCCGACTCGCCCAGCTCCGGATACGCCGAATGCGCCATCCGCCCGGAGCCAATCAACTCATACCGCAACGCGCCCTTCGACCCCAACGCCAGCTTGCACGACGTCGGCTCGCCATTGATCAAATACTTCGACCCGCGCGAATCCTTGGCCATGTAATAAGCGCCCGCCGAATTCCGCTCCTCACCAACAACAAACAACAGCGCAAACCCGCGCCGCCCCTCGGCCAGCAACGTACGAGCCGCGCAAATCATCGAGGCAATAATGCCCTTCACGTCACAAGCCCCGCGGCCCCAGATGAACTCGTCATCCTCGCGCGAAGCAAAGAACGGAGGGACCGTGTCCAGGTGCGTCGACAGCGTCACAACAGGCTCGCCAAAAATGGCAAGCACGTTGTTCCGGTCCGGCTCGACTTCAATTTTCTCCAGCGTGCCGCCGTACTCGGTCACCAGCGGCTGCAGATAGTCGAACACCCAATCGCCAACGGCTTTCTCATTACCGGTGATCGATTCAATGTCGATGAGGGTTTTTGTGAGGGCGAATACGTCCATACTCTCCATCCTCTGGTAGCCAAACGCCAGGAGAGTATACGGGTAGAGCCCGTGCCTTCTCCGTAGCGCCCCACCCGGCCATGCATTGGCATTTCGCCAAGTGTCCGAGTGACAGTGAGCCGGTCTTATCCGGTCTCCCCAACCTCTCCGCGTGCCGCCCCGCGGAAAAACTTCGGCGAAGTTGCCCTTTTCCACCAGCCTTCCGTGCGACGGAAACCGCTGCTGATGTACTTGTGACCTTCGCTCCTCTACCGAGTTCTCTACTAGCCTAACGAAGCAGCGCCTGTATCGTCAACAATTCCTCACTTCACCACAAGCGAAGTAGTTTGCCGATAGTTCCCCAGGTGAATCGTCAATGACTGTGCCTTTGCCGGCTCCACATCGGGCAGCCGCACATTCACCTGCACCAACCCGGCCACCATCCCCGGCGCCTGCCCCGCAAATAGCACCTCCGCCAACGTCTCGCCGACCCGCGCAGCCACTCCAATCACCGGCACCGGGTACGGCGGCGCCATCGGCCCCATCGCTCCGTCGGCAATGCTTTGGTCGTAAACGCCTGCCCCCGTCAGGTAAACCACCACCACCCCCCCGCGCTCCGCCGGGTTCTCCCGACTGTTCACAGTCCCGTCCCCATTCAGCACCCGCTCCCGCGCCGGCCCATAGGTGAACAATCCCGGCGCAGCCTGCGCCAGCGGCAATTGCAACGCGGGGGCGCCTTGAACCGATAGCACAGTGGCCCCTTTCGCCGCGTCAAGGCCGAATGGCACAACCGCGTTCACCTGTCCACCGTCGGCGTACAGCACCGGCGCCGGCCGCCCGTCGAATTCCACGGTCACGCCCGCACCCAGTCCGGTTCCGAAGATCGTAACAATTTCCCCCGGCGCGACCGACCCGTCAGGGACTCCGCGCGTGCCCCACCCCATCGCGCCCGACCCCGCATTCACCACGCACCGCACCATCGGCCCAGCAGATTGCGAGAGATCCACTTTCACCGCCGCCACGCTCCCCGCTCCCGGCCATTCCCGCAGAAAGGCCCCAGATGTCGTCCTGAATACGTCCGGCACCTCCCAAATCGGCGCTTCGCCAACGCCGTACACCCCTCCTTTCCCATCCAACGTGATCACTTGAACTGTGACATGCAGCGGAATCGAATTCACAATCCGCGAACCGTCCGCGCTGAGAACCATGACGCTTGAACTCGGATTGCAACCCGCCGCCCCCCGCTGCTGTGGCGCCTCCACGTAGGCGTTCCCTTCTCCGTCCACTGCCACAGCCCCCGCCCCCCTTTCGGTCTTCAAATACGTTTGATAAACCGTGTTTCCATTCGAATCCAG
>JBIKOG010000410.1:0-4382 GCA_044358225.1 Bryobacteraceae bacterium | reverse complement strand
TTCCACACAAACCCAAACGGCCCAAACATATTTCCGGTCGGCGGAACCGGCTGCAGCGCGCCCGGTGTCCCGTTCAACGCAAACGGCGGCGCGCCACCCGTGAGGTAGACAGCATCTTTGCCATCCAGCGCCATATCGCTAATCCAGGACCCAATGGTTGCCTGGTGCGTCCTGCCACCCTTCACCCCCGTCCCCACCAGGACCTTCCCCAGACTCGAATCGAACTTCACTGCAAATCCCCGCGTCCAACCAATCCCGCCAAACCCCGCACTCGTCGTCCCCGCCACCCAAACCGACTTCTGGCTATCAACGCCAATCGCCGCGGTCGTCCCCACAATTCCGGTGTACGTGGCCAACTCCACCGCCCCGCCCACACCAATCTTCGCCACAAATCCCGCCGTGCACTTCGGCGCATTGTTCAAACACGGGCCAAACGCGCCTTGATATACCCCCGCCGTCGTCGCCAGCCCCGCCACCGCCGAGCCAGTCACATACGCCGCCCCGTCCCGGTCCACCGCAATGGCCGTCGCCGTCGCCCCCGCGATCTGCCGCGAATAAATTACCCGTGCATCACCGGCCGCCAATTTAGTAACTGTAGCCACGTCGCTGAAGTTACTCAACACATACACGAATCCGCTCCCATCCACCGCCACGCCAGCCGTCACGCCAGCTAGGCACTTCGTCCACACAACCCCGTCCCCGCCCGGTCGCAGCTTCGTCACCATACCTCGCCGCAACTCCCGCACCGGCTCGTTCCCGCAAGGCGACCACGGCACCTCAGTGAGTCCGGAAATATATTGAGATCCAACTTTGTCCACCGCCGTCGAAACCGTTCCGCTCCCGAACCCGACATAGGTGACATAGCGCAGCAAGGGCGGATCGGTAACAGCCAACAAAGGCAGCACTCCCGCCAACAGCATCGACAGAGACTTCATACCTGAAGACTACAACACCTCCACAACCCCAACCGCCGCCCCCTCCACGATGTCCCATCGAATCCGCTGGTCAAACGAAACCAGCCGCCCCTTGTGCTTCACCGCCAGCGCCACCAGATACAAATCCGTCAGTTGCTTCGATCCTTGCACCAATTCCCAGTCAAACTTCCCCTCATCGGCAATACTCACCTCACATCGCCAGAACGAGTGTCCTGCCAGCCCACTCCGCAACCCCCGCAGCGCCTCCACCGCCTGCCCCGGTGTCACAGCCCCAGGGTACCCAGCCGAACTCAACACACGGCAAAACCCATTCTCCGTTAGGGCACATGTCGCCCATCGAAAGCCCGCCCGATTCGCCACCAACCATTTATGGGCCCGTTCGTGGTGCAAACTCGCCGGATCCACCAACGCCAGCAGGACATTCACGTCCAGCAGCCGTATCAAACCCCTTCCCCCTCCCGGATCTGATCGATCAGCTCATTTGTTACCGCGACGCCAGGCTTCCGCTTCAGTAACGGAACTCCATTCCGCACCCGTGTCTTGCCCACGGGACGCGAACGAACAGCCTTCAAGATCAGTTCGCTCGCAACGCTGCCAATGCTCCGCTTCTCCCGCGCGCCCAGCTCCCGCAGAACACTCAGCGCCGCGTCATCAATGTCCAGCGTTGTCCGCATCACCGCATCATAACATCAACGCATCACTCTAACGCCGCGGCACCCCCAACGCCTCCATCTTCTCCCGCAAACTCGCCTTCTGCTCGACCGTCAAATTCGCCCGCGGCGCCCGGCAATCCCCGCACGGCACGCCCTGCCACGCCATCATCTCCTTCGTCGCCGCATGCGCCGGATACTGCAAACCCAACTCAATCACCGCATTCACCTTGCTCTGCAACGCCCGCGCCTCGTCCCATTTCCCTTCCCCGGCCAACCGGTGAATCCCCACAAACCACTCCGGCACGACGTTATAAAAAGTGCCAATCCCCCCATCGGCCCCCATCGCCAGCCCCGCCACAAAAATCTCGTCAAACCCGTTGAAAATCGTCGCCCCGGCCCGCTTCAACTTCCACATCGTGAACAGGTCGGTACTCGTAAACTTCAGCCCCGCCACGCCCTTGATCTCATACAACCGCATCAAGTCGTCAAACCCGTTCGGCCGCGCCGCAAACCCCGGAAAGAAGTAGATGAACAAAGGCAGCGAAGTCGCCCCCGCGATAGCGGAATAATACCCATGCACCTCGTCAATCGAATAGGAGCCCCCCGGAGGCAACGACGAAATCGACGTCGCCCCAACCGCTTCCGCATGGCGCGCCAACTCCACCGCGTCCGCCGTCGACGCCGCGCCAATATGCGCCATCACATTCTTCCCCGCCGGCGACAAACGCACGGCACTTTCCACCACCAGCTTCCGCTGCGCCACCGGCTGCTGCAACCCCTCCCCCGTCTGGCCGCAAACATACAGCCCATCCACGCCAGCCGCGTACAGCGACCCGCACAGCTTCTCCATCATCGACGGCACAAAAACGCCCTCGGCATCCATCGGCGTCAACAACGCGGGCAGCACGCCGCCAGTAATCGAAAGTGACATATCATGCAGAATACCAAGATGCTCCGCCGCGCCTTCCTCGCCACCCCCTTGGCCGCCCTCGCCGCCCCCCGCCAAATCATCGTCGACCGTGAACCCGGCCAGTACCTCGGCCACCCCACAACAGTCCTGCTCAAGGACGGCAAAACCATTCTCTGCGTCTACCCCAAAGGCCACGGCAAAGGCCCCATTCAATTCAAAAAGTCCACCGACGGTGGCCTCACCTGGTCCGAGCGCCTCCCCACCCCGCAAAACTGGGAAACCTCCCTCGAAACCCCAACCATTCACCAGTTAAACGGCAATCGCCTGATCCTCTTCTCCGGCCTCTACCCCATCCGTTCGGCCATCTCCGATGACAACGGCGCCACCTGGTCCCCGCTGGCCCCCATCGGCGACTTCGGCGGCATCGTCGCCATGTCGTCCGTCATCAAACTGAAGAACGGAAACTACATGGCCGTCTTCCACGACGACGGCCGCTTCTTCCGAAAAACGCCGGCCGAAAAACGCGCGTTCATCGTCTACAAAACCATCTCCACCGACAACGGCCAAACCTGGCAGCAGCCCACACCCATCGCCCAACACCCAGAAGCCCACCTCTGCGAACCCGGCCTCCTCCGCTCCCCCAACGGCAAACAAATCGCCATGCTTCTCCGCGAAAACAGCCGCAAATTCAACTCTTTCGTGACATTCTCCGACGACGAAGGCCAATCCTGGTCCACCCCGCGAGAAACCACAAAAGACCTCACCGGAGACCGCCACGTCGCCATCTACACCAAGAACAAAAAGCTCTTCATCACCTTCCGCGACACCAGCAAAGACAGCCCCACCAAAGGCGATTGGGTCGCCTGGCTCGGCCACTACGAAGACATCACCGCCAACCGCTCCGGCGAACGCAAAATCCATCTGATGAAAAACCACAAAGGCGCCGACTGCGCCTACCCCGGTCTCGAACGCCTCCCCGACGGCACCCTCGTCACCACCACCTACGGCCACTGGACGCCCAACGAACAGCCCTACATCGTCTCCCTCCGCATCCCCGCCAACGAGCTATGACCCGCTCCTGGCTCCTCGTCTTCCTCCTGGCCATCGTCGCGCTGCTCAACTATCTCGACCGCCAGGTCATCTTCTCCGTCCTCCCGCTGCTCCGCACGGATCTCCAACTCACCGATCCGCAACTCGGCCTCCTCGGCGCGACATTCCTCTGGGTCTACGCCTTCTGCAGCCTCTTCGCCGGCTGGACCGCGCAACGCTTCGGCCACCGCAAAGTCATCCTCCTCAGCCTCTGCGCCTGGTCGCTCGTAACCGCGCTAACAGGCCTCTCCACGGGCTTCGCCTCCCTCGCCGCCACCCGCGCCGCCATGGGCATCACGGAGGCGTTCTACATCCCCGCCGCCCTCGCTTTGGTCACCGCCGCCTACCCGGAAGCCATTCGCTCGAAGGCCGTATCGCTCCACCAAAGCGGCATCTATTTCGGCATCCTCTTGGGCGGCGGCCCCGGCGCCATGGCCGGCCAAATGCTCGGCTGGCGCAACATCTTCTTCGTCCTCGGCGCCATCGGCGTGGCGTACTCCGCCGTCCTCTTCGTCACCCTCCCCAAAGCCACCGGCAAGGTCGAAGCAGCCCCACCCAACTACGCCAAAGCCACCAAAGCCATCTTCCAAACCAAAGGCTTTCTGCCCGTATTCTTCATCTTCGCCGCCATCTCGTTCGCCAACTGGATGGTCGCCACCTGGATGCCGCTCTACCTCTACGACCGCTTCCAATTCAACCTCCAATCGGCCGGCTACTCGGCGACGATTTTCACTCAAGTCTCGGGCTTAATCGGCATGGCCGTCGGCGGCTGGATGGCCGACAAACTCTCCCGCA
>JBIKOG010000136.1:0-20485 GCA_044358225.1 Bryobacteraceae bacterium | reverse complement strand
TGCGCTCAATCTTGGCGTCATTCCGTCCGGAAAGGACGACCACGCTCCCCGGCGTCTGTTCCGCCAGCATCCGCCCGAGGCAATCCCCGCCCGTATGAATGTCCAATTCCCAAGCCGTCGGCTCCGTGGCGCGGATATTAAACCGCGCTACCCGAGTCAAATGTTCCGTGAGGTCCAACCCCAACGGCGCATAGACCGCCACGCGCGGCGAAACGCCCGCATACATTTCCTTCTGAACAAGGGCCGCATGAAAATGCGCCGGGTCGAGAGTAATCAGTTTAACGTCGTCCATCCTCCTCGATTCTCCCACGCCGCCACCCCCAAACATCCAACCCCGCGCTCAGCCGGCGCCAAACGCTCAGGAACCCACGAAAAAGCCCTACTCATACCGGATCGCCACCATCGAATCCACACGCGCCGCAATCAGCGCCACCACGCCCAACGCCGCAACCCCCAGCCCAATCGCAACCGGATCGGCAGCTTCCAGTCCAAGCAGCCGGCTCTGGATCAAACGCAAACTCCCATACGCAACCCCGGCGCCAGCCGCAACAGCGCCACCGCACCGAATGCCATCGACAACCGCGCCAGCAGCCGGTCCACCTGGGTCCGGCCGTCCACCAGCTCCTGCATCGGCTTCGCTTCGGTCACCGGCAGGTTCGGGTCCTCGTCGGCAATCGCGCGCCGGATGCCCGCCGTGCGTACCGAAAACACAATCGAGCGCGGCACGTCGATCGGTTGCGCCGCCGGCACGAAGTCACGATGTCCCAATTCGCGCAAGCTCCGCTTCTTGGAGCTCGCCACCACGCCAACTACCTCATACGTGTTCCGCTGCGGGCCATAGACCTGCGTGACGTGCAGGCCGATCGGATTGCGGCCCGCGAAAAACGTCTTCGCGAACGTTTCGTTGATCAGGCAGACGCGCGGCGCCGATGCGTGATCACGGTTCGGGATCTCCCGTCCCATCAGAATCGGTCGCAAACCGCCTTGGCGTTGATCCCGGGTGTAACCTGCCAACATCCAGCGTCGGCCGGAGCATACGCCAGACGGCGGTTCGACGGCCCGGAATCAACGACAGCAAGAGAGCCTCCAAAATCGGACAATCGACTCAGCCAAGAACATCTCCCATCGGGCGTTTTATGGCAGCGCTCGGGGAAAACTCGCCAACGTTGCCCCAATCGCAGCCAAGTAGACAACCCCATCCGTTGCTATCGTCGCGCCGATTATCAACGCCAACCGGCCCGCAACCCATCCCCAGCCTTGTCCCGTCCAACGCTTCATCGAAACCGCCAGATAGGGCCAATACGCAAAAACGAGCAGTACAAGAGTCAGCCAGCCAGTAGGCAGCCCTGCAATGCGATGTAAGCTTTCCTCAACCTTCTGCCCGATCAACGTCAATACGAACAGCACCGACACCGTATGCACCGCTGCGATCAGATAGGCGCCATATGGCCGCCCGCCGAGCAGCCAGCGAAACAGCAGAGCGAGCCCCGCCACGCTGAACACCATGAACACCTTATAGAAAAGTTGAAATCGCCCCTCGATCAACTCGGCCGGAAACCGGCTCGCTAAGCCGGCCATCGCCGGCATGCTCCCGGCGATCTCCGAGCCCTGGAGCGACCCCGTGAACTTCACCAGCGCGAAGAACGCCGCCGTCGCCAGAAGGTAGATCCGGATTGGAGTCAAGTATCGCGCCCGCCGGCCCTCCCAATAGTCCAACGTCACCTGCCCCGGCTCCGCCACCATCGTTCGCAACGTCCGAACGATCTTCCCATCCACGTGGAAAATCTCATGAAAAAGCTCGTGGAAGAAATGACCCAACGCATATTCGTGGTGGTGTGGCCGCTTCTGGCCGCACTTCGGGCAAAACTCCAACGTCTCTGGCGTATCGCAATTCGGACAGAATCCCGGTGGAACAATTTCCCTTTCGGCTTTCATGTCCGCGTTGAGATGATCGATGAGGGCAATCGGATTCTTTTTTCTGCCATAGCCCCGAACTCTCAGATTCCCCAAGGCTTCAACCGGCGCTTCATGCCGATGTCCGCCGGGCGCCTGCAGGGCGGCTCGACGTCAGAGAAGCGGGAGTCCCGTCTCGCCGGCGCGGATGAACCTGGCAAAATCGCCGATCGTGGAAGACCATGACCGGTCAAGACCCAGTCCAGCTGCCCGGCAACACAGCGGCCAACCGCTTACCAATTGGATATCGGGTTATGGGCCGCGTTATCTGCCCCTGACCGGAACACATTGGCGCCCTGGCCAGATCACTCTGCTCTCCCCTTGTTGGACAAGGCTTCGTTGGACGAGGCTTCAAAGTGGCCGGAGCCGTCAAGAGCGCGCCAGCAGGCGCGGCGGAGCGGACCCTTGACGGAGAGGACCACTGGGGGACCATTGGGAAGAGAGAAAACAGCGCGACAATTCCTGGGGCCGGAGTCGGTCGGGTTTACTGAAATCATCGCGATCCTTTACAACTTGTTCCTGAACATCACCTCGGTGATGCTGTTCACTTTCATGGCCTGCGTGAAACGCCGGCAGATCAGGAAGATCGCGCGCGGGCCCGATATGGGAGCGGCGGGTGAACGCGGACAGCAAGCAACGCGGACAAAGCACCCGCCGCGCGATAGCGGCCCGCAGGGATCTTGGCTCCTCCCTATCCCCGCGGATCAGGAATCGAGAGTCGCCGGCAAAGTCGCGATCTCAACATGGCGAGGGACCGCTTCTGCGTGCCCCGTCTGATTGTTCTCCCAAAGGGAGTGCGCTTTGCCCTCGCGCCGAATGACGCAGCCGTGCCGCCGAAGGTGGCGCAGCAAGGTGTCGCGCTTCCTCCGACGATAACGAGTTCGTGCTTGGCCTCCGGAGGAACCGACCGCAACGACCGTTCCCGGCGGTGTTCAAAAATGAGGGCAATTGCCTCCCGGAGGTTGTCGAGGTACTCGTCGCGTGTCTGCCCCTGCCCAGTTGCACCTGGAACCTCAGCGCGGTGCGCGATGTCCCAAGAGCCGTACTGCTCCATTCATGCCGGGAATTCGTTGCGCGTGTTCACCAACGGCACAGGCATCCGTAAATTAGCACGAGGCCCGTGGCCGTACCCATCGAATTGCCCAAACGGACGGCTCCGCACTGCCGGCGGAGGCGTTCAATCGCGGAGTTCGCAGCGCTGCGAAGCTGTACGGCACTGAAGACGGGCATGGCGACTGGTTTCCGCAACACCGTGCGCCCGCCATAGTATGCCCAATTCAGTTGACGGCAGTACGCCAAAAGCAGTCCCAATCCACACACACGCAATATAGAATAGAGACCGAATCGACCCACCCATGAACAACTGGACACGCAGAGGCCTCATCAGCGCCCTCCCCGCCGCAGCCGCCACCCGCCTCCTCTCCCAAACCCTCCCCGCCTCCCGCCCCAAAATCAAAATCACCGATCTCAAATGCGCCATCATCGGCAAAAGCCCCGTGATCCGCATCGTCACCGACCAAGGCATCTCCGGCTTCGGCCAGGCTGAGTCCTACAAGGAATACCTCAAGCCCATGGTCATGTTCTACAAGAAGTACCTCATCGGCCACGACCCGACGGACGTCGAACACGTGATGATGCAAATCCGCCGCATGGGCGCCTTCAAGCCCTGGGGCGCCGCCGTCAGCGCCATTGAAATCGCCCTCTGGGACATCGCCGGCAAAGTCGCCGGCCAGCCCGTCTACAAAATGCTCGGCGGCAAAATCCGCGACCGCGTCCGCGTCTACAACGGCGGCTTCCGCCCCCCGTTAAAAGGCCAAATGCCGCGCGATTACGCCGAAAACGTCCAGCAGATGAAGGAAGCCAAGGAAGGCTACACCCTCATCAAAATGGCCGTCGGCTTCCACAACGGCAACATGATGAAGGCCATCCCCGACATGTGGTACGACGAACCCCGCGGCGGCACCGCCCACGCCAATAAAGGCGTGCTCACCGAACGCGGCATGAACCACATCCTGGCCTGCACCGAAGCGATGAAGAAGGTGCTCGGCGACCAGGTCGGCCTCGCCCTCGACTGCGGCCCCGGCTTCATGATCAAGGACGCCATCACCTTCGCCAGGGCCTGCGAACCCATGCGCCTCACCTGGCTCGAAGACCTGCTCACCGGCGACTACACCCCCTACCCCAACGCCGACCTCTACCGCGACCTCAAACAGGCCACCAGTGCCACCATCCACACCGGCGAGCAGATCTACAACCGCCAGAACTTCAAGGATCTAATCGAAAAACAAGCCGTCGACGTCCTCGGCCCCGACCCCGAAGACGTCGGTGGCATCGGCGAGTTCAAGTGGATCGCCGAATACGCCGATCTCCACAGCATCGCCGTCGCCCCCCACGGCATCTTCGACGGCCTGATCGGCCTCGCCGCCCACGTCCACCTCGCCGCCGCCCTCCCCCAAAACTTCATTGCGTTTGAATACCCCTACGGCCAGCCAGAATGGTGGTACGACATCATCGAAGGCCTCCCCAACCCGATCGTGAAAAAGGGGTTCATCGACGTCTGGGACGCCCCCGGCCTCGGCGTGAACTTCCGCGTGAACGCCGCCAAAGCCCGCCTCTCCCCCGAAGACTCCGGCTTCTTCGACTAACGCCGATGGATGCCGCGCCACGCCTGGTCGAAATCGCCGACGCCTTCGCCAGCGCCAAGCTCGTGGCCATCCTCATCGGTAACGCGGGCGCCGCCCTTCACGGCGCCCCGGTCACCACGCTCGACTTCGATTTCTACTATCGCGCCTCCTCGTCCAACGAAGCCAAATTGCGTAACGTAGCAAACCTCCTCGGGGGCCAAATATCGCAACCATTCCCGGCAATCTCTTCCGTCTACCGGATTCTACGGCAGGACAATCAGCTCCAAATCGACCTCACCAGCCAGATTCACGGCGTCAAGTCATTCAACAGCCTGCGCAGCAAAGCAGTCCCTGTGGAGATTGGCGGCCGCACCGTTCTGGTCGCTCCCTTGGCTGATATCATCAGGAGTAAGAGGGAGGCCAATCGCCCTCAAGACATCGCGGTACTTCATGTCCTCCAACGAACCCTCGAAGAGCAAGAAAATCCGCCAGCCAACCAAACGGGAACTGGCGCTTGAAGCCATGCGTCAGGCCAGCGAGCAGGAACTCACGGATCTCATCCGCCGCCAACTCGCCCTCCCCATGAACAAGCGCACCAACTTCCTCCGTATCCGCCTCCCCAACGGCGGCTCCTCCCTCTAGCCCGAAATCAAAATTAGGGACAGCCACCGCAATTACCGATTTTCTCCTACCCCATTTTCCTTACCCCCAACCCCACCCACCCCACCCAACCCACCACCCACCGGGGACACTGCGGGAAAAACCCCCAACAAATGTCGGCCCGTAACCCAACCACAGCGGTGTCCCCAAAGACGCGACACTCCCCGCAGGAGGCAAAACGCACCCCTGTGGAAAACTCAGTCACAAGGAAAATGAGAATATTTCCAAACCAACAACCCCAATAACCCCAACCACCTACAGCCAAATCACAAAAATCCAAGCCGCCGGTTACTAGCCAACCACCCCGTAGCCTAAAACTATGGCACTCCAAAACCATTCCACGAAGCGCGCCGAATCCGCCCGGATCAACGGCGCCAAAAGCCAGGGCCCGAAAACGCCCGAAGGCCTCCTCAAAGCCAGAACCGCGACATTCACCCACGGTCTCTACGCCAACGAAGAGACGCTAAAACAATCGGTCAGCCAGGAAGGCTTCCTGAAGCTGCGAGAGAATTTCTACAAATACTGGCAACCCGAAGACGAATACATCGCCACCCGTGTCGACGAACTCACCTTCGCCCACTGGGAACTGGCGCGCCTAATGCTAGTAAGAAGATCCGAACTAGCCGAACTCCACGCCAACACCGGCGGAGTCCTCCAGGCCGAACTCGAAGCCTGCAAACCCGGCTCCCTGGTCTACCGGCTGGAAGTGCGCATTAACCGCCACCAATCGACCATATCCCGATTGGAACGCGACATCATGCGCCTAAAGAAATTCGCCGCCAATCAAGGACCCTCCCAAGAGTCATTGAAAACAAACGAAGAACCCGAAACGCCGCCGCCAACGGAGTCCGAAACCGCCGAAATCCCGGCTCCCTCCCCGGCCCCAACCATCGTCAACAGCCCGCCGGAAACCGAAATACGGCCGGTGATGTAACCCAAAAAAGGGAACGACACACCCGAAGTGTGTCCAAAATTACGCCGTCAACACCAACCGCCCCGTACTATCCCCAAACTTCTCCACCTTCACCCCAGCCCGGTCCATCATGTCCACAAACAGATTCGCCGCCGGCGTCTCCTTCGGCGCGGCCATATGGAACCCGCCCTTCTGCCCGCCCGCATGCCCCGCCACCACCAACGGCAAGTTGTGATTGGAGTGCTGATTCCCATCGCTCAACGCCGCCCCGTACAGAATCGTCGAATGATCGAGCAACGTCCCGTCCCCGTCCGCCGTCGCCTTCAACCGCTCCACGAAATACGAGAACAACTGCACATGGAAGGTATTAATCTTGATCACCTTCTCAATGAAATCCGGATGCCCGCGATGGTGCGTCAACGGGTGATGCGGATCCGGCACGCCAATCTCGGGATACGTCCGAACACTCCCCTCGCGCCCCAACATCATCGTCGAAACCCGCGAAATATCGGACTGGAACGCCACCACCTGCAAATCAAACATCAACTTCACGTACTCGGTATAGGCAAACGGAATCCCCGACGGCTTCTCGCCCGTCGGAATCTCCGGGTCACTTTCGGCCTTCTTAATCCGCGCCTCCACCTCGCGAATGGACGTCAAATACTCGTCCATCTTCCGCTTGTCCTGCGCGCCCAACGTCCCCACCAACGAAGCCGTCGTCTCCCGCGTCGCGTCCAAAATGCTCTTCTTATACAACGCCCGCCGCGCCCGCGTCGCCGCGTCCAGGCTCGGGTCAACCGTCCCAAACATCCGCTCAAACAACGACCGCGGATTCACCTCCACCGCCATCGGCGTCTCGGCGTTCTTCCACGACAACGTATTCGTATACGCGCAGCTGGAACCGGTATCGCAGTTCCCCACCATCCGCGCGTCTTCACAGCCCAACTGCAACGACGGCACCCGCGTATCGGCCGCAAACTGCTGCGCCGCCACCTGGTCAAACGTCACGCCCGCCCGGACATCGGCCCCCGCCGTATACTTCGGCATCGCCGACGACAGGAAACTTCCCGACGCCTTCGCGTGCGCCCCGCCCCGTGCATTCGCCGCCGCCATGTTCGACAGCCCGCTCACGACAACCAGGTCTTCCCGGAACTTCTCCAACGGCTTCAAAATCCGCGTAAACTCGAAATCCCGCCCCGTCTTCGCCGGCAGCCATTCGTTCATCCAAATGCCGTTCGGAACGTAAACAACGCCAATCCGGCGCGCCGCCATTCCAGCCTTGGAGGTCGCCGCCGCCATCGCCGGCCGCATCGCCTCCAGCAGCGGCAGCCCGATCACCGCCCCCGCGCCCCGCAGCAACATCCGGCGGTCAATGTGTTTACCGGTTACAAAGCTCATTCCGATTTCGCTCCACTCAAGTTCACGCCAGCCGCCCGCCGCTGTTGAAACGGCAAGCTGTCCACAATATTTAATACGAGCGCCGAGAAGCGATAGTTACTCGCGGGCAACTTCCCGGCAATCGCGGCCACCACGGGTCGGTCCGCCCGCTCCAGGCCGCGGCCCAAAGCGTACGTAACCAGTTTATCCGTTAATCCCTTCACAAACGCGTCCCGGTTCGTCAACAGCCGGCTCTTCAACTCCACCGGCCCCGTAAACGTCTTCCCGTCCGGCAACACGCCCGTCGCGTCCACCGGGAACTTCCCGTCCGTCGTCCGCCACGCGCCAACGGCGTCAAAGTTCTCCAACCCAAACCCCAACGGGTCCATCTTCGAATGGCACGTCGCGCACGCCGGGTTCTTCCGGTGCACTTCCATCTGCTGCCGCAACGACGCCTCACTTCCCACCTTGCTGTCATCCAACGACGGCACCGCCGGCGGCGGAGGAGGCGGCGGCGCGTTCAGCAAGTTCTCCAAAATCCACTTCCCGCGCAACACCGGCGACGTCCGCGTCGAATACGACGAAATGGTCAGCACGCTGCCATGCGCGAGAACCCCGCCCCCGCGCGGATTGGCCGACATATCCACCCGCTTGAACTCCGGCCCCGTAATTCCCGGCACGCCGTAGAACCGCGCCAGCCGCTCGTTCATGTAGGTGTACTTCGCGTCCAATACATCCAGCACGCTGCCGTCCTGCCGGATCATCTCTTCAAAGAAAAGCTCCGTCTCCCGCTTCATCGCAAACCGCAACGCGTCATCGAAATCCGGGAACTTCCCCGGATCTGGTTTCATCACGTCGATGTTCCGGAACTGCAACCACTGCCCGGCAAAGTTCTCCACCAACGCCCGCGACTTCGCGTCCCGCAACATCCGCTTCACCTGCGCCTGCAACACCGCCGGCTGCCGTAACCGCCCCTGCCCGGCCACACGCAACAGCTCCTCGTCCGGCATCGAGCTCCAAAGGAAATACGACAACCGCGACGCCAGCTCATACTCACTGATCCGCGCAAACTGTTTCGACGGCTCGCGCTCCACGCGGAACAGGAAATGCGGCGAAACCAGCACGCCCTGCAGCGCCGTCGCGATGCCTTCCTGGAACGAATCGCCCTGCTGCCGCGCCAGCGCGTACAGCTTCACAAACGGCGCCGTCTCCTCGGCGCGAACAGCCCGCCGGAACGCCCGCCGCGTAAACGTGCCAATGATCTTCTCCGCGCACGCCGCCGTCTGCTGCGCGCACACAAATACCCGCGCCGTGCTCTCTTTCGACGGCCCCTCGGTCTGCGTAAACGGCCCGCCCACGTCGACGGACTCAAAGCGATTATCGACGCGCGTCTCAATCCGATCGGTCTTGATCTTCGTGCCGTACTTCCGCAGAACCTCGATGTCTTTCTCGGTCAACTTCCCCTTCACCGTGATCATCGGATCCGATGGCCGCGTCGACGGCGCCGGCCCGTTATACTTCGCCGGCAGCCCGTGATAATTCTTCAAGTAGGTGGTCGACAGCAGATGCTCGCCCGCCGTCACGTTCAACCGGACCTCGACAATCTGCCCTTCCAGATCCGTCGCGTCCACCTCCCAGCTCTTGATCAGCTTGCCGTCCAGCCAGAACGCCGGCGTCACCGGGTCCGAGCCGTTCGGCCGGTGCCCGTTCAACACGACGCGAATGTTGTATTCCCCGTCCACCGGAAACCGGTGCATCACGTGGAACGAATGCTTCGTGCTGAATCCGGACTCGTCGTAATGGAACAGATCCTTCGGCAGCGAGGGCTTATCGACGGTGTCATTCACCCGCACCGCGGCCGAATAGTGGATCGCCGCCGGCTTCAACTTCTCCGGCCCGAACACCGCCGTCCGCACCGCCCGCTCCGCCGCGTACAGATACTTTTCCAGCAGCACCGGCGACAGCGACAGCGCGTCGCCGATGTTGTCAAACCCATACGCCGCCTCATCGTTCGGGAAGTTATCCGCCGGGCGAATGTCCACGCCCAGCAACTCGCGAACCGTGTTGTTGTACTCGGTCTTGTTCAGCCGCCGCGCCGTCACCCGGCCCGGATCGGGCTTGGCGTTCCGGTCCTGCCGCGCGAACTCGCTTTCCAAAAACTGCGTCACCGCCGCGACGTCAGCCGCGGCTGGCTTCTTCATCGATGGCGGCGGCATCTCGCCCGACTTCATCTTCGTGACGGCCTTTTCCCAGATCTCGCGCCCTTCATCAAAACCGGAGGCGGTCTCATAGATCGCCAGATTCACATCGCCCGAAGCGACGGTCTGGTTGTGACACGCCACGCAGTTCTTCTTCACGAACGCGAGAACGTCGGTCGAATCATAAGCCGCCAAAACGGAGGCGCACGCAAAGATGAGGAATTTTCTAGAAACCACTTTCCTCACGCTATCAAATTGCCGCCGGGGTACGCAGCAGTTCCGCCATCCGCTCCGGCACCGCCACGCTCGCCAGCGCGCCCGTCGCCGAGTCCTTCCGCACACACGCCACCACCAGCTTGCCGCGCGCGCACGCCTCCCCGCTCAGGTTCTCCACACGGAACGCGTAGGCCAGGCTTCGCGAGCGCACTTCCTCCACCTCCACCACCACGTCGAACTCCTCCTCGAACCGGAGCGGCTTCCGGAAGTCGAACTCCGCGTGCACCCGCGGGAACGTGATGTCGCCCTGCGTCACCGAAATGCCAAGCGCGCGATACATCGCCGTCTCCGCCGCCTCCGCGTAACGGAAGAAGTTACTGAAGTGCACGATGCCCACCATATCGGTTTCGGAAAACTCCACGCGACGGCGGTGCCGGAAGACGTAGCCCATCTGTTCAGCTTGACATGCGGTCTGCCCGAATAAGAGACTTACCGTCGATGTCCAAATTCTTTCTGGCCTTTGTATTGAGCCTCGCCGCCTTTGCCGCCGGCGAAAACTACAACATCCCTCTCTGGGAACCGGGGAAGGTCCCACTCGCCGCTGGCGATGGCCCGCTCGACGCGCCGTTCCTCACCGTCTTCGAACCCCCGCCCGGCAAGAGCAACGGCACCGCCGTCATCATCGCTCCCGGCGGCTCCAACATCATGTTGATGTATGGCCTGGAAGGCATCGAAGTGGCCGAACGCATGAACGACTGGGGCACCACCGCCTTCGTGCTCACCTACCGGCTCAACCCGCGCTACGGCGAGGCCGCCCGCGTGCTCGATGGCAACCGCGCCATGCGCCTGGTCCGCGCCCGCGCCAAGGACTTCAAGATTGACCCGAACAAAGTCATCTTCGCCGGCTTCTCGGCCGGCTCGTCGATGGCGCGCTCCGTCGCCGCCGCCGCTGGCCCCGGTGACCCCACCGCCGCCGACCCCATCGATCGCCTCGACTCCAAACCCAACTACCTGCTGATGGTCTACAGCGCCGGCCGGCCCACGCCGGGCGAAAAGCTGAAGGAGTTCCCGCCAACATTCCTGCTGGCCGCCGCGCACGACGCCGGCGCCGCCAACGCCAGCGCGCAACTGTTCCTCGACATGAACCGCGCCGGCACGGTCGTCGAGATTCACCTGTATCAGAAGGGCCGCCACGGCTTCGGCGCCGCGACGACCAGTCCCGAATTCTCGCCCTGGATGGACGCCTTCAAACACTTCCTGAAAGTCGGCGGCTTCTTCGGAGGTGCAAAGTAATGCGCGCCGCTCTTCTCTTATTCGCCACCGCGACGCTCTTCGCGGCCGACGCGCCCAAAGTGATCAACGAAGGCTACGGCGATTTCGTGATCGTCCCCGCTGGCGCCTTCAAAATGGGCGACAACTTCGGCGACGGTGAACCGCGCGAGCGCCCCGTTCATCAGGTGCACGTCGACACGTTCTACATCGGCAAGTTCGAAGTGACCAACGCCGACTGGAAGAAGTTCCAGAATGATCCGCTCTACGACGATGTGAAACTCTGGCCGAACGGCCGCGTCGTGCCGAAGGACCAAAGCCCCTATTGGACGCAGGCCGTCAACCACGGTGGCGCCACGCCGGGCAGCGACAAGTTCCCGGTGCTCGGTGTGAACTGGGACGCCGCCACCGCTTACTGCAACTGGCTCAGCATCAAGACCGGCAAGAAGTACCGCCTGCCCACCGAAGCCGAATGGGAGAAGGCCGCCCGCGGCACCGACCAGCGCCGCTTCCCCTGGGGCAACACGATCAGCTACGACCACGCCAACTACGCCGGCGCGCAGAAGTTCGATACCGGCAAGGAAGTGGGCAGCTATCCCAAAGGCGTGTCGCCGTATGGCGCCATGGACATGGGCGGCAATGTGATGGAGTGGTGCTCGGACTGGTACAGCCGGAGCTACTACGAAGTCTCGCCGAAGAAGAATCCGAAGGGCCCGGAGAAGGGCGCCTACCGCGTGTTGCGCGGCGGCTCGTTCTTCTTTGAAGGGCAGGACCTGCGGAGCTACGCGCGCAGTGGCGGCTGGCCGTCGTTGCAGGCGTGGCGCATGATCGGCTTCCGTCCGGCACGCAGCGCGGAGTGAATGATCAAGTAGAGCTCCTTGTTCCGCACTGTGTGGACAAGGAGCTTTACTTTGATGAAACACATATTCGTTTTCGCCGCGCTTTGCGCGCACCCGATGTTCGCGCTGACGTGCGGCCAGGTGGTCAGCGGCGTGGTTACGCTGACCGAAGACCTGCACTGCAATTCGCAGACCGCGCTGCGCGTGGGCGCCGATAACACGACGATCAACCTGAACGGGTTCACGATCGATTGCACGGGCGCCGGGTACCTGGGCAGTTGCCAGGACATCGCCGGCACACGCGGTATTGAGGCCGTGTCGAAGAAGGGCGTGCAGATATTGGGACCGGGCGCGATCCACGGCTTCTCGGTTGGAGCCTTGCTGCTCGGCGCCAACATGGCGTTGGTGAAGGGCGTGACGATCAGCGGCCCGTCGAACCCATTGACGATCGACTCGCGCAAGTGGGCGACGGGAATCTATGTGGCCGGGGTGCCGTGCCCGATCGTGCTGCCCGGGCAGAGCGGCCCGCTGACGGCCGATATCCGGTTGAACGATATCTCCAATCAGGCGCAAGGGATTCACTTGGAAAACCAGGACTGCGCGCGGATCAGCGGCAACCAGATTCACAACATCGCCTCCAGCAGCGCGGTCTTCGGCATGCTGCTGTACGGCGCGAGCAATAACGAGATTTCGCGGAACGCCATCTTCGCCGTGGGCACCGATAAATCGCTGGACGCCGGGTTGACGCTGATGCAGGGGTCGTCGCGGAACGGGATCGTCAGCAACTCCATCAGCAACAATCACGGCTATGGGATCACGGTGTTCAACAAGTCGTCGCAGAACAAGGCGGTGTTGAACACGGTGCGCTTCAACACCACGGACCTGACCGACCTCTCCGATGGCTCGGGGAATACGTGGAATGTGAACAATATCTGCAAGACCGAGGCGGGCAACGTCCCGGCCGGGGTTTGCAATCCGTTGGAGTAGGCGAGCTACGGAATACTTAGTTTGACGACGTGAAAGGCGGAATCACCGGCAAGACCGTAGAGCAGGTAGACGGTGTTGCCGGTGACCGCAATTCCATCGGGTTGGCGGGGCGTGGGGATGGGGTTGGCCCATTCGAGTTTGCCGGTGAAGGTGTGTTTGGCGATGGTCTTTTCGCTGATGGCGAGATAGCCGTTGGGGAGAGCGTGGAGGAAGTACAACCGGCCGCCGGGGGCGGTGAGCGGGGTGGCGGTGCCTTGCTTGGCGGCAATGGAGGTTTGATGGGTGACGGCGCCGGTGGGGCCCAGGCGGAGGAGTTGGAGACCTGTGGGGGTTTGGGCGGTGGGGCAGAGGGCGCCGTTGGCGTCGAAGTGGCGAATGACGAGCGGCTCCTGATCGGTGCCGACGTAGAACGATCCGTTGGGTCCGGGGATGGAGGCTTGGAGCAATTCGTCTTTCGGGGTGATGGTTTTCGCGGGGGCGGGCTCGCCGTTGGCGTTGAAGCGGGTGAGGGCGACGCCTTCGTAATATTGGACTTTGCTGGATTTTGGATGGAGGAGGTCGGAGAGGAGGGAGACGGTGTCGCCGGTGGGATTGATGGCCGCACCGTCGGGGCCGGAGGCGTAGCGGGGGGCGCCGTAGGCACGGTCCCATTCGGTGGTCTGGGCGGGGAGAGCGCCCCTTAGTTTAGTGGTTGGAGCCGGAGTGGACGAGGGAGGGATATGACGGGCGGTCGGCGATGCTGCGGTGGCGGAAGCTCTTGGTCAGCTCCCCTTGCTGGATGAAAAACACGCCGGGCATCTGGCGCATGGACTCGGTGGGGAACCAGACACCGTGGCCGCGGAGGAAGCCGGCGACCAGGACTCGCCACCAGGCTTTGGGGCCAAACACTTGCCAGAGGCTGCCGTTCTTCAGGCCGAAGGCGGCGTAGAGGCGGCGGTCGAGGTCGCAGATGCGGTCGACGGAGGAGAGCCCGTAGCGTTCGATGAGCTGGCGCATTTCCTTGCGGTCGCCCATGTGAACCAGAACGATGCGGGTGCCGGTGCGTTCAATCTCCGCGCGGTTGCGGGCGATGTCGCTCAGCGATTCGCGGCAGAACGTGCAGCCGGCGTGACGCAGGAAGACGAGGAGAACGGGCGATTTTTCGACCAGAGAAACGAAGTCGAGACCGGCCTCGGTCCGGGTGGATTCGAGGATGTCGGCAACCTCATTGCATATTTCTTTTCGCACAGGCTTTGACATTGTGATGCGCGGCGGATCCGGAGCGGCTTCAATATTTCTTTTCACAGTGTAGATGCAGGGATGCATCCTGAAAGTTCGGGCGTATACTGGAGCCGAAATCGGGTGCTTTATGCTACTTCCGGAACGGTGGGAACACCGAACCTTCCCCGGGGTGGCCGCGAGGATCTTGTGCCTCACCGCTGCCCTTGCCTGGTCTCAGGGACCGGCGATTTATAACCGCAATCTGATTGCGAACGGCGACGCGGAGGCTGGCGCGGGCATTGCCTCGTGGAAAGTCTATGGCGGGTTTACCGTTGTTTCGTATTCGCCGGATTCGATTGGCGTAACCGACGAGGGACCGCGCGAGCGGGGACGGAACTACTTTTCCGGGGGGCCGGGGACGGCTCGTTCTTATGCCGAGCAGACCATTGCGTTGACCGGCATGGCGCCCGGGGCGAAGTACTATTTGGGCGCCTACATGGGCAAGAATTATGGAAACCAGGACGCGGGGAAGATTTCGCTGCGGGCGGCGTTTCAGGACGACCGGGGTACTGTGCTGTTTACGGCCGTGGCGCCGGGGCCACCGGATGGGACCGAGTACACGATGGCGGGCGGACTGCAGCCGCGGATGGTGTCCGGGTTCCTGCCGCCGGGGGTGACGCAGGCGGTGGTGACGTTGGACTTTGGCACGGTGGCCGATGGAACGGGATCGGGCATGGCGGCGGACAACCTGTCGCTGGTGCTGACGCGGGAGCCGGTGACGGGGGCGAATCTGGTGATTAACGACGGCGCGGAAGCGGAGAACGACGCGCCGGTTTCAGGCTGGAATGGCACCTACTATGGGCTGGCGCCGGTGGAGTATGCGACGGAGTTGAACGAGTACGACATCAGCGTGCTGTCGCCGGGGCCGGCGGAGCGGGGGAAGAACTACTTCCAGCTGCAGTTCGCGGGGGACGCGGGCACGGAGGTTCGCTACTGGCAGAGCGTGGACATTGCTCGGGCGCCGTATTTGAACGTGATCGATTCCGGGCAGATGCGCTACCGGTTGAACGCGTGGCTGGGGGTGTGGCCGGGCCAACCGGACGAGGTGAAGTTGCGATTGCGGTTTGTGGACGGGAAGCCGACGGCGGGGGTGATTGACAGTGTGGAAACGCCGGTGTTCCGGGGTAACCAGTTTCAGAAGCTGGGGTTGACGGAGACGGGCGTGGGCGGGCCAGTGGCGACGGTGCCGGCGGGGACGCGGCGGGTTGTTGTGGAACTGATTTCGCGGAAGCAGACGGCGCCGCACGAGGACACGATTGTGTTTATGGACGGCGTGTCGCTGGTGCTGACGGCGCCGCCGCAGATTACGGTGGAGGGGTTGGGCAACGCGGCGAATTATGTTTCGGGGAAGGTCTCGCCGGGCGAGATTTTAGTGGTCTATGGTACCGATTTTGGGCCGGCGTCGCTGGCGGGTTTGACGGTGGCGGGCGGGCTGGTTACGGGGATGGCGGGGGAGACGCGGATCTATTTTGACGGCGTGGCGGCGCCGATGATTTATAGCATTACGGGGCAGTTGAGTTGTATTGTGCCTTACGCGGTTTCGGGGAAAGTCTCGACGCAGGTGCAGGTGGAGTACCGCGGCGTGAAGGGGAATTTTGTGACGGTGCCGGTGGTGGCTGCGGTGCCGGGGCTGTTTACGGTGGACCAGAGCGGGCGGAACCAGGTGGCGGCGTTGAACGAGGACTACTCGATTAACAGCGGGGGGCGGGCGGCGGCGCGGGGGTCGATTGTGATGCTGTTTGCTACGGGCGAGGGGCAGACTGCGCCCGGGGGCACGGATGGCAAACCGGCGAGCGGGGTGTACCCGAAGCCGGTGCTGCCGGTGACGGTGGAGATTGGCGGGAAGACGGCGGAGGTTTTGTATTTTGGGGCGGCGCCGGATTTGGTGGCGGGGGTGATGCAGATCAATGTTCGCGTGCCGGCGGATTCGACCGTGGGGAATGCGCCGATTGTGATTAAGGTTGGTGGGGAGGCGAGCCAGACGGGGGCGACGATTGGGGTGCGGTGAGCACTCGCTGTTTGCGATGGTCGCTGGGCAGCACCGGCGCGCGGGGTGGACGCGAAGCCGGTGCTCTCTTGCGGTGCGGTGAGCTCCGTTAGAATTTCAACTTCAGACCGAGGGTGATGATGCGGCCGAGGCTGGAGCCGGTGGCCTGGCCGAAGGTGGGGTTGTTGAGATTGGCCACAAAATCCGTGAAGCGGTGGCGGTTGAAGGCGTTGATGAAGGCGGCGGTGAATTCGAGATTGGCGCGTTCGGCGAGGCGGGTGTTCTTGACGATGGAGAAGTCCTCTGTGAAGACGCGGAAGTTGCGGAGATCGCCGTAGGAAGCGGCGGCATTGCCGAAGGTAAAAGGGGCCGGGGAGCGGAAGGCGGCGGAGTTGATGCGGCGATTGGAGTTGGCCTGGAAGTCGCCGAGTCCGATTTCGTTGGTGCGGCTGGCGCCGGAGACGGCGTCGGGCCGGAGGGTGCGATTGAAGAGGGGCAGGGTGTTATTGACCGTTACGAAGAGCGGCGTACCGGACTGATAGCGATGGATGCCGTTGATGTTCCAGCCGCCGGTGAGGGCGCGGAGGCGGGTGGTGCCCGGGATTTCGTAGGTGTACTGGAGGACGAGCGAATGGGGGATGTCGTAGTTGAGATACGTCCATTCGGCGCCGCGTTTGAAGTGATCCTGCGTGGTGTCGGAGGTGCCGAGGAGTTTGGAGTACGTGTAGTGGGTATCGAGGGTGACGCCGGAGGAGTAGCGTTTGCGGATGCGGGCGACGAAGCTTTGGAAGAATGACGCGCCGGCCTTGGCGGACTGTTCGGTGACGGTGAGGTACTGCGGGTAGGGGCGGAGGGCCTGGGCGACGGTACCGGTGAAGGTGGGCCAGGGGCGGGTGACGCCGGCGGCGACGGCGGCGGCGGAGGTGACCTGCTGAGTCAGCACGGAGCCCAAGGAGAGATAGCGCGGGTCGACCTGGTTGTCGTTGATCATGGCGGCGGAGGCGAGGCGGGTGGCTTTATTGGCAACGTAGCTGAGTTCGGCGGTCCAGTTGGCGGTGAGTTCGCGCTGGAGGCTCATGCTCCAGTTCTGGGTGCGGGGATTGCGGGTGGCGGAGGAGCTGAGCGCGGTGACATTCTGGCCGTTCAGGATGGCCGGGCCGAGGGCGGGAGTGGCGGAGAACGTTCCGGGGAAACCATTTTGCAGGAGGAACGGGGGCGTAACGCCCTGGTCCAAAGTTTGGAACCCGGCGACGGTGCGGAAACCGGTGGTGACGGGGTTGAGATCGTTATCGCCGTAGAAGAGACCATAGCCACCGCGAGCGACCATTTTGCGACCGAAGCTGTAGGCGAAGCCGAAACGGGGGCCGATGGCGGAATAGTCCGCGCTATAGAGACGGCGGCGGGAGGAGGTGGCGAAGATGGAGGCGCCGGGGCGGTTGCCGGCGGTGGGGTTGGCAACGGAGAGATCGACGAGGCTGTACTGATCCTTGGTTTCGACGGGGGCGCCCATGAACTCATATCGCAGGCCGAGGTTGAGGGTGAGGCGGGAGGTGATGCGGTAGTCGTCCTGGAGGAAGAAGCCCCAGTAGGGCTTGCGGTTGGCGGATTCGAAGGGGAGGCTGAGGCTGGCGGTGCCGGTTTGGCCGAGGAGGAAGCTGGCGAAGGAGTCGCCGGTGTTATTGAGGCTGGTGGGAAGGGCGGTGCCCTGGTTGCTGAACGTGTAGTTGCCGGCGGAGGTGGATTGATCGACAGACCAGCCGCGGAACTGGCGGAACTCGACGCCGAATTTGAGGAGTTGCTTGCTGCGGGTCCAGCTGAGGATGTTCTTGGCGACGATGGAGGATTCGGTGGAATCGGAGAGCGAATTGCGACCGAGGGGGGAGTAGCTATCGCCGAAGGTGAAGGTGGGGAAGGCGTCGCCGACGATGTTTTTCAGGCCGAATTTGGCGGCGTAGCCCTGGTTGCCATGGAAGCCCTGGAAGGGGTTGCGGAAGCGGTTGAAGCCATAGGTCGCGGAGTTGAGGAGATTGGGGGAGACGATCCAATCATGGTTGACGCGGACCATGTGGGAGGTGATGTTTTGGAGGGTGCGATCGTTCCAGGGGTCGGCCATGGCGGCGGTTTGGTTCTGGCGGGGGATGAAGGTGAAGTTGTAGGTGCCGAAGACGCGGTGGGCGGTGGAGAAGGAGTGGTCAAAGCGGCCGAGGTAGACATCGGGATCGAGGAGGCGTTCGCCGATGAAGTCCTGGTAGTTGAACAGGCCGGCGCCGGTGAGATTGGCGGCGGGGAGGAGGGCGGTGATTTTGGACGCGACGCTGTCGAAACGGGCGGTGGGGATACGGTTGCCGGGGAAGGGCTGGCGGGTGAAGGTGGCGCCGGTGGAGAGGGTGGTGGCGGGGTCGTAGACGACGCGGGGATTGGCGGAGTAGTCGCCCTGGCGTTCGGCGGCGGTGGGAACGCGGAGGCGCTGGGTTTGATCGAGGCCGCGTTTGCGGGAGCCGGTGTAGGAGAAGAAGAAGAAGGTTCGGTTTTTGCCGTTGTAGATTTTGGGGATGAGGACGGGGCCGCCGAAGGTGCCGCCGAACTCGTTTTGGCGGAGGGTGGAGCGGGTGGGGGAGAGGAAGCTGCGGGCGTCGAGTTTTTCGTTGCGGAAGATGTTAAAGAGCAGACCGTGGAAGTTGTTGGTGCCGGACTTGATGGAGAAGGTGACGACGGCGGAGCCGGTGTTGCCGTATTCGGCGGAGAGCTGATTGGCCTGGAGTTTGAATTCGTTGATGGCGTCGACGGGCGGGGCGGTTTCGTTGAAGTTGGTGCGGCCGGGGATGCCGTCCATGTAGAGTTCGTTGGAGGTGGAGCGGCTGCCGTTGATGCGGATGTTGTTGCTGGCGGCAACGGTTTCGCGGCCATTGGCGCCGACGTTTCCGTGGACGCCGGGGCTCAAATAGATGAAGTTGGCGGGACTGCGCATGCGGTTGTACTGGATTTGCGGCAGTTTGGCGTATTCGCGGGAGGAGACGGTGGTGGAGACTTCGGCGGAATCGAGTTGGAGTTGGGAGGCGTCGGCGGTGACGTTGACGGTGTCGGTGACGGAGCCGAGTTCGAGTTGGAAATCGACGCGGCGGCGGTCGGCGGAGGCGATGGTGATGCCGGTGCGTTCGACGGTTTTGAAGCCCTGGCTGGCGACGGAGATGCGGTAGAGGCCGGGCTGGACGCGGGGGAAGAAGTAGTAGCCGGAATCGTTGCTTTTGGTTTCAAGGGCGAGGAGGGTGGACTGCTGGGTGAGGCGGATGGAGGCGCCGGGGACGAGCTGGCCGGAGGGGTCTGTGACGCGGCCGGTGAGTTCGGTACTTTGGGCGAAGAGGGCGAGGGGGGCGAGGGCCAGGAGGGTTAGGATGCGCATCACTTTTCAGGGTAGGCGGGGTGGGTTAACGTTCGATAACTGGACAGCTAAGGTTGTGTGACGATGGATTGGAAATGACCATTGCGATTCTGCGGGCAGAGCTGGGAGCGGAGGCGTTGATCGATTATTTTGAGGATTTGGACGGGGCGGGGCGGATGGGGATGTATGCGGTGGAGAACGCGGCGGTGGCGGCGTTTCATGCGGCGCGGCAGACGCCGCGGTATGCGGGCGGGTACCGGTATACGAGCGTGAAGCTGATTGCGATGATGCGGCGGGATCCGCAGTCTTGGGGGATGTTTCAGGGGTCGACTGGGCGGGCGGCGAGTGTGGAGCTGATTCCGGATATTGAGGCGATGGTTCCGGCGAAGGCGCCGTTGTTGAAGAAGCTTTGTAAGGGGATGGATTTGGAGATTGATTTTGGGTCGACGTTGGGGCAGTTGCGGTATGAGGCGTTGTGGGGGGCGTATTTGGGTTGGGATGTGTTGACGGAGGAGAATGCGGAGCGGTCTATTGGGGTGTTGCGGGAGCACTTGGAGCGGCTGCGTGGATTGCTTGGTTGATGGCGGCGCGGATGGCCTGTTCGGCGCCGGCGGAGTGGCCGACTTCGTAAGCGATGATTTTGCCGGACTTATCGATGACGATCAGTGTGGGGATGGAATCGACGCGGAACTTTTTGCGGAGGGCGCCGAGCTTGCCGTCGTGGAGCATGGGCCAGGTGTAGCCTTTTTCCTGCATGTATTGGGTGGCTTTTTCGGCGGATTCGTCGTCGTTGATTCCGATTAGGACGGCGTCCTGTGGGTTG
>JBIKOG010000353.1:0-6190 GCA_044358225.1 Bryobacteraceae bacterium | reverse complement strand
CTTCGCCAAATCGAGAGTCGTTTTTTAGAAAAACGGAAATTCAGTTTCGGCTGACTCGATCTACCGGCAGTTCCTACCACTGATTGCTGGTTTGTGAGAAATCCGGGCTAACCCTTCGGCCGGCTGCGGCCCTCATCCTGGTACTGCTTCAGCAACGCTGTTAGCCGCGCCACGATCTCGGGCCGCCGCCGGTACAAGTTCACCCGTTCCTGGGGATCCGTCCGTAAGTTATACAGCTGCCCCGCGGCTTCGGGTTCCGATACCGGCGGCTCCGGCGCGATCTTCACGTAGTTATTGTCGCCCGCGCCCTGATGCAGCATCAGTTTCCAATCCCCCTGCCGGATGGCGAACGAGCCATCGAAGGAATGGTGCACCGTCGCTTCTCGAATCGGTCGCTTCCCCTTCTTCCCCAGCAGCGCGGGCAGCATGTTGTAGCTATCCTCGCCGGCATTGTCGGGCAGCGTGGCCCCGCTTGCCGCTGCCGCTGTCGCCATCAAATCGGTGAGGCACAGCGTTTCCGTACTGGTTGCGCCCTTCGGAATCCGCCCCGTCCACCGCGCCACGAATGGCACCCGGTGGCCACCCTCCCAGTTGTCCCGTTTCAGGCCGCGCAAGGTCCCCGACGCATTGTGCCCGAACGCCTGCCGTACTTCGCGCACACACACCTCCGGCCCGTTGTCGCTCGTGAAAATGATGATCGTATTCTCGCCGAGCCCCAATCGGTCGACAGTCTTAATCAACTCGCCCACAACCCAGTCGGCCTCCATCACGAAGTCGCCATACAGCCCCACGCCGCTCTTTCCCCGGAACTCTTTTGCGGGCAGAATCGGCATGTGCGCCGCGCTCATCGCGTGATAAAGAAAAAACGGCTGCTCGGGACGCGCCTTTGCGTGCCCCTCCATGAACCGCACCGACACGTCCTTCAACGTCACGTCCACCGTCGTCAGATCAAATCCAGGGGACCGCATGCCCGCCCGGTACTCGGTCATCGGTTGATCTTTTTCGTAGTTGCCGCCCGGCTCGGCAATGGTCGGCAGCCCCACGGTGGCGCGATTCTCGATGTACGAATACAGGTAGTCCGTCGTTGGGCACGCCGCGTTGCCAAAAAAATAATCAAATCCGCAATCGACAGGCCCGCCCGTGATCGGCTTGGAAAAATCGATCTGGCTGGCGTCGCGAATGTACCCGTCCTTTTGCGTGACGATCTCGCCATTCGCCTTCGTGAACGTCATCCCGACATGCCACTTCCCCACTGCGGCGGTGCGATACCCCTGTTGCTGCAACAACCCGGCCACCGTCAACCGCCCCCCTTCGATCATCGCCGGCGAGTACGCCAGCAGCACCCCGCGCTTCAACCACCCGCGCCAGGCATAGCGCCCCGTCAACACGCCATATCGCGTCGGGCTGCACACGCCCGACGGCGAATGCGCATCCGTGAACCGGATCCCTTCCCGCGCCATGCGGTCGATATTCGGGGTGGGAATCTTGGACGCCGCGTGGAAACACCGCACGTCGCCATAGCCCACATCGTCAGCCAGGATGAACAGAATGTTCGGCCGTTTCGCGGGGCTTTTTTGCGCTCCCTGCGCCAGCGCGGAGGCCATTCCGCCGGTTGTTTTCAGAAAAGTTCTGCGGTCCATGCCACTGTAAATCCTGCCAGCCGAGCCTACCACAAGTGGCCCCGCGTTCTAATGAATCCCTCGCCTCTTGCTACCCTAGTAGGAAGTACCATGCGAACACTCCGCTACGAGACAAAAAGCGGGATCGCGGTCAGCAGGACATTGAGCAAAGCCCCGTACCGGCGCGGCTTGCAGCCTTTACTCCAAAAGCTCGACCGCTTCCGCGGCTTCTACCTCTCCTCGGGATACGAGTATCCCGGGCGGTATTCGCGCTGGGACATCGCAGCCATCACCCCGCCTGTTGAAATCGTCTCCTCCGGACGCAAGGTCGATTTCAACCCGCTCAACGCCCGCGGCGAAGTGCTCTGCCGCATGATCGGCCGCGCCATCGGCGCACAGCCCTTCTGGGAAGACTGCCAAATCGCTGACAACGGCGCCATCCGCGCCACGCTCAAGCCGCTCCCCGCGTTCTTCGCCGAAGAAGAACGCTCCAAGCAGCCCTCGGTCTTCAGCGTTCTGCGCGCGCTCGTCGAAGAGTTCCGCCACCCAGATGATTCGCGCCTCTCCCTCGTTGGCGCCTTCGGTTACGACCTGCTCTTCCAGTTCGACCCCATTCAGCTCCGCCTCCCGCGCGGCGACCGCAAAGACCTCCACCTCTTCTTCTGCGACGACATCTACTACATGGATCGCAAGAAGGAACAGATCGAGCGGTTCCAATACGATTTCACCCTCGGCGAACTGACCACCGCTGGCCTCCCGCGCGAAGGCGCCGCCGTCCCCAAGCAGACCAAGCGCAAGCCAACTCCCATTACCAGCGATCACACGCGCGAAGAGTACATGGCCAACGTGGAAACCGTGCGAAAGGGCATGAAACAAGGCGATTTCTACGAAGTCGTCCTTCGCCAGTCGTTC
The DNA here is from genome assembly GCA_044358225.1 of Bryobacteraceae bacterium. Taxonomy (GTDB): domain Bacteria; phylum Acidobacteriota; class Terriglobia; order Bryobacterales; family Bryobacteraceae. Next base: position 3,659 of record JBIKOG010000353.1, on the reverse strand, counting down.
AAGACCACCTACTCCGGTAGCCCCTCCAAGCTCTTCAACACCATCCAGCAGGCCAGCCCCTCGCCGTACGAGTTCATCCTCCAACTGGGCGAAGAACAGCTAATCGGCGCCTCGCCGGAGATGTTCGTCCGCGTGGAAGGACCGCGGGTGGAAACCTGCCCGATCAGCGGCACCGCCCGTCGCACCGGCGACCCGATGGTTGATGCCGAAAACATCAAGCAGCTGCTGATGTCGGCCAAGGAAGAGTCGGAACTCACCATGTGTACCGACGTCGACCGCAACGACAAGTCGCGCGTCTGCGTGCCCGGCTCGGTCAAAATCATCGGCCGCCGTCTCATCGAAAGCTACGTCGGCCTCTTCCACACCGTCGATCACGTGGAAGGCGTGCTCATGCCTGGCTTCGACGCCATCGATGCCTTCCTGTCCCACATGTGGGCCGTCACGCTCATCGGCGCGCCGAAGAAGGCCGCCTCCCAAGCCATCGAAAACCTGGAGAAGGACGCCCGCGGTTGGTACGGCGGCGCCGTTGGGATGCTGTCCCTCAATGGCGATATCAACACCGGCATCACCATCCGGACCGTGCATCTGAAGGACGGCATCGCCACCTATCCGGCCGGCGCCACACTGCTCTACGATTCCGATCCGGCCGCCGAAGAAGCCGAGACCCGCATCAAGGCCACCGGGTTCTTCCGCGCCCTGGAAGGCCGCGGCAAAAAGGCCGTTGAAGAGAAACCCGCCCCCGTCGGCGAGGGGATCAAGATGCTGCTCGTCGACAACGACGATTGCTTCATCCAAACCCTGGCCAACTACGCCCGCCAGACCGGCGCCGAAGTCGTCACCTATCGCTCCGGCATCCCGGAGGCGATGATCGACGAAATCAATCCGGATCTGATCCTGGTCAGCCCCGGCCCGGGGCGCCCGTCCGATTTCGGCGTACCGAAACTGGTCCAGTTCGCCGCCCGCGCCGGGTACCCGGTGTTTGGCGTTTGCCTGGGCCTGCAGGGCATCGTGGAGGCCTTCGGTGGCGTGTTGGGTGTGTTGGACTACCCCATGCACGGCAAGCCGTCCAAGGTCCGCCATTTCAATAAAGGTGCCTTCGCCGGGCTACCGGAGACCATCCGCGTCGGCCGCTATCACTCGCTCTACGCCATCCCGGAAAAGCTCCCGGACGTGCTGGAAGTGACTGCCGAATCCGAAGACGGCATCATCATGGGCGTCCGCCATCGGGACCTGCCGATTGAAGCCGTCCAGTTCCACCCGGAATCGCTGTTGACGCTCGAGGGCAACTGCGGGCTGCATCTCATCGAGAACATCATCCGGCTCCACGGCCGGGCCAAGGCCAACCGTTGCGTAAGCCGCTAAAGGCGGCCCTCTACCTCGGCGTTTTCGTCTTCACGGCGATCTTCGCCATCAACTTCTGCGCCACGCTTTTCCAATGCGGCTGCCAGGGCATGTTCGGCCTGGCGGCCACCCATTGCAACATCAACAACCACGGCGGACGCCATTGCCCGTGGTGCACGCACGGTGGCGTTGGTTTTGTGGTCAGCATGGTACCAGTGTTTTTAGTGCAGGCTTGGGTCATCTTCCGGACCGCCGATTGGGGCTGGAAAACCCGTCTGCTCATAGCCTTAGCGGCGTTCCCGATAGTTGGGGGTTTCTTCGGCGGCATTGTAGGATGGTTGCAGGGGTACTGGAACCATTGAGCGTTGCCTGATTGGTCCCCAAGTCCCATACTGGCTTGTAGAGGATAGACCCTTTCTCATGGACCTTTCGGATATCACCTACGTCGCCTTTCTGATCATTTGCGCCCTCATCGCCTTGGCCATTGGCGAATCGGGCGGTGGCGGCGGGAAGCGGTCCCGGTTACCTGCCGCTGCGGCATGACGGACGTGATTGTCATCGGCGGGGGCCTTGCTGGCCTCTCCGCCGCTGCGGCTTTGGGCAGCACTGGCGCCACCGTGGAGCTTTTTGAAACCCGTCCGTTCCTGGGCGGGCGCGCTACGTCGTACTCCCTCCCCGATTCCGAAGTCATCGATAATTGCCAGCACATCCTCCTGCGCTGCTGCGTCAACCTGCTCGATTTCTACCGTCGCCTCGCCGTCGAGGACAAAGTCCATTTCTTCTCCGAAATCCCCTTCATGGAGCCCGGCGGCCGCATCTCGATCTTCAAACGAGGCCTCCTGCCCGCCCCGCTCCACTTCACCGAATCCTTCCTTCGCTTGCCGTTCCTCTCCTTAGGCGACAAAATCGCCATCGCCCGTGCGTTCCTGGCCATCATGTGGGAACACAGCCGCCGCACGGATCTGGAAGACATCTCCATGCTCGACTGGCTCCGCGAAAAGGGACAAACGCCCAACGCCATCGAGCGCTTCTGGCGCCAGGTGCTGGTCAGCGCCATCAACGAGGAGCTAGACCGCATGGCCGCCAGCCACGGCTTCCAGGTTGTCCGCCTCGGCTTCCTGGCGACGAATGATTCCTATGAGATGGGCGTGCCCAACGTCCCGCTCGGCGATCTCTATGGCTCCCATGCCTGGGGCCGGATGCCCAACGTCAGGCTGCGCCTGCGCGCCGCCGTCGAAAAAGTGAACGTCGAAGGCGGCCGAATTACCAGCATCGTCAGCGGCGGCGAAACCTACACGGCTCGCCAGTACCTCTCCGCCGTTCCTTTCGAACGCATTGGCGCGCTGATCCCGGAAGCCGGCGTCGATACCTCCGCCTTCTCCCACTCCTCCATCACCAGCGTGCATCTTTGGTTCGATCGGCCGGTCACCGACCTCGCCAACGCCACCCTCCTCGAACGTAACATCCAGTGGTTCTTCAACAAGGAGGAGGGCCGCTATCTGCAACTGGTCGTCAGCGCCTCCCGCAACCTGTTGGAGATGCCGCGCCAGCAGGTGATCGACCTGGCGCTGAAGGAACTTCGCGAATTTCTCCCGGCCGCCAGCGAAGCGAAGGTCTTAAAGGCCCACGTGGTGAAGGAAGCCCGTGCGACGTTTTCCGGCGTTCCGGGCCTTCACGTGCACCGTCCGGAACCGAAAACCCGCCTGGAAAACCTATGGTTGGCGGGCGATTGGACGAATTCAGGCTGGCCGGCCACCATGGAAGGCGCGGTCCGCAGCGGCTACAAGGCGGCGGAATTTACGGCGGCGGCGTTGGATCGTCCGGCACGGTTCCTGCTTCCCGACATAAAATAAAAGGGTATGATGACGCGTCTCCTGTTCACCTGTGCTCTCTTTGCCGCGGCGTTGCCTGTGCTGGCCGATCCGCCGATGACCAAGATCCGCGTGGAAGTCCGCAAGGCCGTCAACGACAAGCCGGTCGACCGCGCCAGCGTCGTCGTCCGTTTCGTCGAAGGCCGCTCGGTCGTCAAGCTCGGCAAGAAGATCATGACGAGCTACCAGATGCGAACGAACCAGGACGGCGTGGCCACCATGCCGCCCATCCCGCAGGGCAAGATCCAAATCCAGGTGATCGCCAAAGGCATGCAGACCTTCGGCCAGATCATCGAAATCGGCGAAGAAGAGAAAACGGTGGAGGTCAAGCTCAACGACCCCCAACCGCAATACTCCGTTCACCAATAGGATTTCCCTCTCTCCAGAAACCACACTCCGAACCCAGTGATTAGGCGGGGTGTGGCTCTGGAGGTATCCAGGTTGAAG
>JBIKOG010000352.1:0-6213 GCA_044358225.1 Bryobacteraceae bacterium | reverse complement strand
GCTGGACGCGGCTGGAGATTCTGGGGCATTTGATTGATTCGGCGGGGAACAATCATCAGCGGTTTGTGCGGGCGATGGCGGAGGGGGATCTGGTTTGGCCGGGGTATGACCAGGAGGCGATGGTGCGGGTGCAACAGTTTGGACGGGCGAAGCCGGTGCTGTTGGTGGGGCTGTGGGAGAGTTTTAATTTGTATCTGGCGGGGTTGGTGGCGTTGATTCCCGAACAGCGTCTGGCGGCGGAGTGTGTGATTGGCGGGGCGGAGGCGGTGACGCTGGAGTACTTGGTTATTGATTATGTCCGACACATGCAGCATCATTTGCGGCAGATTCTTGAGGGCATGGATGTGGCGGTGCGGTGGGTGGAGTTGGATTAGGGTTGGAGGGTGGTGATGAGGTGGTCGATGTCGGCTTCGTTGTTGTAGAAATGCAGGGCGAGGCGGAGGCAGCCGTGGCGGGCGGAGGCGAGGATTTTGTGTTCTTTGAGGCGGGGGAGGAGGGTGGCGGGGTCGGTGTTGGGGAAGTGGGCGGCGGTGATGGGGGAATGCTTGTGGAGGATGGTCACGCGGCCGATTTCGTGGAGGCGTTCGTGGAGGAGGGCGGTTAGTTCGAGGACGCGGCGTTCGATCTTTTCGGGGCCGATTTCGAGGAAATCTGTGATGGCGGCATCGAGGGCGTAGATGGCGGGGAAGGGGGGCATGCCGCCTTCGTATTTTTCGGCGGAATCCTTGAAGACGGGGGCGCCGTGGTGGAGGCGGTTCACGTTCTTCCAGTCTTCATGGGAGCGCCAGCCGATGGTGTTTGGGTGGAGGGATTGACGGAGTTCGGGGCTGACGTAGAAGAAGGCCGAGCCGTTGGGGCATAGGAGCCATTTGTAGCCGTGGACGGCGAGCATGGAGGGCTGGACCTGTTGGACGTTGCAGGTGAGGGCGCCGAGGGCCTGAGTGGCGTCGAGGAAGAAAAGGATGTTGCGTTCCTTGAGGTAGGGGCCGATTTGGTCGAGAGGGGGGCGGAAGCCGGTGGAGTAGGACACCTGGCTGAGGAGGACGGCGCGGGTGTTGGGGGTGACTGCGTCGAAGAACTGGGGCCATTCGGCTTCTACTAATTCGACGCCTTTTTCTTTGAGGAGGGCGGCGTAGTAGATCTGGTTGGGGAATTCGTTGGTGAGGGTGACGATGCGGTCGCCTTGTTTCCAGTGGATGCCGCCGAGGAGGAGGGAGAGGGGGGTGGCGGCGTTGGTGGTGAAGGCGATGTCTTCGGGTTGGGCGTGGATGAGCTGGGCGGCTTTGGCGCGGGTGCGGTCGATGTCGTCGAACCAGTTGAGGAAGTCGGAGCAGGCGAGGGCGTCGCGGTGTTGGAAGTGTTGGTTGACGGCTTCGGTGGTGGTGGTGGCGAGGAGGCCGTAGGTGGCGGTGTTGAAGTAGGTCCAGTTTTGGAGGGCTGGGTAGCGGGAGCGGATGAGGGGCCAGTTGGGGGTGGGCATGGAATTAATTGGTGCCTGGCACTAATTTCTGGATGGCGTCGGGGAGTGATACGGCGATGGTTTCGCGGGTGCGGCGGGTGGTGAGTTCGACTTGGCCTTCGGCGAGTTTTTTGCCGATTGTTATTCGGTAGGGGATTCCGATTAGATCCGCATCCTTGAACTTTACGCCGGGGCGTTCGTCGCGGTCGTCGAGGAGGGGGTCGAGGCCGGCTCGCTTCGCTTCTTCGTAGAGGGTTTGGGCGGCTTCGCGCTGGGCGGGGTCGGCTGGGTTGACGGGGGTGATAACCACTCCGAAGGGGGCGATGGAGGGCGGGAGGCTGATGCCGTTGGCGTCGTTGTAGAGTTCGATCGCCGCGCAGAGGACGCGTTCGACGCCGATGCCGTAGGAGCCCATGATGACCGGGGTTTCCTTGCCGGTTTCGTCGAGCACTTTGAGTCCGAGGGCGTTTGAATACTTGTAGCCGAGTTTGAAGATGTGGCCGATTTCGACGGTTTTTACGATTTCGAGGGGTTGGCCGGTTTCGACTTCGGTGTCTCCGGCGGCGACCTGGCGGAGGTCGTGCCACTGGGGGGTGAAATCCTTGCCGGGGGTCACATTTTTGAGGTGATAGTCGTCGCGATTGGCGCCGGAGATCATGTTTTTACGGTCGGCTAACGCCGAGTCGGCGAGGATGGGCATGTTGGTGACGCCGACGGGGCCGAGGGAGCCGGCGGCGGCGCCGAACCACTCCTGGATTTCGTGGGGGAAGGCGGGGCGGATGTCGGTGGCGCCGGTGGCGGATTGGAATTTGGCCTCCGACATTTGATGGTCGCCGCGAAGCATGACGAGGACCGGCTTGGCGTCGGCGACCATGACCAGGGATTTCATCTGGCTGGTTTCGGGGAGGCCGGTGAAACGGGCGATGTCGGCGATGGATTTCTGGTTGGGGGTGTGGAAGGGCTCGGGGGTGAGGTCGCCAACGGGGTCGGGAATGGCTGGGGGCTGGGGGCGGGAGACCGCTTTTTCGAGATTGGCGGCGTAGCCGGTGGCTTTGCAGACGGCGACGAAGTCTTCGCCGGCGTTGGAGGCGACCATGAACTCGGTGGATTGGGAGCCGCCCATGGCGCCGGAATGGGCGTCGACGGAGAGGAATTCGAGGCCGCAGCGGGTGAAGATTTTGTTGTAGGCGGCGTGGTGTTTATCGAAGCTCTGGTCGAGGCCGGCGGGGTGCAAATCGAAGGAATAGCTATCCTTCATAATGAACTGGCGGACGCGAAGGAGGCCGGATTTGGGGCGGGGTTCGTCGCGGAATTTGGTTTGGATTTGATACCAGATTTGGGGGAGTTGTTTGTAGCTGCGGAGTTCGCCGCGGGCGAGGGCGGTCATGTTTTCCTCGTGGGTCATGCCGAGGCAGAGGTCGCGGCCGTTGCGGTCGCGGAGGCGGAACATGTTGTCGCCCATGACGTCCCAGCGGCCGGACTCCTTCCACAGCTCGGCGGGTTGGAGGGCGGGGAGGAGGACCTCCTGGGCGCCGATGGCCTCCATTTCTTCTCGAATGATGCGCTGGATTTTTTGGAGCGAGCGCTGAGCGAGGAAGAGGTAGTTATAGATGCCGGCGGAGAGCTGGCGGACGTAGCCGGCACGGAGAAGAAGTTGGTGGCTGACCACTTCGGCTTCGGCGGGCGTTTCGCGGAGGGTGGGGATGAAAAGTTGGCTCCAAAGCATAGGGCGGGAATGACAGGGTAGCATGATAGGATTGAAAAAGAGCCCATGAAGATAGCCGTAGGCGCTGACCACGCGGGGTACGCCCTGAAAGAGCGTTTGTTAGGAAAGCTCAGAGCCGAAGGCCACGAAGTGGTCGATTACGGCACGCATTCGACGGAGTCGACGGATTACCCGGACTATGCCGCGGCGGTGGGGCGGGCGGTGGTTCATCACGAGGCCGAATTGGGCCTGCTGGTGTGTTCGAGCGGCGTGGGAATGTCGATTGCGGCCAATAAAATCCACGGCGTGCGCGCGGCGCTGGGGACGAATACGGACGAGGTTGGGTATACGCGGAAGCACAACGACGCGAATGTGCTGGCGATTGGCGCGAAGTATACCGATGAGCCGACGGCTGAGGCGCTATTGGACACGTTTTTAACGACGCCCTTTGAGGGTGGCCGGCACATGCGGCGGATTGAAAAGATCAACAAATTGGAGCAGGAAGAGCAGCAATGATCACGTATCGGACGTTGGCGGAAGCGGATCCGCAGGTTTTTGAAGCGATTCAGCATGAGACGGCGCGGCAGAACTCGCGTTTGGAACTGATTGCCAGCGAGAATTTCACGTCGGAAGCGATTCTGGAAGCGGCGGGAAGCATTTTCACCAATAAGTACGCCGAGGGGTACCCGGGCAAGCGGTACTACGGTGGGTGCGAGTATGCCGATGTTGTGGAGAACCTGGCGCGGGACCGGGCGAAGCAGTTGTTTGGCGCGGAACACGCGAACGTGCAGCCGCATTCCGGTTCGCAGGCGAACGCGGCGGCTTACATGGCCGTGTTGAACCCCGGGGACACGATTCTGGGCATGGACCTGGCGCACGGCGGGCATCTGACGCACGGGCACAAGCTGAACTTTTCGGGGAAGCTGTATAACGTCGTCGGCTATGGCGTGAAGCAGGAAGACGAGCGCATTGATTATGACGCGCTGGCGGCGAAGGCGTTGGAGCACAAGCCGAAGATGATCATTGCGGGCGCGAGCGCGTATCCGCGGATCATCGATTTCGCGAAGTTCCGCGAGATTGCCGACTCGGTGGGCGCGATTTTCCTGGTGGATATGGCGCATTTTTCGGGTCTGGTGGCGGCGGGGTTGTACCCGAATCCGGTGAAGTGGGCCGACATTGTGACGACGACCACGCACAAGACGCTGCGCGGGCCGCGGTCGGGGCTGATTTTGTGCAAAGAGCAGTATGCGGCGGCGGTGGACCGGTGTGTGTTCCCGGGGCAGCAGGGCGGTCCGTTGGTGCACATTGTGGCGGCGAAGGCCGTATGCTTCCTGGAGGCGTTGCAGCCGTCGTTTGTGGAGTATCAGAAGCAGGTGATTGCGAACGCGCAGGCGCTGGCGGCGTCGGTGGCGGCTTCGGGCTACCGGGTTGTCAGCGGCGGGACGGATTCGCATCTGGTGCTTGTCGACGTGTTTGCGAAGGGTGTGCGCGGGAAAGACGCCGAATGGGCGTTGGACGAGGCGTACATGACGGCGAACAAGAACGGGATTCCGTTCGACGTGAACCCGCCGTTGAACCCGAGCGGGATCCGGCTGGGCAGCCCGGCGTTGACGACGCGTGGGTTTGGTGTGGAGGAGTTCACGACGGTGGGCTCGTTGATCGCCGAAGTATTGGACGCGGTGGCGGCGGGCGGGCGCGAAGGCGCGGCACCGACGATTGCAGCGGTGCGGGGGAAGGTGGCGAAGTTGACCGACCGGTTCCCGTTGTATGAGTGGAAACAGGCCGCGGCGGCGCGAGGGTAAGTGCCGACTGTCGCGATTGACGTCCGTCACGTGGCCGATTTTGGATATGGAACCTATATCCGGAATCTCGTGCGCACGATGGCGGAGCTCGAGCGCGAGCGGCAGTTTATATTGATTGCCAAGCCGGGAGGCGCGTCGGAGTTAGGCGCGCTGCCCGGCAATTTCCGTTTTGTGGAGTATCCGCGGGAAGATTCGGCGCGGCGGGAGAACGTGGCGTTTCCGTGGTTTATCCGGGGGCTGGGCGCGGATTTGACGCATATTCCGTTGAACCGGGTGCCGGTGTTTATGCCGCGTCCTTATGTGGTGACGATTCACGACATGAGTAGTTTGGTGTTCGATTACGGGGACGATCCGCCGGACCGGTTGCACTTGTGGAAGTTCCGGCGCGGGTTGACGCGGGCGGCGCGGGTGATTGCGGTGAGCGCGGCGACGCGGCGGGATGTGTTGAACCTGATGAATCTGCCGAGCGAGCATGTGCGGAAGATTTATAACGCGTTGGACCCGGGCTTTCTGGCGATTGAGACGGATGAGAAGAAGCGGCAGGAGGTCCTGGACCGGTATCAGATTGACTATCCGTACTTACTGTATGCAGGGTCGGTGAATCCGCGTAAGAATGTGGCGCGGATTGTGGAGGCGCTGGCGTTGTTGCGGCAGGATCTGGTGAATCATCCGCGGTATAAGGATTTGCGGTTGGTGATTATTGGGGACCAGATGTCGAAGTATCCGGCGTTGCGGCGGGCGGTGCACCAGTCGCGGGTGAATGATTCGGTGCGGTTTTTGGGGTTTGTGAAGCGGGAAGAGTTGAAGGTGTTTTATCAGAGCGCGGAGGTGTTCGTGTTTCCGTCGCTGTATGAGGGGTTTGGGTTGCCGCCGTTGGAGGCAATGGCGCTGGGGACGCCGGTGGTGACGAGCGGGGTGAGTTCGTTGCCGGAGGTGGTGGGGGATGCGGCGATGATTGTGAAGCCGGAGAATGTGTTTGATATTGCGCGGGGAGTAAGGGAAGTGTTGACGGATGACCGGTTACGGGCGGACCTGATTGCGCGGGGGCATGAGCAGGTGAAGCGGTTTAGCTGGTATGACACGGCGCGGCAGGTGTTGGAGACGTATCGGGACGTGCTGGCGAAGCGGTGAGTTAAATCGTGTGTGACACCACTAGTGTCCCAACGTTACTCGAATAGAATCAACTGTTTAGCGGCATCACTATCCGAAGAGTGACTATCGATGCTGTCGAAGGCCTCTAAAATGGG
>JBIKOG010000134.1:0-20742 GCA_044358225.1 Bryobacteraceae bacterium | reverse complement strand
GAGCTGGTGGATGAGCGCGTAGAACTTCTTGCGGTCCTCGTGGCAGAGGACGCCGGAGTTGGGCGGGACGAATTGGGCGAGGGTTTCGGCGTTCTCGCCGGTTTTGATGGAGTTCAGGCGTGACTGGGCTTTGCCTGCTTCCGTCTTCGGTCCGCGGCTCTTGGCGCCGTTTTCGCGGGCGATGCGGGCTTTGTCTTCTGGTGTCATGTTCGTTCCTTTCTGCGCTGTAAAATGCGAACGCCCTCGCGGGTGGCGAGGGCGTTTGGGGGTGAGGTATTCCTGACCCGATCTCAAGCTAGCATGGGGGGCAAGGGGTTTAAGGGGTGAAAAATTTCATGTTGTTGATTTGGCGGGAAATAAAGATTTTCAAAGTCTGTGACCGTGCGAATTTGGCCGCTCTCGTTGCGTCGTATTGACGAATCTCTCGACGATCCATACTGCGAGACTTGCAGGCCTGCGGGGAGAGCCGACTAGGCCGCAGCGGCGGCGGCGACGGTTCGGATCTGGCGGAGGATGGTGATGAGCTGGTCGACGTCGGCGGAGGGGAAGAGGCCTTCGACGCCGTTGGGGTGGATGTCGGTGTAGGGGCTCTCGTAGAGGAGTTCGGGGTTCATGTAGCCCTCTTCGGTGAGGTGGTCGACAATCTGGTTGACGAACTCGATCTGGTTGGCCGTGGGGCGTTTGCCTTGGAGGAACTTGTCCATGGCCGCCTTTGCGGTTTCGCGGTCGAGCCCGATCAGCGACGCCAGGAAGAGATTGAAGCCTTCGGCGGTGTCCTTGGCCTGGAGGAGATCGTCGATGGTTCCGACTCCGGCTTGGAGGAGGAGGTGTTCGAGGTCGATCAGATCCTGATTGGTCAGTGGCAGGTTGTGGCGCACCTTGTTTACTACGGGGTGTCCGAGTTGCTGGCGGAGGTAGTGGCGGGCCTTGGCGCGGAAGCGTTCGAGGCTGGCGGCGTCGAGGCCGGGGAGTTTGACTTCGGTGGCTTCGCCGATTTCGTCCTCGAAATCGGTGTAGATGGGGAGGCGGCGTTTGCGCTCGATGAGTTTGATGAGGTCGCGGAGCTGGCGGCGAACGGTTTCAAGAATCGGGGTGGTGACATCCTGCCAGAAGGCATCGGTGAGGATATCGAGGATCAACTCCATGCGCTGGTGGACCATGGGGATCGCGTCCATTTCCGCGAGTGCGCCGGAGAGGGTTTGCACCTCCTTCTTCAGGCGGGCGTAGCCGGGCTCCGATTTGAGGAGGGCGAGTTGGAGGCGGAGGAGAAGATTGTCGAAGAGTTTGGCGTCGGTATCGTTGTCGTCTAGCGCAGTGGGGAGGCTGGACACGTGGGCGGTGAGTTCCTGCTGGGCTTCGAGGCCGAGGGTGGCCCAGGATTCCGGGAGCGCGTATCTTTCGACGAGTTTGCGGTGGGGACGGACGAGGAAGTTCTCCAGGTTCATGGCCGCTACCTGCTCCTGGAGCAGTGTGGCGGTTTGGCGGCGGAGTTCCTTTTCGGGCTCGTAGTCAGACCGGTAGTGGTCGAGGGTGACGATGAGTTCGACGCGGGCCTGGAAGAGGCGCTGGCCGAGCGGGGCGCTGACGGAGCCGCCGGTGGCTTGCGGGTTTTGGGCGAAGAATTCGAGGTTCTGGCAGAAATCGAAGATGTAGAAGAACTGTTTGTCGCGGCCGGGCGAGTAGAGATCGGGGCGGAGGCGGGTGCCACGGCCGACCATTTGCCAGAACTTGGTTTTGGAGCGGATGAGTTTGAAGAAGACGAGGTTGACGACGTCGGGGACGTCGATGCCGGTGTCGAGCATGTCGACTGAGATGGCGATGTGGGGCGATTTTTCGGGTTTGGAGAAGTCGTCGATGAGGGACTGGGCGTATTTCGTTTCGAAGGTAATGACGCGGGCAAACAGGCCGTTATAGTGGGGGTAATTGATGTTGAACCGATCGGCGATGAACTTGGCGTGGTCCTGGTTTTTGGCGAAGATGATGGTCTTGCCGAGACGGTCGCCGGCGGCGACCTTTTCGCCGCGGGTCATGAGGAATTCGAGGGCTTTGTCGACAGTATCGATGTTGAAGAGCCAGCGATTAACGGATTCGGGGTCGACTTCGCGGGGCGGGGGAGCGCCGTCCTCGTCCCACTCGGCCTCATCCCAGAGTGCCTTTTCTTCGTCCGATAGCTGATCGTACTTGATGCCTTCGCGGGGGAATTTGAGGGGGACGGAGACGGGTTTGGCAGGGACGAGGAAGCCGTCTTTGACGGCATCGGTCAAGTCGTAGGAGTCGGTGGGGACGCCGGTCTCGAGGTTGAAGAGGCGGTAGGTGTCGCGGTCGACTTCGTCGCGAGGGGTGGCGGTGAGGCCGACGAGGAGGCCGTCGAAGTAGTCGAAGATGGCGCCGTATTTCTGGTAGATGGAGCGGTGGGCTTCGTCAACGATGATGAGGTCGAAGTGGCCGACGCCGAAGCGGTGCGGGGTATCGACGCGGTCGTTGATGAGGCCCATCATGGTGGGGTAGGTGGAGACGTAGACGCGGCCTTCGGTGGTGCGGTCTGTGACGAGGTTGACGGGGGCGGCGGCGGGGAGGTGTTTTTTGAAGGCGTTGACGGCCTGGGTGACGAGGGCAACGCGGTCGGCGAGGAAGAGGATGCGTTTGGCCCAGTTGGCCTGCATGAGGAGGTCGCAGAGGGCGATGACGGTGCGGGTTTTGCCAGCGCCGGTGGCCATGACGACGAGGGCGCGGCGGTGGTTACCGGATTCGAAGGCTTCGGCGATGCGGCGGATGGCGCGGGTCTGGTAGAAGCGTTCGACGATGGATGGGTCGATGGGTTGGGGGGCGAGGGGTTTGCGGGATTGGCGGCGGAGGATGGCGAGTTCGAGTTCGTCCTTTTTGAGGAAGCCCTGGACCTGGCGGGGCGGGTAGAGGGTATCGTCCCAGAGCCAATGTTCGTAGCCGTTGGTGTAGAAGATGACGGGGCGCTGGCCGTATTTGGCTTCGAGGCAATCGGCGTAGAGCTTGGCTTGTTGCTGGCCGGCGGTGGGGTCGCGGCGGGTCCGCTTGGCTTCGATGAGGGCGAGGGGTTTGCCGTCGTTGCCCCAGAGGACGTAATCGACGTAGCCGGTGGCGGCGTTGTTGGGCATGCCGGCGACTTCGAATTCGCGGTCGCGTGGCTGATCGAGGGGCCAGCCGGCTTCTTTGAGGAGCTTGTCGATGAAGTAGTCGCGGGTTAGGGCTTCGGAGTAGTCGTGGGTGTCGGGTTGGGCGGTGTTGGCCCTTTTGGCGGCGGCGACTTCGGCGCGGAGGGCTTCGTTTTCCTGGGCGAGGGTGCGGAGCTGCTCGTCCTTGGCCTTGGCCTCGTCGGCGAGTTGTTTGAGCTGGGCGAGGGTTTGGGCGGGGGCGGGGGCGACGGGGATGCGGGAATCGTCGAAGCGGGCTTCGGCGTGGGGGCGGGAGTTGGGCTGGCGGGCGTAGGTGCGGGCGAACCAATAGGTGAAGTGGAAGAGTTCGCGGACGGCGGTGAGGGCGTCGGTTTTGGGGATGGGTTTGGCGGAGTGGACGGCGACGTTGCCGAGGTCTTTGACGGCTTTGATTTTGGGGATGAGGGCGGGGCCGGTGAGTTGTTGGAACTGGGGGTTGAATATGTAGGCGGAGAGGTCGTCGCGGTAGGGCGGGGAGAGCCCGGGGTCGTTGCGGTAGATCCAGTTGACGGCGAGTTCGAGGGCGCGGCGGGCGTAGAAGCAGGCGGAGCGGGGATCGGGGTGGAGGAGGGCTTCGGCTTTGGCGGCGGCGATGTGGATTTCGGGCCACTCGGGGGAGAGGTATTGGAAGTGGGGGGAGCCGGCCATTGGGGGTTGTTAGTTAGAGTGCCGGCGGGCGGACGGTCGCCGTTTTTCTTGTTAGTAGGGTTCCTGGGCAGTATGACAGGTTTTGGGGGCGTGGGCGGGGCGGGTGTCTTTGGGCGGCTAGGCGCTCTCTCGATCCACGAAAGTTACTATGATCACGATGGTGTGAACATGGCGATGAACGTGAACTCTGGGGGTGTGCCGGCCGTCCCTGTTGAGCGGCAACTTGCGTCCCTGACCGAGAAACCTGGCGAGGCTGGCGAAGGTGCTCAGCTACTCGTCTTCAACCCGATCGGCGGCGGTGGCGCTGTCTACGGCAATCGCGCTCCAGATCTCAACAATGTCGTTTTCCGCCTCGGGCGAAAGCTCGTAACCTGCCATTAGGAGCGCTGTTGCAGGAAAGCCTGTTTGCGACGCGCCAGATTTTCCTGGAGCTGCTTGGCGGTTATTGGTTTGACGCGGCCGCTTTCGATGTCTTCCAGCCGGCCGTCGAGCAGCTCTCGCACGTCGTCCATGCCGTCGAGGTAGGTGCGCATGACTTCGCGCACGATCTCGCTTTCCTGGCGTCCGGTTTTCTCAGCGATTTCGGTAAGCCGGGCGTGGTCTTTGGGCGGCAGGTGGACTTCCATGCGCGACACCTCTTCGATTCTATTGTCGCGCCTTTCGTCCCACCGGTGCGCGACCGGGCGATTGACGAAGGAGAGGTGTTTTTGCCCTGGGGTCGGGCAAGTTAATGAGGGGGGCGCGTTTCTGGTTTGGGCGGCGGCGGAGCCCGCTGGTGCAATGGAGCGGCAAGTGTGCGGCACGCTCAATGCCGCACTAACTCAGTGGGCCACGGACTTGCCAGAGGCGAAGGAATTCCATGGGCGCGATGATCCTGGTGTACTTCCAGACTTCTGGAAAGTGACGGATATTTCCCGTGACAAGGTAGTTGGCTTTCGCGGATTGAGCGCACTCCAGAAATCGGTTATCCTCTTCCTCCACAGCCCGATCCAGGACGAAGGTAGGGGTGATTGGTTCAGCGTGTCGTCGAATCGCGGCCATGGCCCGCCGGGCGTCGCGCGGTTCGATCCGAAGGCGCGGATACGCGAATACCCGCTTGTACTCGGCGAGTATCGGCTTGCTGACAAATAACGCGAATTTACCGCTGAACGCCAACTGCAGAACTGCCTGAGATGGGCCGGACGCAAGCAGCGACGATACGACGATGTTCGTGTCGAGGAATACTCGAATCATTTCTTCGAGGCTGGCGCTGTTTTCCTGGCTGTACGGCGGACGTCAGAGACGATGCTGTTGATCTCCGTCATCGAAAGCTTGTTGGTGCCACGAGCTTTCGATTTTGCTCGAATGTCAGCGAGCCAATTGGGTTCCGGAGCGAGGGTATCCATGTAGTCGCTCACGCTCATGATGATGACGCAGGGTTCGCCATTGCGATCAACGAGAAAGCGTTCGTTTTCCGAAGACGCGCGGCGCATGATCTGGCCGAACTGCGTTCGCGCGGTGAGGGCGGAGACGACACTGGTTTTGGCGCGTGCCTTCTTCACGATTTGATCCTACCGTGTGAGCGAAGACTATTTCTTCTTGGGTGGCGGCGGTGGTGGCGGTGGCGCAGGCTTCGGGGGCGGTGGATACTGGCTCTTTAGCTTATCTGCGTTCATGCGTAGCGGGCGGTTGCGAGTTGACTCGCATGGTCTAGCCAATATTCCAGGCGTTTGTTTTTGGTTGGGAATTTGTTTCCAGCGCGGGAAAGGCCTTCGGCCTTTTCATAAATCTGATTGAACTTCGATTCGGCTTCTGGATCGTCCAACTGATTCCACACCTTCTCGTAGTCCTTGGCGGCAGCGCTCCACCCGGCGTGCAAATCGGAAGCATCTCTGGCTAGCGTGGTGTATTGGCTGAGGAGGAGCCAAAAACTGCCCACGGCGGCGAGGACAGGGGTGGCGACTTTCACGATTGGGAGTGCGTCGGAAAGTGCGGTAGCGGCGGCGCTGGAACTCGCCACGAGGACTGCAACTCGCAATCCCCGGTCCCATTGCTGATATGTCCGTACAAGTTCGCCGAAGTAGTTGGCGCGCATGTCGGCGTACAGCATTTCCTCCCAAACCACTTTGCGAAGAGTGACTGAATTCATGATGCACTACACTCCACCTTGAGAATAGCATCGCGCCGCTGGGGTGTGGTCAGCGGGCGATGGTGTAGGTTTCGTCGTAGAGCGTGTTCAGATTGCGGCCGTTGTAGGTCCAGTAGCGGCAGGGGTTGACGTTGTAGTCGAGGCCGAGGATGCGGCGGGTGGCGGCGGTGAGGGAGGATTCTTCGCCCTGGCAGCGGACTTTGCGCGGGCCGATGATTTCGGCGGTTATGTCGGCGTTGGTGAAGTGAATGGTGGCGCCGAGGGGGATTCCCATTTCGGGGAAGATGAAGTTGGGGCGGCGATTGAGGAACTGTTGGGCGGCGGTGTGGTCTTCGCTGGGGATGGGGTCTGTCTGTTGTTGAATTTCGGCGGTGGCGTCTTCGACGTGGAGGAGTTTGAGGATGGCGATGGCCTGGGCGGGGTCGATTTCGAAGAACTCGCGGCGGGGGTTGACGCGGTTGGGGCCGAAGGCGAGGTGGAGGGCGGATTCGACCTCTTCGGGGTTGGGGACGCGGCAGGCGAATTCGACTTGGAAGGGAAAGGGGACTCCTGTGGTGTAGAGCTGGCTGATGCGGGCTTCGACGCCATTGGTGTAGGTTCTGCCGATTTTGACGAGGCCGGGCATTGCGGGATTCGTTAGGACGTAGACGATGGCGAGGGTTTGGTCGGTCGGCATATTAGAGGGTGCCTTGGAAGGCGCGGATGGATAGCTGTTGTGTCAGTTCTGTGAGCCGCGAATAGTGCTGTTCGAGTTTTACCGAGGACTCCTTAATGCGTCTCTGTTGATCCACAAACAGTCTTTGAGTGCTTACATCAGGAACGGGAATTTCAAGCGATTTCAGTACGCCGGTACTCATGAAAGAATACGCGTCAGCCTTCGCGTTTGCACGAAGTCCGGTGAAGCGGTGGGCGAAAAATGTGAAGAGAGCCGCAAAGTACTCTGGACATATTGCGCCTTCATCGAGTGAAAGTCTGATCAAGTTTGTGCCGATTATTGATGCGCCGACAGGCTTATCTACGACACAGAGACGGCCTACGGTACCTGCGCGAGAAATGAGAATATCGCCCTGGATCAC
Organism: Bryobacteraceae bacterium; assembly: GCA_044358225.1. GTDB lineage: Bacteria > Acidobacteriota > Terriglobia > Bryobacterales > Bryobacteraceae. The sequence continues at coordinate 13,702 of JBIKOG010000134.1, read as the reverse complement.
GTCGAAAGATCGGAGTTGGTTGTATTTCTGCTCCGAAATGAAAAGAGTTGTCCTTTGAATAAAAAGGTTGGGCAATACGTCATCAATACCCAGGACTGGGATCCCCGATTCTAGGTAGTCTTCTTTCTTCAACGACGAACCGAAAGGGCCGCACCGCGTGCCTGCGCGGGTTTTTGAGAACACCTCGCCGAGGCGCGAGATCGGCCAGCCTTTTGGATTGGCTACCGGGTCGCCGAACATGTCGAGGAAGATGGACTGGGCGAGGGAGTCGAGTTTGGCGATGGCGGCACGGCGCTTGGCGCGGAGGGCGTCGGCGTGATCCAGGATCGCCGCGATGCGTCGCTGCTCGGGCAGTGGGGGGAGGGGGATTTTATATCTTTTCAAGAAATCCGCCGGCACCCGTTTCTGTCCGGCACTCCCTGTCATATTGCGGGCACCTTCTCGGCGAAAAACGTCTGTCGTAAGCAACCGATACAAATAACGGCCATCGATTTCCGGGCCGGGGCGGACAACGTGAAATTCGGTTGAACCGAAGCCAACTTGCGTTGGAACCGACTTCAGAAAAGTCGCTTTGCCGTTTTCGAAACAGGGAGTGATTTTCGCGAGAAGAACATCGCCCTCGGCGAAGATGGTATAGCCGGTAGATACGTCTGCGAGCGGACGGGTCTGGAATTCATAACGGCCGTCGGTGTCAACTGCGGCCATCGGAAGAAAACTGACGCCGGCCGCCAAGTCGGCATTCCCGAGTTTCGTTGAAGGATTGATCGTGGCGACATCTGAAAGAGACACGCTCATCCCAGCATCTCCTCCAACTCCCGCAGACCTTGGGCGATCTCGGCTTCGAGCTCCTGCAATTCCGCAAGTATCTGCTTGGGCGGGACGTGGTCGACCTGTTCGTGGACGACCTCTTTATAACGGTTGAGGGAGAGATCGAAGCCGTTGGCGGCGATATCGGCGAAGGGTACGCAGAAGCTCTGCGCGGTGCGGGGGCGGTCCAGTTCAGCTTCGTTACGCTGGGCCCAGCGGGCAATGACGTCGGGGAGGTTGTTTTTTGCGTGTTCCGTCTCGGCCAGCACGGCGCCGCAGCCGAGTTTTTCTTCCGGGAGGAGCGGTTGGCGTTTGTCATCGAGCGACCAGCCATCGGCTTCCATGTCGTAGAACCAGACGTGATCCGTTCCGCCGGAGTTGGTTTTGGTGAAAAAGAGAATGGCGGTCGACACGCCGGCGTAGGGCTTGAAGACGCCGGAGGGGAGAGACACGACCGCGTCCAGTTTGTGGCCTTCGACCAGCGTCTGGCGGAGCGATTTATGCGCCTTGCTGGAGCCGAAGAGAACGCCATCGGGCACGATGACGGCTGCGCGGCCGCCGGGTTTCAGGAGGCGGAGGAACAGCGCCAGGAAGAGCAGTTCGGTCTTCTTGGTTTTGACGATTTCGAGGAGATCCTTGGCGCAGTTTTCATAATCGAGCGAACCGGCGAAGGGCGGATTGGCGAGGACGAGGGTGTAGCGTTCGGCGTCGGTGGCGTGGTCCTGCGAGAGCGAATCCTGGTAGCGGACGTCGGGGTTTTCGACGCCGTGGAGCAGCATGTTCATGCTGCCGATGCGGAGCATGGTGTTATCGAAATCGAAGCCGTGGAAGAGGCCGGTATGGAAGTGATCGCGGAGTTTGGGGTCGCGGAAGATTTCGGGGTGGTTGTCGCGGAGGTACTCGCCGGCGGCGACGAGGAAGCCGCAGGTGCCGGAGGCGGGGTCGCAGATGACGTCCTTGGGTTGGGGGGCGGTGAGGGCCACCATGAGCTGGATGATGTGGCGCGGGGTGCGGAACTGGCCGTTCTGGCCGGCGCTGGCGATTTTGCCGAGCATGTACTCGTAGAGATCGCCTTTGGTGTCGCGGTCGTCCATGGGGACTTTGTCGAGGAGGTCGACGACCTTGGCGAGGAGGCCGGGGGTGGGGATGGTGAAGCGGGCATCCTTCATGTGGTGGGCGTAGGTGGAGCCATCGCCGCCGAGAGTGCGGAGGAAGGGGAAGACGTGTTCGCCGACTACGGTATGCATTTCGCGCGGTTCGAGGTGTTTGAAGACGGACCAGCGGTAATCGGTGTAGGGGCGGTTGCGGGAGTCTGCGCCTTCGGGGAAGGTGCGGCGTTCGATGGGTTTGCCGAGGCGGGCGGATTTGGACTCTTCGAGGGTTTGGAGCTCATCGAGACGGCGGAGGAAGAGGAGGTAGGTGATCTGTTCGATGACTTCGAGGGGGTTGGCAATGCCGCCAGTCCAGAAGGCATTCCAGATTGCGTCTATTTGTTGTTTGATTTCGCCGGTTAGCATGGTGTTTACAGGGGGAGGGTGGGGCTACGAAATAGCGGACTGGAAATCGGTTTGGAAGCGAGAGGCCTCCGCGAGTGTGGCGACGAGATTGGGCCAAGCGGCAACAAACTGACTTGCATGCTGCTGGTAGTCTGCTTGTGATTTTTGGGTACGAACTGCCAGTTTTTGGAGGCGGAGCCGCGATGCGGGATCTGGATGGCACTCGGGGCCAAGTTTCTTCATGGCGGAATCCGCGGGGAACAAGGCGGTCATGACCCACGCTTCGGTGTTCTTGGACGGGATGCAGAGAATGGTGGAGGAGGGGATTTCTGTTTCTCCGAGCCAGCCGAGGAGAACGACACGAAGCCGATCGACTGTGTGAACAGCCGGCGGGCAAGGCAGTTCGCAGGGGAGTTGGCCGGCAAGCTCCGGGAACTCAGTGATGTCAGTTTTGCCGGCGACGTCGGCATCGAGGTGGACGATGAGGATGTCGACTTGCGCCAGGAGGATGTCGTCCCGAAGGCGGCCACCGGCCCTTTCGGTGGTTTGGCGGCACCATTTGTAGATGCCCTTCCAGCCGCCACCCAGCGGGCCGACGTCGCCACTGGGTTGAAAGGCATAGCTACCTTCGGGATGCAATGAAACTGTGACAAAGGGCCGGTCTTTGAGTATGGACTCAATGGCTGAACGAATGACGATGACGTCTGTGAACCCTTCGGCAATGATGCCGATGCGGAGGATGTCAGACATTTGGCATACCGCCGATGACCCCGTTCATCCAGAGTCTGGACAGCGTCCAGCCTTTCTGGCCCATGTCGAGGAGTTTCGGGGTAATGCTGACGCGCTTGACGACCGTCCGGCCTTTGTTGTCGCGATCCACGGTAAACAGGCGAACCCGGTCGTCTTGCAGGGGCAGGCCGTCGAGTCCGGCCGGATTGTGACTAGTTATTAGCGCTTGGGTGAGCGGTTGCCGCGCGAGCATCCACTCGGAAAAATCGCGCATTAGATTTGCCGCGAGGCGCGGGTTGAGACCATGGTCGGCATTGTCCACGGCAAATAGGCATGGCGTTAACGGATGGGCAGCAAGGACAGCCAGGAACAAGACGTAGAGAGCACCTTCACTGGCGTCGTAACCCGAGAGCCAGTTCCGATCCTTTTTCATGAAACGGTCGCGAAACTTAACGACTCTTTGGGTGGCTGTGGCAGAGGGGGAAAGTGGGAGGGACGAGGCGGGGCTCGCTCCGTAGTTACTGGCCCAATCGATAAGGGCAAGCGCGCGAGCGCAGACATCGGTGGCATGGGCGCTGTGCTTTCTCTCACTAAGCAGTTCGGTGACTGCTTCCGAGAGTCTGCCGCCGGATATACCGAGTGGTTGACGGGGTTGCGTTTCTGGAGAGACCCCTCGAAGGACTGAGGTGGTGGGCGCGTAGATTACATACTGCTGCAGAGCGGAAAGAAAAGCCCGGGCTGGGCTTTCGGGTTTCAATGAGACGGTGTACAGGGCGGCAAGCCCAGCTTCGGCGTTGGGGCGCTCTTTCATGGCTGGACCGCGACTGGCTATTTTGTGGCCTTCGCTTTCGAATCGCTCATGCTTGTATTTCCAGGCAGGGCTGGGATCTTTCAGCGGGTTATTGAGGGAAACGCTATATTCCGATTCCTCCGATGCGGCGGAGAATGAGATGTGCGTGGGCTGATTGCTGGCACCAGCAGCAAAAGCCGATTTGTAAAGTTGTGGGACACCTGGGCGGACACCGCGCTGCAGGAGAGTCTGGTCGTTCACCTTGCCGTCGGCCGCCGCGGAGAGTACTCCGATCGCTTCGAGGAGGTTGCTCTTTCCGGAGCCGTTGGCGCCAACGAACACGTTGACAATTCCCAGTTCCAACTCGACCGACTGGAGCGACTTGAACGATTCGACTTTGATTGTTTTGATCATTTGTGGCTAGCTCGTTGCTATCCATGTGCCATGGTATCAAGTCGCCCTGATCCGAGCGGGTTGGTTCGACACGATCCATTTCCGGAGAAACGCTGACTGTGTCCCGCCTTCGCGAAGATCCAGGTTTTGGAGGTCATCGAGACGGCGGAGGAAGAGGAGGTGGGTGATTTGTTCGATGACTTCGAGGGGGCGACGCCACCGGTCTAGACGGCATTCCAGATTGCGTCTATTTGTTGTTTGATTTCGCCGGTTAGCCTGGTGTGGGATGAGGAAACGTTTGTCTCGGGGGCGGACGTAATTTTAGAGCAGATTGGTTGGGGGTGCCGAACAGCGTCTGGCCGCACGGCGGTTGGATTGGGAGCCGGGCTGGCGTTGCTCCGGCCCGTCGCGGTCTGTAATCTGGGTGGCATGGGGAACCCTCGTAGGGCCGGCCACTACGCTTTGTTGCAGGAGAAACTTGACGCGGCTATCGCACTTTTGAAGACCGAAGATGTGGGTGCTGAGGCGGCGACGGTGAAGATGAACCTCCGGTACGCTGTGGGCGCGGTGAAGCGGTTGAACCCAACGCCCGCGGCCGGCAAGGCGATGATTGCGCTGGAGGACGTGTGCCGGTTTCTGCAGACCCGGGGAGAGGGTTTGAGCGATCCGGAGTTTGAGCGGGCGGTGGCGTTGCCGCACCGGATTTTTGTGCAACTGGAGCGCGCGGCCGGGATGCAGGATAATCTGGACCAGGTTCAATCCGCGCTGGCGGGGGCGATTGCGGCGCTGCCGCGTGGCTCGGGGGCGAAACGTCTGTTGACGGCGGCGGCCGGTGTGGCCAAGAAGATGGCTCTCCAGTTTGATCTGACTCCGGATGTTCCAGAGTTACAGACGGACGGCACCCATCTGCGGCTGGAGGATGCCTGCCGGGCTGTGGAGCAGGTCTTTCGATTTACCAGTGCCGAGGACGCGGCGCGGGCGACCGGGGTGCCGCTGGCGATGGTGAAACGGATGGATAGCGCTGCTGCGTTCGCGGGGAAACGGGAAGGCTGGGGGGACTACTGATCGGACGGTTTGCCGCCTGTCATACTCTGGGGATGCGGATTTCGTTTCGATCGATTTTGGTGTGGTCCTGTTTGTTGTTGCAGGCGGTGGCGGGCGCTCCTTATATTGCCTATATCGGCACCGGGGGCGGGGCGCGGAGTAAGGGGATCTATGCGTTCCGGTTTGATACTTCTGACGGCAAGCTGACGCCGCTGGGGTTGGTGGCGGAGGCGCCTCGGGCTTCGTTTGTGGCCGTGCATCCGAACCGGCGGTTTTTGTATGCTGTGGCCGAGGAGCGGGGCGGGGCCGTTAGCGCGTTTGCGATTGATTCCGTGTCGGGGAAGTTGACGCTGTTGAACACGGTTTCTTCCAAGGGCTCCGGGCCTTGTTATGTGCGCGTGGACAAGACGGGGCGGAATGTATTGGTCGCCAATTATGGGAGTGGGAGTGTGGCGGTGTTGCCGATCGGGCCGGATGGGAAGTTGCGCGAGTCTGTTTCGTTTGCGCAGCATGAGGGGGCGGTGGCGGACTTGAAACGCCAGGGGAAGCCTCGGGCTCATTCGTTTAATCCGTCGCCGGATAACCGGTTCGCGGTGGCGGCGGATTTGGGGCTGGATGAGTTGCTGGTTTATAAGTTCGACGCGGTGGCGGGGACGATTACTCCGAATGATCCGCCGTTTGCTAAGGTCGCTCCTCGGTCCGGGCCTCGGCACTTTGCGTTTCATCCGAAGGGTAAGTTGGCTTACTCGATTAATGAGATTAATTGCACGGTGACCTCCTTTGCCTATGATGCGAAGAAGGGGGTTTTGCGGGAGATTCAGACGGTTTCGACGCTGCCGGCTGGCGTGACTGTTACCGACGCGATGTCTACCGCCGAGGTGCAGGTGCATCCTTCGGGCAAGTTTCTTTATGGGTCCAATCGTGGGCATGACACGATTGCGGTTTTCTCGATTGCCGCCGATGGGCGGTTGACCCTGCTGGAGAATATCTCCACGCAAGGGAAGATTCCGCGGAACTTCAGTATTGACCCTTCGGGCAAGTTTCTGCTGGCGGCGAATCAGGATACGGATACCATCGTGGTTTTTCGGATTGACCCGAAGACCGGGCGGCTGACGCCGACGGGGCAGACGGTCTCTTCTCCGGTGCCGATTTGTATTAAGTTTGTGGCGGTGAAGTAGGTGGTGTATGGGGCTGTTTGTTGTTGGAGAAGCCGAGAGATGAGATTGTTTTGAGCCATGCCGCGTACCACGGAAGCACTGCCGGCAGGTTCCGCTGGCGGAGATAAGCGAGGAACTGCGAAAGCGAGCGTATAGGAGCCGTCCGGTGTTGGTCGCGCTGAAGGACGGGCAAGTGCTCCGCGGGGTGGTGTTTCGTTGGACTGCCGACCAGATTACGGTGGGTTCAGCGGGGGCGTGCGCGTGGCGTTTGCGCCGGCCGAAATCCAGCGTGCGTCCGTGCCTCGGCAAGGAAACCGATGGGAGAAGGGGACGTCTGGTGTATTGCTGGGTTTGGGTGGCGGCGTAACGGGGGTGCTGGCGACCGCGGATAGCCGAGTTCCTGGCGGGTTGATCGGGATGGCGGGCGGGGCTGCGATTGGGGTGGCTACGGCAGGGCGAGCAAAGACGTTGGATTACGAGGCTCCCTGACGGGGGGATGGGGCGGCGGACCGGTTCCCTCCTTGTGGACGGGCGCGAGGATGCGGGAGCGGTGCGCGCCGCCGTGGTGGATGGCTTGGGTGGCTAGCTGCGTTTTCGCTCGCCAGTTTGCGGGTTGACGTCGTAGAACGGGGTGCCGGTGCTGGCTACGGTGACGCGGATGCGGTGCCCCCTTCTGGAAGACCTGGCTGAGCCAGCCGACCTCGATGGCCACTTTGTGTATCTGGCCGGGCTTGTTGAGCGTTTCTTTCTCCCAGGAGTCGCGGAAGCGGGCGCGGACGGCGGAGGGGGCGGGGTTGTTTTCCGGGCCCCGTCACTCCGCCCGCCACCAAACCAGCCAAAAAGCCCGCAAGCGCACAATGAAACTCCCATACCCGCGCCGCCACGGATACCCAAAGTCAGGCGAAGTTGTTGTTATTGTGCCGCCATTCCGCGCCATCGCTCCTGAAGCGGCACGTTCAGCCGCCGTTCATCGGGACGACGCTATCGAGGTCACCTTGCGCAGGGCGGCTGACCCGTCACTCCCGCACCGTAAACTGCAGCCGCTGCTCGTTGCACCGTCCCCCCATGCATACGTGCAGCGGAAAGCGGCCTGGCGGCACATCCGGGACTTCGAACTGTATCTGACACAACCCAGGAAACTCCGGTGACGCGTAGGCCGCTGCTGGAAACGCCCGGTGATTCATTCGCACCTCGACCGCCGCCGGGCCTTCCAGCGAGCCGCACCCGGTCGCGTACAAGACCGCCGTTTCCCCTCGCTTTCCTGATCGCAGTTCGGGATAGAGCGACAGGGACGACGCCGTCACCAGCAGCGGCGACGATACTCCTCCCACCGTCATCGTCCGCAGCCCCAGCGGCGTGTCCCGCGCCAGGAGTGCATTCACCTGCCGCGGTCCGACAAACGAGACCGTGGCCTCCTTTCCGCCGACCGTCACTCGCACGTCCCGTTCCGCCCAACCGCCCCCGTAGATCTCTATCCAACCGTTTGGCGACGCCCCGCCGCCGCCGAACGGCTGCCGCACCGACAACGGTCCCGCGGGCTCCACCGTCAGCGAATTCAGGAATATCCGGTCTCCAAGCTGATCGCCCAAGCCGTTGGCCGCATTGGCCGCCACATAGAGTGTAATCGGCCCTTTCGCCTCCGCCGGCGGCGTCCATTCCAACTCCCACATCGGCTCCCGGGATGGCCTCGCGTGCTGGGCGAAGTAGATCGGATCGCCCGCAGGGCACCCTTCCTCCCGCGGCGGCCGCCCGTCCCCGCACTGCACAGACAATTCACTCCCCAACGCCCGCAATGCGCCTCTAGCCGCCCCGTCCCCCGCCCGCGGCGAAAGCTGAAACCCATAGCGCGCGGTCGCCGGTTCACTCGACAATCCCGTCACATGAACCAAAATCCGCTGCGGCACTCCCGGCCGGTAAAACGCTCCAAAGGGCAGATACACCGCCGCCCCTTCCCCGCGCACGGCCGCGCCAACGTGGCAACTCCCGCCGGCACAATGTCCTGAATCCCCGGGTGCGCCCGTCCGTCCCGGTCCTGGTCCGGTCGGAAAAGCCAGCAGGAGCACTGGTAGTGCCGCCACGAGTGCAAGCAGGAATCGCAATTTCCCCAGTATTACCCAAGAAAGCTACAACCGGATGACACAACCATATGACATAACCGGGACCGCAATTTTCATGAAGCTGTCTTCCCACAGTCATCAGATTGTTGCCGGTTTGGAGGTATCAATGAAACGTTGGTAACAACTAAAAGGAATCGATTGAAAATGAGCGAAGAGACCAAGATCCCAGACAGCACCCTAGGCGGCATCATCGAGCGCCGCTTCCATCGCCGCAGCCTCCTCGGAGGGCTTTTCAAGAGCATCCCCGCTGCCGCCCTGATGGGCTCCCAAGCCTCGGCCGCCGAGATCACCGCCGCTTCTCCGGAAGCCGCTGTCGACGCCGCGAAGGCCGCCGCCAAGGACTCCCGCCTTACCTTCTCGCCCATCTCCCTGTCCCGCGAAGACGCGGTCAACGTTCCCCCGGGCTACAAGGTCGGTGTTCTCGCCAAGTGGGGCGACCCCATCACCGCCGACGCCCCGTCCTTTGACCCCAACAACCAGACCCCCGAAGCCCAGGCCAAACAGTTCGGCTACAACAACGATTGGCTCGACTTCTTCCCCCTTCCCGCTCACAACGTTCCCAATCCCAACCACGGACTCATCGCCGTCAATCACGAGTACACCAACCCCGAGTTGATGTTCAAGAACTGGTCCGACGCCTCCCAAACCAAGGCCATGACCGACATTGAACTGAATGCCCACGGACTCTCGGTCTTCGAAGTCATGCGTGATCGTAGCGGCGATTGGAGCCCGCTCCCCGGCGGCCGCTACGGCCGTCGCATCACCGCCTTTACACCCATGGAAGTAACCGGCCCCGCCGCCGGCCACGAGCTTCTCCGCACCTCCGCCGATCCTACCGGCCGCCGCGTCGCCGGTACGCTCAACAACTGTTCCGGTGGCAAGACGCCCTGGGGCACCGTCCTCACCGGCGAGGAAAATTTCCATCAGTACTTCTCCAACGCCGGCCCACTCCCAGCCGGTAAAGTCAAGACCATCCACGCCCGCTACGGCATGCCCAACGCCGCCGGTTCTTATTCCTGGGCCCGCCACTATGACCGCTTCGACGTCGCGAAAGAGCCCAACGAAGCCTTCCGCTTTGGCTGGGTCGTCGAGTTCGATCCCTACGATCCCAACTCTGTCCCCAAAAAGCGCACCGCCATCGGCCGCTTCCGCCACGAAGGCTGCACCATCCAGATCGCTCCCGACGGCCGCGTCGTTGCCTACTCCGGCGATGACGAGCGCTTCCAGTTCGCCTACAAGTTCGTCTCCTCCGGTCGCTACAATCACTTTGATCGCGCCGCCAACGCTGACCTTCTCGACTCCGGTACTCTCTACGCCGCCAAGTTCAATGACGACGGCTCCGGCGAATGGCTCCCCCTCGTTTTTGGCACCGGCCCCCTCACCGCCGCCAACGGCTTCGCCAGCCAGGCCGAAGTCCTCATCGACACCCGCGGCGCCGCCGCCGCCCTCGGCGCCACCCCCATGGACCGTCCCGAAGATATGGAAGTCAACCCGGTCAACGGCAAGATCTATCTCGCCCTCACCAACAACACCGCCCGCACCGATCTTCAGAAGAACAAATCCAATCCTCGCGCCAACAACCGCTGGGGCCACGTCCTCGAAATGACCGAAGACAATGGCGACCACTCCGCCACCAAGTTCTTCTGGGAGATCTTCATCCTCTGCGGCGACGGCAACAACCCCGCTCACGGTACCTTCTTCGCCGGCTACGACCCCACAAAGGTCAGCGCCCTCGCCGCTCCCGACAACATCACCTTCGACTCCAAGGGAAACCTCTGGATCGCCACCGACGGCCAGCCCGGCGTCATCGGCGGCAACGACGGTATCTATGCCGTCCCCACCGACGGCTCCGAACGCGGCTTCATCCGACAGCTTTGCTCCACTGTCGTCGGCGCCGAATCGGCCAGTCTCGTCTTCAACCCCGACGACACTACCCTCTTCGTCACCGTCCAACACCCCGGTGAAGGCGGCCGCTGGACCGATAACCCCCGCGACCTCACCTCCACCTTCCCCGATGGTCCCGGCCAACCCAACAAGCCCGCCATCATCACCATCTCCAAGTCGAGTGGCAACCCCACCATCGGCAGCTAACGGGCAACCAACCCTGGGCGGGACTTCTCTCACGGAGACCCGCCCGCCCCACATCTCCTCACCACGACGCGATTGCGGGGAGACCGCTTGCATCGATTTGCCCTTCACGGGGGGATTACTTCTCTGTTCCACCCGCGCCGCGCTCTGCTCCGTCCCCTCTATTGTCGATACCCAAAGCCAATCGAAGCCGCTGCCCTTACGGCGCTATTTCGAGCCCGTCCTTCCCGAAGCAGCCGCAAACAAAGCGTTCAGCCTCCGTTCGCCGCGACTCCGCTCTCACAGTCACATTTTGAATTCTGATTGCAGAAGATGAGCCGCTCCTCTTCCGCCAACTCGCCGCCGCCGGGCTGGTTTTCGACTGCGTCCTTGATGGCACACAAGCCGAGCTCCTCGAACTCGGCCTCCCCAAACGCGACGGCCTCACCCTCCTGGGCGCCGGCGACTACTCCACCGAGATCCAGCCCCTTGTGACGTCGTACCAGTTGCCGAGAGTGAGGCGGGGGACTTTCATTCTTTCATCATGGAGGGTGGTGCCGTCGAGATTCCAGTCGTCGTAGACGGAGTGGTTGAAGTTGGCGTGGTTGCAGCGATGGCGCCGCCGCGACGGTAGCCAAGATGGAATGGAAGAGGCTTTGGCCGGTATCGGTCCTGTCTTAGGCGACGAGGGGGGGAGGCCGGATGACGGCCAGGATGTTGCGGGCGTAGACGGCATCGGAGCCGCCGAATATGCCAATTTTGCTGGTGGACCAGGGCAGTTTGGCGAGCCATTCTACGGCGACTATGGCGTAACGCTGCTCGTAGCGTACGGGCCAAGGGCAGGGGCGTCGGGGCGGTTGAGATAGACGGATAGCCTCGTTCCATCCCGCATGGGGAGCATCTCATGCTTTTCGACGACCGTTTGGGCGGCGAGAAGGGGAAGTAGGGAAAAGAAGACGAGGCTACGCATCGTTGATGCTATTTTACGCGCGGGCGGACCGGGCCTTCGCCTCTTCCACCCAGTAGGGCGGGTGGCCGTAGTGGAAGTAGACTTTGTTTTCGTATTCGCGGGTGAGGGGGAGTGAATCGATGTACTCGGGGCAGGTCTCAATGGTCTGGCGGGTGAGGGCGACGAAGACCTTGGACTCCTCCCAACTGACGCGTTCGATCCAGGCCGGGGAGAGCAGCACCTTTTTGCCGGGCCACCAGTTGCGGGTGGCGACTTCGAGGTAGCGGATCTGCCAGGAGACGTCATCGATGAGGAAGCGGGCGACGTGGCCGATGTCGCCGTCCATGGCGTCGATGTGATAGCCGGAGACGGCGTGGGTGCTGCGGAGGTGGGCGTCGGCTGGGTTGGCGGGGGGCTGTTCGGTGACGAAGCCGGGGGCGAGGACGGGGATGTAGGAGGGGCCGTCCCAGTAGTTGGCATAGCCGTAGTAGCTGGCGTATTCGAGTTCGTGCTGGCGGGAGACGGGGCGGTGGGTGTCAATGTGCGGGGCGTTTTCGATCTGCTTGCGGGTGAGGGAGACATCGATGCGGCCCGCCTTGGCGTCGGTTTGCAGGATGGAACGAGGGGCGATGAGGACTTTGCGTCCGCTGAGCCAGCTGCCGGTTTCGACGGTCAGGTAGCGGATGGTCCAGCTTTGGTCGTCGAAGTAGAGATCGTCGACGGTGCCGATTTCGCCGTCGGTGGCGCGGAGCACCATTCCCTTCAGAGCTTCGTTGTTGGTGAGCGCTTGGTTGTTGGTGAGCATGGGATGGGCCCTCCTGGGGCCCTATGGTTTGGTTGATTCCGTCGCGATTCAGGTGCGCGCAAAGTGGATGACGGCGAAAGTGAGCAGGACGAGGTTGGGGATGGTGCCGAATTTGGCGTCCTGCCAGGAGGTGGCGATGGCGGCCTGGGAGAGGGGGATCGCGATGGCGGCGACCAGCCACCACCGCTGGGGCCAGAGGGGGATGGCGGCGGCGGTGACGAGCGTGGCCGCGGCGGCGAGCAGCCAGAGCATGGCTGCTGGTTTCGAGATGGGCTGGGTGAGCTGCGGGAGCGCGGCGAGGCCGAAGGCCTTGGCGGGGCCCAGCAGGTGCAGCAGCGCGTGGCCGATGAGGGCCAGGAGGAGAAGTGTTTGCACGATGACCTGACGGCGCGGCGGGTTAGCGGGCGCCGGCTTCGGCCATTTGACTCGTGTGGACCTTGGCGTTGAGGGGGCTGGTCTTTTCGAGGATGGATCGGGCCGTATCGACTTCGGCGGCGGTGCCGTTGACGAAGAGGAGATACTTGTCGGTTTTCAGGGCCAATTCGTATTCGATGACGCTGTCCTTGGGAATGCCCATGCCGACGAGGCCGGCGCCGATGGCGCTTAGGCCGCCGAGAACGGCAGCGCCTTCGAGGGCACCGACAATCCAGGCGACGATGGGACCGGCGGCGAGGATGGGGCCGAGGCCGGGGATGGCGAAGAAGGCCGAGCCGAAGAGCATGCCCCAGAAGCCGCCCCAGACGGCGCCGGTGGCGCCCCAGTATTTCATGCGGTCGCCGGTGTTGTAGTAGCCGACGACGTGTTCATCGGTATGGGTGCCTTTGCCGATGATGGAGAGGGAGTGCATGTCGACGCCGGCGCGTTCGAGTTCCTTGACGCCTTGTTCGGCGTCGAGGTGGGTGGCGTAGACGGCGACTACTGCGTTTTTGTCAGTCATTTTCCTGTTTCCTTAGCGGGGGATTTGCTGGGTGGCGTGGAACCAGTCTTCGTCGGGGGAGCCTTCGGGGCGGCCGCGCGCTTCCCACAAGCCGTGGGCGCGGAGGGCGACGTCGTGGTGGTTCTGGCCGTTGTGTTCCTGGGCTTGGCGGGAGTGCTCCTGGCCGGTTTGGTGGTCCTGTTTGCCGTGGGATTCGGCGGCGGCGAGGTGGACGTGAGCGGGGTTGTCGTGCATTTCGGCGGACCGTTGGTGGTGCTGGTCGCTGGATCCATCGTGTTTCCGATTTGACATATTTTGGGTGCTCCTTGGTTCGCCGGTGTTTTTGCGGGCATGGCCTGCAAGGTGGGAGGTAGCACGAGGGGGGCCAAAGGGGTGTGTTGGGGGGATTGGGTTTGCGGGGGGGAGGAGGGG
>JBIKOG010000351.1:0-6289 GCA_044358225.1 Bryobacteraceae bacterium | reverse complement strand
AGTATCTGAATTGCGCTCAGTTCGTGAATTCGGTCAAACCGTTCCCGCATGGCTGAGTGCGATGCAAATTGCAAGGAAAGTGGCGTCACGCAGACCACGGGGATGGACATCCATTGCAAAGCGAGAAGGTCCGGAGTAATCAGCGACCCAAATTCCTCAATGTCTTGTATTCGATCCAGGCCGTCGACGAGAACCGCGAGCGGTCGATTGACCTCTTGGTAGTGGCTGGCAATCCTGGCCAAATCCGCACGAGCGGATTCGGAAATCCCCTCCTCTGGGCGAACGGGACGCGCGACTACCCCCTCAACGAATACCATCTCGTTCTCGTCCGGTTCGACATCCTCATATGAAAGGGGCCGCCAATGACCGTAGAGGAACGCACTCAATCGCGCCCGCTCGGAAACAAATTCCGTCGGATTCCCGAGTTTGTTCAGCAGGCTATCCGCAACCAATCCGACCAGAAATCCCGGCTTGGCCTTCGTGACATCAACATGTCGAGATACTTCAAAGTAAAAACCATGGATATCAAGTTCGCGCAGGCGTTGCACAACCAGCAAAAGCTCCGTAGTCTTCCCTGAACCAATCCCGCCTACGAGCGCCTGCAAACTCTCAGGTTCAAGTTCCACTCGGGCAGCTATCTTCTGGTAAAGCGATTCCGGTCGAAGGTCATTCAATACAAGCCCATCTTTGATGGACTCAAACGGCGACGCCGAAGGATTAAAAGCGCGAAAATATTGCCGGAATTTCTCTTTCCGGGAGATTGACTCCACAACGGAAGCATCGGCAAGGTCCTGCATCCCTTTACTATAACGCTCGTCCGCCCAGCATCGCCCGCCGGGAAAACGGTGCCCACATCCCGAACTAGTTATTCAACACAAACGCCCACATCGTATCGCCCGTCGCCACAATCACATACTGCTTCCCGTCCAGCAAAAACGTCCCGGGCGCATTCGAAACATTCCCGATCCGCGTATGCCACAACGGCTTGCCCGTCTTCGAATCATGGGCCACAAAATTGCCCATCCCATCCCCGGCAAACAGCAGCCCGCCAGCGGTAGCCAGCAACCCGCCCCCGCCGCCATTCCCATACCACTTGTGCCGCCACGCCACCTTCCCCGTCTTGTAATCAATGGCGCTCAAATAGTTCCCCGGCACGCCCACATACGCCTCTTCCTTCCCGCCCAATCCCATCGATCCGCGCGGATCGGTATCGGTCAGGTAGAAGATCGAAAAACCATTCCCCTCCGGCACATAAAACAGCCCCGTATCCGGCGAAAACGCCGGCGGCTGCCAGTTCACAGTCCCATCGGACGTCGGCGACACCAGCGCCCCGCCCACCGTCGGATCCTTCACCGGATCATGGTCCGGCGCGCCAAACTTGTTCAGCCCCTTCGCCCAGTTCGTATACTGCCCATACCTCGTCGTCACCAACCGCTCGCCCGTCACCCGGTCCAGCGTAAAGAAGTACCCGTTCCGAGCGGCCGTCACCACCAGCTTCCGCATCTTCCCGTTAATCACGCCATCCACCAGCACCGGCGTCTGCGCCGAATCGTAGTCGTGCATATCGTGCGGCGAAGTCTGGAAATACCAAGCCATCTTCCCCGTGTCCACGTTAATCGCCACCAGCGAACACGTAAACAGGTTGTCCCCGTCCCCGCGCTTGCCCGTCGTATAGGCCGGCGTCGGGTTCCCCGTGCCGATAATGTAGAGCTTCGTCTCCGGGTCATACGCCCCCGGAATCCACGTCTGCGCCCCGCCGTGCCGCGCCGCGTCCAGGCTCGCCCACGTGTCCAACCCGGGGTCGCCCTTCTTCATCGGAACGGTATAAAACTTCCACTGCAAATCGCCGGTTTCCGCGTCAAACGACAGCAAAAACCCCGGCGAATCGATGTCATTTCCGGTCCCCACCAGCACATGGTTGCCAACGACGATCGGCGCCGGCGTCGAAAAATACCCCTGCTCCAAATCGGCGATCGTCTTGTGCCAGCGCTCCTTCCCGGTCTTCGCCTCCAGGCACACCAGATAGTTGTCCGGCGTCTCCATGTAGAGGTAGTTGTTCCACATCGCCAACCCGCGATTGCCGATATGCGTACCGCCGCGCGTCTTCCAGTAGTAGTGCCATAACTCACGTCCATCGCGAGCGTCCACGGCCCACGCGTTATCCGGCATCGAATAATACAGCGTCCCATCCACAGCCAGCACGGAAGCCTTAATCGTGCCCCCGCCGACGTTCAACTGGCCCGTGCCCTCGCCGCCCACAATCAACGGCGTCGGCGCCCCGCCGCCAAACCGCCGGCCGCCAGCCTGCGGCATTCCCGGCGTCATCTTGATACTCCACGCCAGCGACAGGTGCTTCACCGTCGCCGTATTAACGAGGTTCAGCGCGCTGAACCGCCGCCCCGAGTAGTCGCCGTTATACGTCGGCCACGACTCCTTCAACGGCTTCAACAAATCCGCCGGCGAAACGCCCGCGCCCTGCGGGAAGACCGGCGCGACGCCAGCCGCCACCACGAAAAGGAAAGGTAAGAATTTCATTGCAAGGTCACCAGGAACGCGGTCACGTTGTGCATGTCTTTATCGGAGTAAACGGGCAGCAGCGCGCGATGCCCCGCCAGCGGGTCATTCACCACCACTTTCGGGGAATCCCCCTCCCGCCCGAACGACCGGGCGGACCCATCCGGCATCTCCAGCGTCACCACAAAATCATCCATCCGGATCAACCGCCCCTCAAAAGTGGAACCACCCTTCAGCGTCACCGCAACAGTAACGGGTTTACCAGACCGAGCCCCACCGCGCCCGCCACGAGCCCCGGCCACCCAGGTATTCTGCAAAATCTTCGGATCCGAAATCTTGGTCGCAATGCCCTTCAAATCGCCCGTAGCCGAATGGCACCCGGAGCACTTCGAATCAAAGAACACCTTCCCCGCCTCGGCATTCCCCACAAGAATCGAAGGGGGCGCCTGTTCCGAAGGCGGCTTCCCTTGCCCGCCAATGGTCCCCAGGACACTCCGCACATAGGAGGCGACAGCCTTCGCATCGGCCGGGCCCATCGGAATCGGAGGCATCCCGCCCTGGACCCCATTCAGGATCACAGGAACAATCTTCTCGCCTTCCCGGTCGCTGAGCGAAAGCATAGAGCGCAGCAAATTCGGCCCGCCCATGTCCCCACCGCGCAAATCAGCGCCATGGCACCCACGGCAGGAGATCCCATAGATCCCCTTCCCCTGCTTCACCAAATCCGGATCTTCCGGAGGCCGTTGCTGCCCCGGAACAAACCCGCCAACCCGTCGAGGCGCTTGAGCCGCCGCCGGAGGCGCCGGCGTCTGTGGCGCCTGCGCCAAAACCCCGCACCCGGCAGCAACAATCAGCCCGGCAATCCCAGAAAATCGTCGCATAAACCGTCTATCATCCCACGCCCTCCCCCAAACAAACTACTATTAGCCTTCCTAATAAGGGGACAGCCACCCCCGTCCCTTTTCTCCCATTTTTCATAGATCCCTTCCATTTCTGGAATCACCAAGACCGCCATCAAAGGGTCCGCGCAAGGAGTCCGGATTCGTGTCCCGCCCCCATACAAAACCGGCACCGCAACCGCGCCTCACCCCGTCACACAGGAACAAACGCAAACAGCACTTCCGTGGACGCCCTCAACAGACGATCCGATTTCCACGTACCCGCAAAACGGCGCGCGAATCGATGGCAGTCGCCACCGCCCCAAGCCTGCTCACAATCCGGGACAGGTTCGAACCGCCCCTACACCGCCAGAACCCGCCTCCCTCACCCGTTCGGCGACCGCACTCTTCCACTAACCGCCCAGCCCAGCCGCAGAAAATGCTTCAAACTCCACGTATATAGAACTTCAGCCTGACTCTTCAGAAAGCACTGCCCGATCAGCGCGTCGTAGATCCCCCCGCTCGCCGCCCCACTCGCCGCCGCCGACTCCGCGGCCTGCACATACTCACTTCCATTCAGCGGAATCGACGTCATCCGCTCCCGCATACTCCCCAGAAACAGCAGTTCCTCGTCCGGTACCGGATAGCGCAACGCCAGACGATGCGCCGCGCAACAAACTGCTTTCTTCAAGAACAAAGCAGCAATGCCAGACCATCGGCATGGCAAGTATGGTTCTCGCAAACGCCGCAGCAAAAACCAAAGTGTCCAACATCGCCCTCATCAACCTCGCCCGCCGCGTCGAATCGCATCCAGAACGCGATCCGTCTCCGCCGCCAGAATCGGCGCACCGCCCGAAAACACCCACACGCCCCGACCCTTCCGCATCTGTCCCATCCGCCGCGTAGGCCGCAAAGTCACGAGCCCACCGCCCGACACCAGGTCCAACATATCCCCAGGCGCCAATTGCAACTCGTCCCGGACTTCCTTCGGCAGCACCATCCGCCCTGCTTTATCTACCTTGACCTTGGCTTCCATAATTACCATTCAACCATCGCCCACACCATCACCCGGGGAACCATAACAGCCAACGGCAGCACCCCCCCGCCAAACCCGCATCCCGATGTCCATCCGCCCTCAGCCCCTACCCGCAAGCCCCCCGCACCCGAGCCTTCGCCAACTCCCGCACCCATCCCAACCGGTGCTGCAACTGAAACCGCACAAACTCACACCCGCCCCCCGGCGCCGAGTTCAAAAGTCCCTGCACAATCACCGGCCCGGTCCCGCGCAAAGTCTTACCAATCGACTCCAAATGAATGTCGCCCTCCACCTCCGCCCGCCCGAGCGCCCCAAGCAACTCCGGCGAAAGTCCCCCCGCCCGCCGCAACCGGTCCGCGCAATCCACCAGCCGCCCAAACTGCACCGTCAAAATCACACACCCGCCCGCCGCCACCGCGGGATCCCCCGCAAGACTCATTCGCTGCAACTCCTCGCTCACCCGGAAAAGATCGGTCAGCCCAATCGCCTCGGAAACCCGAATAACGCCATCGATATCCTCCGCCAACCCCCACGCCCCAGCCCGCAACAAATTTACTGCCACCGATTCGCGCACGGTTTGCCCCAACTCCCGCCGCACATAGCGAGCCGCCGATACCGAAACATACGACCGATCATCCTTCACACGGGCCCAGATCCGCCCCCCTCGGCGCTGCAGATAATACACCCCTGCCGAGCCATCCGGTCCCACCGGCATCCGTGCCATACCAGAGATCCCCAGCCCGTCGCGATAGTCAAAATACTGAACCTCGAAATCTCCGTCCCCAAGGTCCCCACGAAGCACCTGAATCGGCCGCAGGGTCCCACAAGCCAGCTTCCCGACCTCCAACCGCGCCGCCCGGCAACCCTCCGCGCGCACCACCGTAGCCGCCACCACAATGTCCGCTCCGTCAACGCTCGTCACAACGCGCTCCCAGTCCCGCGCCCGCCATTCGCTGACCATCTCCACGGCCGTCGAGTCCCCGCCCCCGCCGGAACCAATAACAATCACCCCAATCAACATCAAAACCCGCATCCCAATCGCTCCCACACCAGCATACTCGCCGTTCGACAGCGCCGCGCACCCACCCACCGGTCGTCCATCTTCCACATCCAGTTTCCGCGTCATTCCGCCGATGAAAAAACACACGATCACAGCCCCGCTCAGCACTCCTTTTCTTCTTATAACCAACAACTTACAATCAGAAGCCGCCGTTCTCCCATTGACAACTTGGTATAATGAAGAAGTAAGGGCCTGTCCAGCGTCGCCAATCCGGCGGCACAACGACAGGCCCTTCGCCGTTTCCGGGGCCCGCGGTCTTGCTCACCCATCGCCGCAGGGTCCCAACCGATCTTTCACAACCGCATATCCCAACGCCACCGACGGCCCGTAGTGTGTCTATTCCACCGGGTCGCCACGGAGGGGCGGGCAATCCAGGGGTGCCCCCGAGCCAAAGGACCGGCCAAGGGCCGGCACCCATCGCAACGTAGATCCAGGAGAATGGCTTGAAAGTGTCCCCTCCGACACTACCCAGCCCCCACCGAGAACCGGGCTTGCCCACCATAGCCCGAAGGGCGACGGTGGGTCCCAAGAAATATTGCAAACAAAAGACTTCTGAAACGAGCTTTGCAATCGAGGGTCCCAACACACCCATCCGCACCAAATGGAAGTGCTACCAACTCCTACAAAGCAGCACCTTCACAAAGTGACCAGAAACATCCGGCAAAACACCCCACCAGGGTCCCAACGGAACATTACAAACAAAGGACTTCCAAATCGCAACATCGCAACCAGGGTCCCGAGAGAATAAAGTCAGCACCCGCCCGGGGGGGCGGGCGGGGGGGTCGCGCGGGGGGGGGGCCC
>JBIKOG010000480.1:0-6295 GCA_044358225.1 Bryobacteraceae bacterium | reverse complement strand
AGCGCCGCAACGCCGCTGCTTATGTTGACGGTGACACCTCGCCGACGCCTGTGAACCAGAACGTTCCTGGCGCCATCTACAACACGGAATCCGGTTTCCTGAACCAGACCCCCGCGATTGTGACTGGTTCCAGCGCCAACGGTTTGGCCGCGGCCGGCTTGGCCGATCACGGCACCCGCCTGATGGCTCGCTTCGCGAACGTCCCGGCTGGTGTGGTTCTGTATGCTTCCTTGTACCCCGTGGCGACCTGCTCGGATTGCGGCCCCTCCAGCCGTCCGGCGATCACTGCGGCGCGCGCCGCGACGACTTCGACCCTGACGATGGCCCGGTTGGTTACGACCGATGCCAACGGCGGTGGTTCGTTCTCCCGCGTGACCGGCACCAACAGCTCCTCGTTCGACAGCGGCGCGGCCACGGCCCCGATCGCTCTGAACAACGGCGCTGGCATGGCGACCTGGGAAGTTCTGCAGGCCGATCCGTTGACCTCGCAGACCTATGAATTTGGCATCGGCGTTTCCTACGTTGCCAACACGTCCAACAACCTGCCTGGCCTCGGCTCGGCCACGGTTGCCGGCAGCTTCGCGCCGCTGAGCACCGTGACGACGCAGTCGGCTTCGGCTCCGCTTCCGCGCTTCGCTGACACCAGCTCGGCCCGGACCATCTTCACGATCAGCGCCTGTAGCACGAACATCCTGTTCGTGTTCTTGACGAACCAGGCTGGCTTCGACTCCGGTATTGCGATCAGCAACACCTCGGTGGATCAGCTGGGGACTGTCTCACAGAGCGGTGCTTGCAAGCTGAACTACTACGGAGAAACCGCTGGCGGTGGCGCAGCCCCTGCGGCTCAGACTTCCGCAGTAGTTCCAGCTGGCAAGCAACTGACGGCCGTTCTGTCGACCGGCGGTAACTATGGAATCGCAGCCACACCGGGCTTCCAGGGTTACATGATTGCTCAGTGCCAGTTCCAGTACGCTCACGGCTTCGCCTTCATCAGCGACGTCGGTGCGAACCGTGTGTCCGAAGCTTATCTGGGTCTCATTCTCGACTCCGGCCTGTCCTCGCGCACGCTGTTCTCGAGCGAAATCCTGGGTCACTAATCGACGATCTGACCAATGTAGTTTGTAGTCCTCTCCTCACTGGGGGCCATTCGAAAGAATGGCCCCATTTTTTTGGTGTGCCGAGCATGATCGCCAGCTTGAAGGTGAGAGTCCTATTCACAACCTGATGGAGGTGAAGTGATAGCGAAGCTCAAGGGCGTCGCCGTGAGGTGGGGTCTGAAAGAATCGTGGAGCAAAGGCACGAGCCGATGTACAAGAACCGGATGAGAGGCATACGGTGTCGGACGAGTGTGCAAATGACAATGAAGTCCCTATCCATCAAGGGCGCTGGTTGTAAATCCGACGGTTGCTGATTCCGCTACTCTGAAATGGTCCACAGTGGTGGTCTGAAATGGCCCACCCTGTTAGCGAACCGTGTACTCTGATTTCGGCGAAAAGCCGGAAGGAGGAGCGGTTGAACAGGAGAAGGAACGTGGAACTATTCGAACAGATCCGGCTGAGGCGAGCACGGCGCCGGGACAATCCAGGGCTTGGCGCGAAAGCTCGGCGTCCATCGCCGGATGGTGCGCGAAGCACTGGCGAACGCGATGCGCCGATCCCGAAAAACCCCAGCACGGGAACGGCGACGAACCTTCCGCTTTCGGAATGGACGACGATGTTTCCCAATGCCCGGTTGTGCAAGGCGATGCTGGACCGGTTGACGGACCAGGCTCACATCATTGAAACCGGCAATGAATCGCCACCGTCGGCGCCGGTCCAGTTTGACCACGTTTTTCGTCCCGAGGAGGCCATTCCGCCGCCCTCATTTTGACTATTTCATCACCGCGGGGCCGGCCTCCGCCCGGCCCTAAACGCGTCGCCCTCCGGGCGCCGCAGGGCTTGGCTCCAGCAGGCCCCACGGTGAACTATTCACCCCCAGGGTGGGCCAAATCAAAGCATCCAAGTGGGCCAATTGTAGTTGACAGACGTAGGCAGTACAGCCGTTGGGTTAACTAGGTGTCGTTCCGGTGCGAAAGAACGCCGAGGTCCTCTTTCGCCAGCTGGCACATCTTAAAAGCAATCGAGAGCTCGGAGTCAAGATCATGAGTGCCAGTTTTGGCAAGCTTTTCGAGCCGGTGGCAAACTTCCGCCAATGTTTTCGCGCCAATCAACATCGCGGCCCCCGCCATTGAGTGACACCGATCAGCGAACACGGCAGAAGTCAGCGCGCGAGGCGGTTGCTCAAAAAACTGTTCGATCTCGGCGATGATTTTTTCAGCCAAGGCGAGATAGGCATCCCCGCACTCCCGTTTGAAGGAGAAGAAATTGTTGGTGTTCCAGCTTGTCTTCAGCCGAGACGGGATTGATTCCAGGGCTTGGGCAAGCTTAGTGTGGTCAATCGGTTTGGAAAAGACTTCAGCAAAGCCAGCCTCTTTGCAGCGCCGATGGTCCGCTTCAAAGGCACCGGCGGTAAGGGCAATCAGGTGCGGTGGGCGGGTACACCGATGCTTGATGTTTCTGGCGAGGGATAAGCCATCCATGCCAGGCATCCGGATGTCCAGGAGCGCGATATCGAAGTCCTCAGTTTGAATGGCGTCCCAAGCCTGCAGACCATTTTCCACAATGCGCGCAGAATATCCCAAGCGGTTTAACATGTGCTCGATAACGAACCGATTATCGCTATTGTCCTCGGCAACCAGGATTCGAATTGCCTGTCGTGGCAAGCTACTTACTTCTTGCTCTCGGCGCTCGGGAAACTCGGCGCTCTCTTTCCTAAAGAGGTCCAGCAGGCGATGGACGGGGAGAGGGAAGGGCAGTTGAATCCCACCGGTTGGAGGTGTGGCGGCCACGGAGAAGAACATGGGGGTAGTATTGAATTGGACAGGGCGCCAGCCCCTTCGAACTAGTTCCTCGGCGGTCTGCGTCTCGATGGATGCCCTATCCGGAGTCTGATCTCCTCCCATAAAAACAAATCTTCCAGCTGCGCCATGCGAGGGAATCGAGGGTAGCCATTCGATGCTGCACCCGAGGAATGTGAGGTGCTGGCGCAAGCATTCCGTTGCAAGTGAATCCTTCCTGACGATGGCTACGGTCAGGTTGAGTGGCGAGGCAGCCGGTTCGATGGTCGCGAGCGGGATACGCACCGTGACTTTGGTTCCCAGTTGGACCACACTTTCGAGTTGAATATCACCGCTGAGCAGAGAGACGAGATTCTTGACGATTGCCAGCCCTAGACCGGAACCACGTGAGTTAGTGTGGAGACCAGGGGTGTCAGCCTGCACAAACGGCGAAAAGATGGTCGGCAACTTCGAGGGCTCAATCCCCGAACCACTGTCGATGATCTCCATGATGAGAGACCCGCCTTCATCTACACTCGTTACGGTTTCCCATCGAGCGATGACCTGGACCGATCCGGCCAGTGTAAACTTCAAGGCATTATGGACTAGATTGGTGAGGATTTGCCGAAGACGAAGTGGATCGGCGTCAACAAGCCGCGGAATGGGGCCTGCAAATCGCCAAGTGAGAACTGTCATTTGTTCGGCGGCCAACGGCAAAAACACGGACAATGATTCTTCAATGAGCGAAACGATATTGGTGGCTTCTCGCCGAATGGGGAGGCTACCGGCTTGAATTCTGGTGAGATCAAGAACGTCGTTAACAATGGAAAGCAAGTGTTTCCCCGCCGATTCAGCACGGGTTAGATATTCTGTTTGAAAATCCGTCAAAGGATGCTGACGCAGCGCCGGGAGGAGGGAGAGGACGCAATTCAGGGGTGTCCTAATTTCATGGCTAACAGCTGATACAAACTTGGATGTTTCACGATTTGCCTGCCCTGTGGTTTCGATGGCGGCAGTCAGTTCGGCCAGCGCCGCCGCGGTCCGGAGTCGCAATTGGGTGACACTCTGGAACAGCGGTTTGAGCTCCGCTGGGGCCGATTCCCCGAGTTCGTCCGACGCGAGGTCGGTTTCCTTGGAATCCAGGAATCGCTGTAAATGCAGAATCGCCCCTAGGATCCGGCGTGAAGAAAAGTACGCGACCGTGACTGCGATGAAGATCGTTAAACTTACGATCGGAAGGAACTGGAATTGGTGCAGGGATCCGAGCAGGGCGCTGGCCGCGGTGGAAGCGGGTGTATAGACGAAGACGCGAATGCCCATTTTTGTTGCACTGGTGGCTGCCAAAAAGCGGACTCGCCGGAATTCTCCAGGTTGGGTGGGGAGTACGAACGAAAAATCAGGACGATTCGAAATCTTCGAGGCGGGCAAGATACTGGAGGTGGGCAATGGCGGGAATTCGGACGGCCCGCTTGATTGGAGCATCTCGTCCAGTAGGGTCTCCCCCGACGATTCTTTGATGAGCTTTATCCGGAACTGTTCCGAGGCTGCACGACCTGGGGCGCAGGCGATCACTGGCACCAGTCGCAGCTTCAAATCGATGGGATGACGATTCACTAAGGCTGGATCAGTATTGAGCGAAGTCGTTGCGAGTTCGATTTCGCCAGGCGACAGGGGCGGGAACATCGTTCGCTTCTCAGATGTCAACGGCCTCCACAAAATCTTGCGCCCTGGGGCCAGAATGAGGGCCGTTTCTCCCTGAGAGGCCAGATAGGATTGCCGAGATCTGAAGAAAGTAATGGCTGAGGCTTCATTATTTTGGAAATTGTCCAGACAAGACGCAATTTGGGAAGAGTGCTGGGTCAGTAGGACCTTTACCCGCTCTAACGACGTTTCACGTTGCGTTTTTGTGACGTACAGGGCGCCGATGAAGATCGGGAACACTCCCATGAGGAGGACGATGACGATGATGTCGGTTCGTATCGAAGAGTCTCGATGGATTTCAGATTCTTGGTGACCGAATAGACGGCGAAATCGCACCGAGTTGAGTAGCAGGTGGGCAACCAGTCCCCCGAAGATTCCCCCCCCCCCGTTTGTCCAGCTTAATAGCGCGACGTGTTCCCATGTCGCGTGAGCCCCGAGATGATAAAGGACGATAATCAAGGGGGGGGCGCCGAGGATCCAAAAGATTGGTGCGGCCACAGCGACCCCTTTCCAGCGGGTAAGGCAGGCGATTGCGACCGCCGCTATAACTTGGAGTATCAGAGCTTTTGGATGTCCCCAGCCGGGGACCGAAAAGCTCCAGCCGATAGCGGCGCTCACGCCCGCCCACAATGGGCCGTATAGTGCTCCAAGGGCCAAAGAAAGTCCTGACGCCCAAGAAAAATGTACGGCGCTCGATAGTGGGACTTGCCATTGGTTTCCTATGAGTGTTAGAAGTCCAGCGACTAAGACGCACAAGGATTTGTGAATCAGGGAATGGTATGGGCGGGACCTAGGCTCATTGCCACGGTGAATGCCCAGGTGGCCAGTGGTCGACATTAGACTGTCTCCTAAAGTACCTTTCGTAGCTGCCCTCTTTACATTAGCATTCTCGGACATGGGCGAACAGAGTATTTGTCCGTATTCCTAGTAGGTGATTGTCCCCTAGTACTTCTGGTTGAGTGCCAATGTTCATGCACGGCTAGATGGTTCGGCGATCGCGAGAGAAGCCATCCCTCCTAGCCATCGCTCCTAAAACAGGGACATCTCCCTGTTGTTTACAGCTGTGAAGCGTGGAATAATCGCTGGGAAAGACAAAAATTTTCGAGTAGTCGGAAGGTATCTGATTACTTGCCAACTGGAGGTGGACAGTGGTTTCCCAAAAGTCGAATTACATTGATGCGGAAAAGCGAGATCGATTGCTTAACTTTCGAGTTAGCCAATCGGAGGTAAGGATGTTGGTTCGTCAAGCCAAAGCGTCAAATGCCCGTTCTTTGTCGGAGTACGTGCGTCATATGGTACTAGGTTCGCTAGAAACGGAGAGTAGCCCTCTTGAGGGAAGAGACAAGCTTGTGGAAGAAGCGCTGCTGGATTTGGCGAGGATTCAAGACGTTCTGAAAGGGGCAGAGGAGTCCATCCGGAAGGTAGTTGGCTGAGTTGTCCCGGCTTTGTGAACCAGGCACTTTGCCGCACCATTTTGTCGTCGGATGCCGTTGAACAGGAGTTTCCCATGAAGACAGTTGTGATTATTGATGATCACCAGATGTTTAGTGATTGCCTGATGATAGCGCTTTCTCAAGAGGGATTTGAGGTGATTGGCGTACTTGCCGATGGGCTGAGTGCTGCTCAAGATGCGATCTCGTTGCGGCCGGATATTGTCGTGCTGGATATCAATCTGCCTGGGATGCAGGGCGTGGATGTCGCGAAGGAGATACGTTTGAA
>JBIKOG010000015.1:0-67307 GCA_044358225.1 Bryobacteraceae bacterium | reverse complement strand
GCCGGCGGGGGGCTGGGGGGGAGTTTTCCTGGGAGTCGCTGCCGGCGCCGGCGATCCAGAGGACGGTGGCTTTGGGTTGTTGGGTGGCGGGGCGGGTGAGGAGGGTGCGGCGGCGGTGGTTTTGGGTTTGGAGTTCGCCGTATTCGATGGTGATACCGGGGGCTTGTTCGGGGGGCGGGGCGAGGTAGTGGAGGGTCAGCGAGAGGGGCTGGCTGTTGCGGAGGAGGGAGAGGGAGATTTGCGTGCCGTGGGGCTGGCGGAGGAGGGAGCGGGGATTCGCGTGGCGGATGGTATCGCCGGGGAGGAGGCCGGCGCGGGCGGCGTTGGAGAGGGGCTGGACTTGGGCGACGGTATTGCTGGCGAGAGTGAAGCCGGCGGGGGCTTGGCGGGGGAGGAGGGCGAGGGCGAAAAGCAGAAACGGCATATCGGGTAGGATATGCCGTTTCTGGGGTGGGGGAACTGTGTTGGGGGTGACGCGCGGTTAGAAGCCTTCGAAGTCCCGATCGAGCGGGATGACCGATTTGGGGTCCGCGCCGGAGAGGGAGAAGGCGGGTTTTTTGAAGCCGTTGTCGCGGGACGGGACGGGGGAGTAGGGGTGGCTGGGGCGGGGGGCCGGGGCCTTAGGGCGTTCAGCGGGAGCGTCGGTGACGGAGAAGAGGTTGCGGAGATTGTTGACGATCTCATCGACGCCGCGGGCGTGGGAGCCGAGCTCCATGCCGGAGGCGGCGGACTCCTCAGCGGTGGCGGCGAGTTGCTGGGTGACCTGTTCCATGCGGGAGACGGCGCGAGCGATTTGTTCGATGCCGCGGGCCTGTTGTTCGCTGCCGCCGTGGACCTCTTCGACGAGGGATTTGACTTTGTTGGCGGCGCCGGTGACGCCGTTGATGGCCGTGGCGACTTCGTCGAGTTTCTGTTTGCCTTCGGCGGCGCGGGCGATGGACTCTTCGATGAGCTGCGTGGTGTCTTTAGCGGCCTGGGCGGAGCGCTGGGCGAGGTTGCGAACTTCGTCGGCGACGACGGCGAAGCCCATGCCGGCTTCTCCGGCGCGAGCGGCTTCGACGGCGGCGTTGAGGGCGAGGATGTTGGTTTGGAAGGCGATGTCGTCGATGACTTTGATGATCTTCGAGATGCGGCCGGAGGAGGAGCTGATTTCGTTCATGGACTCCATCATCTGGTGCAGGGCGAGGTTGGCCTGATTGATGATGCGGCCGGCTTCTTTGGTGCACTCGGTGGCGGCGCCGGCGTGTTCGGCGTTGCGGGCGGTCATGGAGTGGATCTCCTCGGCCGAGGCGGAGGTCTCTTCGAGGGACGCGGCTTGTTCGCTGGCGGCCTGGGAGACGGACTGGCTGGAGGAGGAGACCTGGCCGGCGGTGCCGGCGAGTTGCTGGGAGTTGAGGGTGAGTTCGTGGATGCTCTGCATGAGGACGCGAGTGACGGAGCGCTGGTTGTAGAGCACGCCGCCGCCGACGGCGACGCTGATGAGACAGAGGATGGAGAGGACCAGGAGGACGGAGGCGCGGGTGCGTTCAGAGTCGGCGCCGAGATCGGCGAGGACCTTCTCTTCGTGCTGGATGAGCTTGCCGGCGGTGCGGTTCATTTCGGCGAGGCGTGGCAGGAGGGAGCCGTTCAATTCGCTCAAGGCCTCATCCATTTTCTGGGCCTGCAGTTTTTCGACGATCTTCTGGTGCTGCGTGCGAAAGGCGTCGAATTCGGTGCGGAGGATGCGTTCGGCGTTGCGGGACTCGTCCTCTTCGATATCGGCGCGCTGGAATTCGGCGAGCAGGCGATCGGTGGATTCCTGGGTGGCGGCGAGATCGCGGCGGGCCTGTTCGGCGACAGGGGCCTGCTGCAGCATGGTGGCCATAGCCAGTTGGCGCTCCAGGTTTTCCAGGCGCTCCGTGGATGCGGCGATCCGGCCGGAGAGCATCTGGTGCCGCGCACTGCCGTTGACGGCGGTGGTTAAGCGCGTTCCCAGATGGTTGGCGACCCATAAGGCGCTGGCGCCAACCAGAAGCGTGAGAAGGACCGTGACCCACGCGCACACGACGAGCTTACGGCCTGCTGACCATTTCATAAGAGTCCCTCTGTTCCTGAGTTAAAGTTTGAAGGTGAACCGGAGAGTGGCGACGGCCTGAATGGGCTTGCCATTTTCCTGGAAAGGCTGAAAACGCCAGTCACGAACGGCCTTGACGACGGGGGCGGTGAGCAGGGCGTTGCCGCTGAGAACTTTGACGTCGGTGACTTCGCCGGCATCGGAGACGCGGGCTTCGACTTCGACGTCACCCTGGACGCGCATCTGCTTGGCGATGGGATTGTAATCGGGCTGAACCTTCTTTACCGCGGCCTTCATGGCGTCGGGGGTATTGACCCGCATTTCGGCGAAACAGGGCAGCAGTGCCGCCAGGCCGAAGACGGCCAACGTGCTGAGCCGCATACAAGTAATGGTCATAGGGGGCGAACTCCTCTAATCATGGATTCTTATGGGAGGCGGCCCAGACACCGGCGGATCCACGACGGGGAAGACCCAGGAGGCGCAGAGCGGCTTCAAGGGACATTTCGTCCCAAACACCCGTTCCTTGAGAAAAAAAGAAATGCGGGGAATCCGGTGGCCGGGGCTAAAGGGAAAAGCGCCTGGGGCGATAAGCATTCTGTACATGGGCTAGCGCTGTCAGCGGCCCGCGTGGAGAACAGCGGCATGGAAGAAATCGCACAGACAATGAGGCAGGACCTTCAGGGCGCCGGGAAGTATCTGGCGTTCTGGCTGGGGAAAGAAGAGTTCGCGGTGCCGGTGGGCCGGATTCGCGAGATTATTCCGTGGCAGGAGATTACGCCGGTGCCGCAGGCGGCCGGCTATGTGCTGGGGGTGATCAATCTGCGCGGGAAAGTGGTGCCGGTAATGGACCTGCGGTTGCGACTGGGAATGGGTTTCCAGGAACGGGGAGTGCGGGCGTGCATCGTTGTGATGCAGCCGGACACGAAGCGGGCGCGGTCGCCGATCGGGGTGGTGGTGGACGGAGTGTCGGAAGTGTTGCAGATTCAGCCGAGCGAGGTGGAGGAGACCGCATCGCTGGCGAACGGCTGGATGCAGATGGGGTATGTGAATCAGATCGCCAAGAGCAAAGGCAAAGTGAAGCTGCTGTTGGAGATTGACGGCGTGCTGGCGGGCCCGATGGAGGAGCACGCGGATCTGCAGACGGCGGAACTGGCCGGTTGCGGGAAAGAGTAACGAGACCCCATGCGACAGGAAGCACAACTGCTGCGGCTGCTGGAGGCGATCCTGGGCAGCGTCTTTGCGCCGGCCGCGGCGAACGAGGCGGCAGCCGGGACACGCCGAACCGAACTGATCCAGCACATGCAGGACACCGCGGCTTGCGCCGGGCAACTGGAGATGCAGGAGACGGCCGAGGCGGCGCGGCAGCTGGTGGCGCTATTGGAACCGGAGGACGGCGGCGACGGGCGGGAAGCGACACTGCAGGAGCAGGTGGAACAGTTGCACGCCCTGGCCGAGCAGGAGTTGGAGGCGCGATTGGCGGCGGCGGCGCCGCCGGCGCCGGCCGGGCCGGGCATGCCGTGGGGCGACTTCGTGTTGGAGGCGCGCGAGCACCTGGCCAACATTGAGCAGGAGTTGTTGCGGCTGGAGAATGCGCCCGAGGACATCGAGGCGGTGCACGCCTTGTTCCGGAGCTTTCACACGATCAAGGGACTGTCGGCGATTGCCGGCGTGGAGACGGCGCGCGAGGTGGCCCATCACACCGAAAACCTGCTGGATGAGGTGCGAAGCGGGGCGCGGGCGGTGAGTTCGGCGCTGATCGACCTGGCGCTGGCGAGCGCCGATTTTCTGGGCGAAGTGGTGGCGGCGGCCGAGCTGTTGGACCAGGGCGAGATGGCCGCGATTCCCGACGATGCCGGGGTGCTGCTGGAGCAGCTCTACGCGGCCACGCACAGCATGCCGATGCCGCTGTCCGACGATCTGCCGGCGGCGGCGCCGCGGGCGGGCGGGCTGGCTGCGAAGAGTACGCGCGCCGGGGGCCGGTCGGCCGTCAAGGTGGACACGGCGAAGCTGGACCAGCTGGTGGACCTGGTGGGCGAGTTGGTGATTGCGCAGTCGCTGGTGCAGTTGGACCCGGCGCTGGCGGCGCTGGGCGACCCGAAGACGGCGAAGAATTTGAATCAGCTGGGACGGATTACGACCGAGCTGCAGAAGACGGCGATGTCGCTGCGCGTGGTGCCGATCGGCCAGACGTTCCAACGGATGGCGCGCGTGTTCCGGGACCTGGTGCGGGAGAACGGCAAGCTGGCGGTGCTGGAAACGGCCGGCGAGGATGCCGAGCTGGACCGGACCATTGTGGAGCAGTTGGCCGACCCGTTGATGCACATGGTGCGCAACGCGGTGGACCACGGGCTGGAACTGCCTGGCGATCGGGAAAAGGCCGGCAAGCCGGCCGAGGGGCGGATCCGGCTGTCGGCGTTGCACCAGTCCGGACACGTGGTGATTGCGGTCTCCGACGATGGCCGGGGGCTGGACCAGGCGCGGATCCTGCGCAAAGCCGTGGAGCGCGGCCTGGTGAAAGAGCAGGCGCAACTGTCGCCCGCCGAGATTTTGGATCTGATCTTCGAGCCCGGCTTTTCCACCTCCGAACAAGTGACGGCCATCTCCGGCCGGGGCGTGGGCATGGACGTGGTGAAGAGGGAAATTGAAAAACTGCGGGGGCGGGTGGAGGTGCGCAGCGAGCCGGGCAAGGGCACGACATTCCTGCTGCGGGTGCCGCTGACGCTGGCGATCATCGACGCGCTGGTGGTGAAGCAAGGCGCCAACCGGTTTATCCTGCCGCTGTTCACGGTGCGGGAGATTTTGAAGCCACGCGGGCAGGAGATCAACACCGTGGAGGGGCGGCACGAAGTGGCGTTGTTGCGCGACCGGATTGTGCCCGTGCTGCGGATGGAGGCGCTGCTGGGGGAGACGGCGTCGGGCCGGGCGACGGAGGACTCTGTGCTGGTGGTGGTGGAGGCCGGGCCGCGCCGGGTGGCGCTGGCGGTGGACGAGGTGATCGGGAAACAGGAAGTGGTGATCAAGAGCCTGGGCGATTGGATGGGCCGGGTGCGGGGCGTGGCCGGGGGGGCGATCCTGGGCGACGGAAGCGTGGGGATCATTCTGGACCTGGATGGGTTGATGGGACGGGAGGGTTATGGCCTCGCCGCGTAGTGAGGAGACACGACTGCCTGCCTCGGCCCTGCAGCGATTGCAGGAGCTGGCGACGGCGCGGCTGGGCCTGGAGCACCGGCCGGGCAAAGAACTGCTATTGAGCGTGCGCACGGCGCGGCATATGCGCGAGTTGGGCGTCAGCGATCCAAGCGAGTACCTGCGGCTGCTGGAAGAGGACAAGTCGGGTGAAAAGATGCAGGGACTGCTGGACCTGTTGACCACCAATCACACGGCCTTCTGGCGGGAGGCGAGCCATTTTGAGTGGCTGCAGACACAGATCGCCGAACAGTGGCGGGGCCCGGTGGGACGGCAGACGATCTGGTGCGCGGCGTCATCGAGCGGCGAGGAGCCGTACACGCTGGCGATGGCGGCACGAGAGGCATTGGGGCCGCCGGCATCGGAGAAGGTGCGCATTCTGGCCACCGACGTATCGACGCGGATGTTGGAGACGGCGCAGGCCGGGCTCTATTCGCGCGACCGGATTGAACCGCTGCCGGAGAGCTGGCGGAAGCAGTATTTCGAGGCGGGCCGGAACCGGTGGGAAGGCTACTACCGGGTGAAGGCGGAGGTCCGGCAGATGGTGCATTTCCGGTGGCTGAATCTGGTGGATCCGTTCCCGCGGATCGGACCGTTTCCCTACATATTCTGCCGTAACGTAATGATCTATTTTTCGCAGGAGACAAGAATGCAGATCGTGCAGAAACTGCTGCAGAGGCTGACCCCGGGCGGCTACCTGCTGGTGGGCCACGCCGAAGGATTGAGCGGGCTGGAGGCGAATGCCGACTATGTACGGCCGGCGGTATACCGGCAGCGGACGGCGACGACGGCGGCGGCGCAGGGAGGGACGAGATGGGTTTGATCGTGGTTGGCATTTCCGAGTGCCGGTGTTCGGCCGACAAAGAGGCGAGCATCGTGACCTACGCGCTGGGGTCGTGTATCGGCGTGGGCGCGTTCGACCCGGGCAGCGGCGTGGCCGGACTGCTGCACTTCCTGCTGCCCGATTCGCGGCAGGACCCGGCGCGCGCCGAGGCGCAGCCGGCGAGCTATGCCGATACGGGGATTCCGCTTTTGATCCGGGCCATGGAACGGATGGGCGCCGACCGGCGCCGGATCCGAGTCCGGCTGGCGGGCGGCGCACAAATACTCACAGACAACGCCCAATTGGCAGTGGGCAAACGCAACTATCTGGCCGCGCGCAAGCTGCTGTGGCAGATGGGAGTGATGGTGGAGATGGAAGCAGTGGGTGGAACGGTATCGCGCAATCTGGGAATCACGGTGGGGACTGGTGAGTTCTGGGTGCAGATGCGGGGAACCGGCGGCAACGACGCCGGCGGGTCCCATCCGAACGAAACACCCATCCGCCGGGTTCCGGTGGCCGGTGCCCGGTAACAACGAAACAACGCTGAGGAGAAAACTACTATGCAATCCCTTCGAATTCTGATCGTGGACGACTCGCCGGCAATGCGAGCGTATGTGCGGCGGACGGTGCAGTTGGCATCGTTGCCGGTGAAGAACGTCTTTGAGGCCGGCAATGGCCTGGAGGCGTTGGAGGTTGTGGCCAAGGAGAACCGGGAGCCGAACAAGCTGGACCTGATCTTCGCCGACCTGAACATGCCGGTGATGAACGGCGAGGAGTTCGTCACCAAGCTGCGGGAGGATGAGCGGGACGCCAAGGTGCCGATTCTGATCATCTCCACCGACGCGACGCAAAAGCGGGTGATGCGGCTGCGGGAGTTAGGCGCGCAGGGCTACATCAGCAAACCGTGCCAGCCGGAGATGATCCGGTTGAAAGTGCAGCAGATTCTGGGTGAAGAGTAACACCTCTTTGAGGAGGAGGAGGAGCAATGACGGAACAACTACTGCAACGCGACGAGGAAATGGCGACGGAGCTGGTGGGGGCGGCACGGGATGTTTTGAACGTGATGTTCTTTACCGACATTCTGGAGGAAGGCGACGAGTGCGCGTGCCCGAAACCGTTTCCCTTACAGGTGCGGGTGTCCTTCAGCGGCGATCAGTCCGGAGAGTTTCGGATGGCCGTCGACGAGATGGCGGCCGGATCGCTGGCGGGGAGCTTTCTGGGCACCGATCCGGTGACGGGGCCGACGGCGGAGGAGACCGACCAGGTGATGGGCGAGCTGGGCAACATGATTTGCGGCGCGTTCCTGAGCCGGTTTGAAAAAGAGGGGTTATTTGCCCTCTCCTCGCCCGAGGTGGTTCGGCCGGAACAGGGCGAACTGCCGGGCGTGCACCGCGGGCTGGAACTGATGGACGGGTTCATGGATTTGCGGGTGTACTGGGAACCGCTACCGCAATGAGCTCGGCCGACCGGAAGACGCGACTGGTGTTGGTGGCCGACCGGGCGGCGGAGTTCCGCCAAACGGTGGATCGAGCCTTGGGACCGGGCAGCGGATGGAAATGCGAAACCGCATCGACGATCCGCGAGACGCGCGACAAGATCGTGCTGCTGCGGCCGGAGGTGCTGGTCCTCGAAGCCGAGATGCCGGGGAACGAGAACGGCGAGTTCGTCAAGCGGCTGTTGCAGTACTACCCGATGCCGGTGATCCTGCTGGCGCGGCAACCGGTGGCGGGGCTGAGCGGGACGGAGATTGCCGTTTTGCTGCGGCCTGTGGATGAAGTGCGGGCGGTACACGAGCTGACGCAAATGCTGGCGCAGCGGACGGCTAAGCAGGCGTCCTACCGGATGGTGGCGATTGGCGCTTCGACCGGAGGGACGGAGGCGATTGAGCAGGTGTTGGCCGCGCTGCCGGCCGACGGTCCGGGCGTGGTGATCGCGCAGCACATTCCGCGGCAGTTCAGCGGCACCTTCGCGGCGCGCCTGAACCGGGTGACGCACTGGGAGGTACGCGAGGCGTTGGACGGGGTGACGGTGCGCGACGGCATGGCGCTGGTGGCGCCGGGCGACCGGCATATGCAGGTGGTGCTCGACGGCGACCGGTGGCGCGTGCGGCTGGACAACGGCCCGAAGATCTGGCATCAGCGGCCGGCGGTGGACGTACTGTTTGAGAGCGTGGCCGAACAGGCGGCGCCCTGCGCGGTGGGTGTATTGCTGACCGGAATGGGCGAGGACGGCGCGGCGGGGTTGCGCAAGATGCGCGACGCCGGGTGCTGGACGATTGCCCAGGACGAAGCCAGTTGCGTGGTGTTCGGGATGCCGCGGGCGGCGATCGAGGCCGGGGCCGCTTGCGAGGTGGTTTCGCTGCAACGGATGGCGGCGGCGATTGACGCGCAAGCGCGCGGTGTGGGGTCGAATCTGGCGTGGAAGTAGCGGGGCCGCATGCGAGGGCGTGAGGCCATCGGAACGCTGGCGCGCGGGGTGAAGTCGAATCCGGCGTGGAAGTAGATTGATCTTTACAACTTGAAGCTTTCGAGCACGGTGTTCCAAGGTTTGCGGTAGGGGCGCGTGAGCATGGCGGCGGCTTCTTTGTCGCCCACGATGGTCTCTTTGTCGGCGTCCCATTGGAGCTTGCGGCCGGTGCGGAGTGAGATATTGGCGAGGTGGCAGGCGGTGGCGACCTGATGACCATCGGCAACGTCGGCGACCGGGCGCTGGCGGGTCTTGACGCAATCGATGAAGTTGCGGACGTGGAGGTCGAACTGTTCGTCGGAGGAGCCCTTTTCCTTCATCGACTGGGTCCAGGGTTCGGGTTTGGCGTCCGAGATTTTTGGTCCGCCGCCGGGCTGGCCTTTGAAGCGCGGGATGGCGGCGGCGGGGTCGATTTTCAGATCCGACGTGATTTCGAAGCCGCTGCGATCGACGGTCATGCTGCCCTTGGTGCCGAAGAATTCGAGCGCGCCGCCGCGCGGGGTACCGCGGCTGGCTTCGCGGTGATACCAGGCGGCCGACCAGGAGCCGAAGTCGAAGAGGGCGTCCTGGGTGTCGGGGGTTTCGCCGTCGTCCTGGAGGGCGTAGCGGCCGCCGATGGAGACCACCGATTTGGGCCCTTTGGGGTTGAGCGCCCAGTACATGATGTCGAGCGAATGGGCGGCGAGATTGGTCATCTGCCCGCCGGAGTAGTCCCAAAACCAGCGGAAGTGATAGATGCCGCGGTGGGCCTGGTAGGGGCGCGCGGGGGCGGGGCCGAGCCACATGTCGTAATTGAAATCACTGGGAGCGGCGCCGGCCGGGGGGACGCTGAATCCGGGCATGATGTTGCGGGCCGACTGCGAACGCACGGAATGGATTTTGCCGATGGCACCTTCGTTCAACAACCGCTTGGCCTTGGCGTAGTGGAGGCCGGAGCGCTGCTGGGTGCCGACTTGCACGACGCGGTTGTACTTGCGGGCGGCCTTGATCATCCACTGGCCTTCGGCGTGGAAGAGGGTCATGGGTTTTTCGACGTAGACGTCTTTGCCGGCGGCGCAGGCCATGATGGACATGAGGGCATGCCAGTGGTCGGGGGTGGAGACGACGACGGCTTGCAGGTTCTTGTCGTCGAGGAGTTTGCGGAAATCGTTGTAGGGCCGGGGGGAGCCGCCCATGGCGCGGAGGCCTTCCTCCAACCGGGGCTGGTAGGTTTCGGCCATGGCGGCCATTTCGACGTCCTTCTGATTTTTGAAGTCGGAGACGTGCTGGGCTCCGATTAACCCATAGCCGATGAAGCCGACCTGGACACGATCGTTGGCGCCGTGGACGCGGGTGGCTGCGAGGGCGGTGGTGGCTGCGAGGCAGAAGTGGCGGCGAGTGGAGTCTTTGGACATATTGGGCTCGGCGGGAATTTTATCACTTCGGCGATATACTGCGATATTCGACATGGCCCACGTATTTAACGACCAAGACCCCTCTCTTTTTGAAATGCAGCCGAAGCACGCCGGCCCGGCGGGCTCGTTGCCGATTACGGCGGAGGACCTGCTGAAGCGGCCTTCGGGCGATATCTTCGGGCTGACGCAGAACGCGGGGATGGGTTGGGATCCGGCGCTGCTGCGGGGGAAGGAGATCCTGCTGCTTTCGACGCACGGGGGCGTGCGGCGACCGGACGGGACGCCGGTGGCGTTGGGGTATCACACGGGACATTGGGAAGTCGGGCTGTTGGTGGAAGCGGCGGCGGAGGAGTTGAAGAAGCTGGGCGCGGTACCGTTTGCGGGGGCCTGCACGGACCCGTGCGACGGGCGGACGCAGGGCACCTCCGGGATGTACGATTCCCTGCCCTACCGCAACGACGCTTCGATGGTTATGCGGCGGCTGGTCCGTTCGTTGCCGACGCGGCGGGGCGTGGTGGGCGTGGCCACCTGCGACAAGGGCCTGCCGGCGATGATGATGACGCTGGCGGCGCAGAAGGATATGCCGTGCGTGTTGGTGCCGGGCGGCGTCACGTTGATGCCTTCCGATGGCGAGGACGCGGGCAAGGTGCAGACGATTGGCGCGCGGTTCGCGCATGGGCAGATCACCTTGGAATACGCGGCCGATATGGGGTGCCGGGCGTGCGGATCACCGGGAGGCGGGTGCCAATTTCTGGGCACGGCGGCGACGGCGCAGGTGGTGGCCGAGGCACTGGGCATGACGCTGCCGCATGCGGCGCTGGCGCCGTCGGGCCATCCGTTGTGGCTGGACATGGGGCGGCGGAGCGGGCGGGCTGTGTTGGAGATGGAGAAGCTGGGTTGGACGATGTCCGACATTTTGACGGCCGCCTCGCTCGAGAACGCGATGGTGCTGCATGCGGCGTTTGGCGGGTCGACGAATTTGATTCTGCATCTGCCGGCGGTGGCGCACCAGGCGGGCCTGCGGCGGCCGGTGGCGGCCGATTGGGCGCGGGTGAACAAAGCCGTGCCGCGGCTTGTCGATTCATTGCCGAATGGGCCGGAGAACTTCCCGACGGTGGTTGTGTTTATGGCGGGTGGTGTGCCGGAAGTCATGCTGCATTTGCGACGGGCGGGGTTGCTGGATACGTCGGTGAAGACGGCGTCGGCTTGTACGCTGGACGAAGTCTTGAACTGGTGGGAGGACAGCGAGCGGCGGCACTCGTTACGCAAGCAACTGGAAGAGCGGGAGGGGATTTCGCCCGCGCGGGTCATTAAATCCAGGGACGAGGCGATGGCGTCGACGGTGTGTTTCCCGGTGGGGAATCTGGCGCCGGAGGGCTCTGTGATTAAGGCCACGGCGATTGATCCGTCGGTGGTGGATGCCGATGGGGTGTATCGGAAACGCGGGCCGGCGCGGGTGTTTGTGTCGGAAGCGTCCGCGATTGCGGCGATTAAAGAGGGCCGGATTCAGGCGGGTGATGTGATGGTGTTGTGCTCGCGGGGGCCGTTAGGATCGGGGATGGAGGAGACCTACCAGGTGACCTCGGCGCTGAAACATTTGCCGTTTGGCAAGCATGTGGCGCTGGTGACCGATGCGCGGTTTAGCGGCGTTTCGACGGGGGCCTGCATTGGGCATGTGTCGCCGGAGGCGTTGGCGGGGGGACCGATTGGGAAGGTTCTGGATGGCGATGAGATTGAGATTGTGATTGACCGGAACACGATGGAGGGGTCGTTCAACCTGGTGGACGGGGAGCGGTTGTTGGCCGAGCGTTCCGCCCGGCCGGACTTGCGTCCGGACCCGCTGTTGCCCGATGACACGCGACTGTGGGCGGCGTTGGTGGACGTGAGCGGCGGATCGTGGGGCGGGGCGGTGTATGACGTCGACGCGATTCTGAAGGTGATCGCGGCGGGGAAGAAGGCGTTGGGGTGAACGCCGCGCTGACACGGATCAAGCTGCTGCATACGGCGGTGTGGTGCGTGTTTGCGGGGTGTATTGTTGCCATTCCGTTTGCCACCTACGGGCGGCGGTGGGAGTGGGCGTTGATCCTGAGCGGGCTGGTGTGGCTGGAGTGCGCGGTGCTGGCGATGAACCGGTGCCGCTGCCCGTTGACCGATGTGGCGGCGCGGCATACGGACGCGCGGGCGGACAATTTCGACATTTACCTGCCGCTATGGCTGGCGCGGTGGAACAAGATGATCTTCGGGACACTGTTCTTTGTGGGGGAGATTTACCTGTTGCGGGAGTGGCTCGCGCGGGGCTGATTTCGCAAAACCGGTGTGTTGGCCCGATAATGGAAAGTACCCCATGGACTGGAGCCAAGTCGAACTCAAAAAGACGGTCAACCTGCCGAAGACCGATTTTTCTATGAAGGCCAATCTAGGGACGCTGGAAGCGCGTCTGCTGGCCGAATGGAAAGACGGAAATCTGTATGGCCGCATTCGCGAAGCCCGCGCCGGGCAGCCGATGTATGTGCTGCACGACGGACCGCCGTACGCCAATGGCAACATACACCTTGGCCACGCGTTTAACAAATTGCTGAAGGATTTCATCGTCAAGTCGCGGACGATGATGGGGATGGACTCGCCGTATGTGCCGGGGTGGGACTGCCACGGGCTGCCGATTGAGATCAAGGTAGATGGCGAGTTGGGCTCGAAGAAGGCCCAGATGACGACGTCGCAGATTCGGAAGGCGTGCCGCGCTTACGCGCAGAAGTACGTCGACCTGCAGAACACGTCGTTCCAGCGGCTGGGGATTTTTGGACGCTGGGATAAGCCGTACATGACGATGGCGCCGGAGTATCAGGCCGTCATCGCGGGCGCGTTCGTCGACTTTTTTGCCAGGGGGTATGTGTACCGCGGGTTGAAGCCGGTGAACTGGTGCATCAGTTGCCGGACGGCGCTGGCGGAAGCCGAAGTGGAATACGAGAACCACAAGAGCCCTTCGATTTATGTCCGGTTCAAGCTGACCGAGGACCCGGCGACGATCGATGGCGCGTTGGCGGGGAAGGAAGTGTACGGGCTGATCTGGACGACGACGCCGTGGACGATTCCGTCCAACATGGGCATCGCGTTCCATCCGCGGTTTGAGTACGTCGCCTATGAGACGGGCGGGGCGGTTTATATTGTCGCCGCTGGTTTGCTGGATACCGTGAAAGCCGCGCTGGGCTGGGCGGAGGGGACGGAGCTCGTTCGGTTCGCGGGCGCGAAGCTGGACCAGAGTGTGTTCCAACATCCGTTCATTGCGCGGAAATCGCTGGGGATTCTGGGCGAGCACGTGACCTTGGAACAGGGCACGGGCGCGGTGCATACGGCGCCGGGCCATGGCCAGGAAGACTACGTGGCCGGGATGCAGAACGGCATCCAGGTGTACTGCCCGGTGGACGGGGCAGGGCGGCTGTACCATACCGAAAACGAGCCGGGCGTGCTGCCGGAAGTGCTGATTGGCAAGAACGTTTGGGAAGCCAATCCGATTGT
The DNA here is from genome assembly GCA_044358225.1 of Bryobacteraceae bacterium. GTDB lineage: Bacteria > Acidobacteriota > Terriglobia > Bryobacterales > Bryobacteraceae. Next base: position 53,872 of record JBIKOG010000015.1, on the reverse strand, counting down.
GATTGAGCTGTTGCGGGAGGCCGGGGCGCTGTTGGCGATGACGCCGATCGACCACAGCTATCCGCACTGCTGGCGCTGCCACAAGCCGACGATTTTCCGGGCGACCGAGCAGTGGTTTATCGGTATGGAGCGCAACGACCTGCGGCAGAAGGCGCTGGACGCCATTGGGCGGGTGAAGTGGTGGCCAGCCTGGGGCGAGGAACGCATCAGCAACATGATTGCGACGCGGCCGGACTGGTGCATTTCGCGCCAGCGGACGTGGGGCGTGCCGATTATTGCCTTTACGTGTAAGAGCTGCGAGAAGATTGTTCACGACCGGGCGCCGCTGGATAAAGTCGTCGATTTGTTCCGGGAACATTCGGCGGATATCTGGTACGAGAAGACGGCGGCGGAGTTGCTGGGCGAGGGCTTTACTTGCTCGCACTGCGGCGGCACGGAGTTCGAAAAAGAGCGCGACATTCTGGACGTTTGGTTCGACTCCGGGTCGAGCCATCTGGCCGTGTTGAACGAAGCCAACGGGCTGCCGTGGCCTTCCGATATGTACCTGGAGGGCGGCGATCAGTATCGCGGCTGGTTCCACTCCTCGCTGCTGGTGGGCGTGGGATTGAAGGGCGACGCGCCGTATCGGGCGACGTTGACGAATGGCTGGACGCTCGATGGCGAAGGCAAGGCGATGTCGAAATCGCTGGGCAACACGATTGAGCCGGAAAAGATCATCAAGCAGTATGGCGCCGAGATTCTGCGGTTGTGGGTTTCCTCCGTCGAATTTTGGGAAGACGTGCGGCTGTCGGAAACGATTCTTACTCGATTGACCGAGGCGTACCGGAAGATTCGCAACACGTTCCGGTATGCGCTGGGGAATCTGGACGGGTTTGACCCGGCGACCGATCTTGTGCCGTTTGCCGAGTTGGAAGAGATCGACCAGTGGATTCTGACGCGGGCCGATGACCTGGTGGCCAAGTGCCGCGGGTTCTACGATGAATATGCGTTCCACCGCGTGTATCAGGCCGCCTATGCGTTCTGCGGCACGGATTTGAGCGCGGTGTACTTCGATGTTCTGAAAGACCGGTTGTATACGACGGCGGCGAAATCGGCCGGGCGGCGGAGCGCACAGACGGCGCTGTGGCGGCTGACGGACGCGTTGACGCGGCTGTTGGCGCCGGTGCTGGCGTTTACGTGCGAGGAGATCTGGCAGGCGTTTGCGCGGCCGGCCGGGGCGCCCGCTTCGGTGCATATTGCGTTGTTGCCGAACGCTGGCGAGTTCAGCGGGCGGATGGATGCCGAGCGCGTGGCGGTGTGGGATCAACTGATCGCCGTGCGTGGTGAGGTGCTGAAGGTGCTGGAGACTGCGCGGCAGGAAAAAGTGATCGGCGCGCCGTTGGAGGCGCGGGTCCGATTGGAAGCCGACGCCGCGCTGCTGCCGCTGTTGGAACAGTATGCCGGGCAGTTGCCGGCGCTGTTCATTGTGAGCGAAGTGGAGTTGGCCGCGGGCGAGGCGCTGCGGGCGAGCGTGCTGCGGGCGACGGGCGTGAAGTGCGAACGTTGCTGGAAGTACACGCACGACACCGGGGCCGACGCCGATTTGCCGACCGTGTGCGCGCCGTGCGCGGCGGCCGTTAAGGAAATGGTGGCCGGTTGAACCTACCGAAGACAGCCCTGATTGGCTTGATTCCGGGCATATTTGTGCTCGATTGGATCTCCAAACGGTGGATCGAGCAGAACGTCTCCTTCTGGGATACGAAGGTGGTGATTCCGGGGCTGTTTTCGATTGTCCATGCGCAGAACCGCGGGGCGGCATTCAGCATTTTGGCCGACGCGCCGGATTCGATTCGGGGCGTGGTGTTGATCGGGCTGTCGGGCGTGGTGACGCTGATCGTGGCGTGGATGTTCCGCAGCGCGCTGTTGAAGCCGGAGACCTACACGGCGGCCGGGCGACTGGCGCTGGCGCTGGTGCTGGGCGGGGCGTTGGGGAATCTGTACGACCGCATTTTGCGGGGCAGCGTGACCGACTTCGTGCTGGTGTACTGGCGCGATTATCAATGGCCGGCGTTCAACGTGGCCGATAGCGCGATTTCGGTGGGCGCGGTGTTGTTGCTGATTGATTTGTGGCGACAGAAGGAGACAGCGTAGTGTTTCCGAAGCTCTTTCAGTTTGGCGATTTCTTCCTGCCGGCGTATGGCGTTTTGGTGGCTCTGGGTGTGCTGGCCGGGTTGCAGGTATGTACCATTCTGGCCAAGCGGCGCGGGGTGGATCCGGAGAAGATTTCGAACCTGGTTGTGCTGTGCGCGCTGGCCGGATTGGCCGGGGCGAAGGTGGCGATGATCCTGTTTGACTGGGATAGCCACTACAGCAAGAACATTGGCGACATTTTTTCTATCAGTACGCTGCAGGCGGCGGGGGTATTCCAGGGCGGACTAATCCTGGCGATTGTGTTTGCCTGGTGGTATATGAAGAAGCACGGGCTGCCGTTTTTGGAGACAGCCGACCTGCTGGCGCCGGGGATTGCGATCGGGCACGGGATTGGACGGCTGGGGTGTTTCGCGGCGGGTTGTTGTTGGGGCGGGGTGTGCGACCGGTCGTGGGCGGTGGTGTTCCGGAGCCGGGACGCGGCGGATTTGACGGGCGTGCCTTTGGGGATTCCGTTGCATCCGACGCAGTTGTATGAAGCCTTTGCGGAGTTTGTGATTTTTGGATTGCTGTGGCAGCGGGCCGGTTGGAAGCTGGGGCCGGGAGCGCAGATCGGGTTCTATCTGGTGACGTATTCGCTGGTGCGATTTGGTGTGGAGTTTGTGCGGAGCCATGCGCAGGGGCTGGTGGGCGGGTTGTCGTTGACGCAGTGGATGAGCCTGGGATTTGTGGTGTTGGGGGCGTGGTACTGGCACCAGAGCCGGGGACGGAATACGCCCATGTTGGAGCAGAAGGGATAAATACGAATAGCGCCAGGAATGAGGGAGGGCGCTGATTGGGGAACGGGAGCGGGTTGCGCAGAATGAGGTAGGAGCAGGAGAACCTCCGCATTTTGCACAATCGTCCAGTATCGGTGGAGCGAAGAAGACGCCAGCGGGGGAACCAGTTGGTGGAAGCGGCGCTGATCTTTCTGCCGTTGATGGCGTTGATGCTGGCGCTGATTGATTTTTCGCTGGCGCTGTTTTTGCGGGCGACGATGCAGAACGCGGTGCGCGAGGGTGTGCGGTACGCGGTGACGTATCAGACGTCGGGCGGGATGTGCCAGGATGCGTCGATCAAGGCGGTGGTGAAGGCGTCGTCGGTGGGATTTTTGGCGGATGCATCGCATGATTCGAAGATCAAGGTTCGCTACTATGCGCCGGGGAGCCTGAACACCGAGGTGACCGGGGCGGGGAGTAATGCGCCGGGGAACGTGGTGGAGATTGGCGTGGAGGGGTACACGTGGAGTTGGATTGCGCCGCTGTGGCGAACGGCGTCGCCATTCAATGTGAACGTGTATGCGGCCGACCGGATGGAAGGATTGCCAGGAGGATCGTCAGCACCATGCCGATAAGAATGTCATGACGACCGCCAACGGGATGCGCCGGCGAGGCCAGCGGGGCAACACAGTAATTGAATTCGCAATTGTGATTTCGTTTCTGGCGCTGCTGTTGATGGGGACGTTTTCGGTGGGGATGACATTGACCAAGAGCGTGCAGGCGGGCGTGGTGGCGCGCGATGCCGGGGCGATGTTTATGCGTTACGTAGACTTCACGCTAAGCGGGAACAGGGACATGCTGGTGCGGCTGGCGAACGGGATGAACATGAGCACAAGCGGCGGGAATGGCGTGGTGATCATGACGCAGATCCAGATGATCGGCACGACGGAGTGCGCGGCGGGGGGACTGTCGACCGGGGCGTGCCCGAACTACAACCGGCCAGTGGTGATCAAGCGGATGATCGTGGGCAACACGACGCTGTATACGACGACGTTTGGGAACCCGACGCCCTCTCTGATTCAGAGCGACGGGACCATTACGACGACGAACTATCTGAACGATACGAGTGTGCGGGCCGATGCGTTTTCGGCGGTGATGACACTGAACGCGGGGGAATATGCCTATGTGTCGGAAGCATATTTCAAGACTCCGGAAATCGACATGCCAGGATTTCGAGATAACACCTATGTCTATCAGCGGAACATCTTTTAAGGGCGGTGTACGGCGGCGGCGGGAGGCTCGCGAAGGTGGGATGGCGGTGATGCTGACCGCGATCATGCTGCTGTTCACGATCCCGACGATTGGGCTGGCGATCGACGCGGGGCTGCTGTATGTCATCCGCGGCCGGTTGACGGCGGCGTGCGACGCGGCATCGCTGGCGACGGCGCGGAATTTGAATATGGGACAGACGTTGAGCGAGCAGACAGCGGCGGCGACGGTGCGCGGCAACGCGTTTTTCGGCGCGAACTTTCCGACAAGTTATCTGGGAACGACGGGCACAACGAAATCGATTTCGGTGGCTCAAACCAACATGAGTACCCTGACGGTGACGACGACGGCGACGACGAATGCGCCGCTGTACTTTATGCGCCTGCTGGGCGGGACGACGGCGGTGGCCGGGGCGATCGGCAAGGCATCGCGGCGGGACGTAAACCTGATGCTGGTGTTGGACCGATCCGGATCGATGACGGGCACGCCTTGCACGGATATGATTTCGGCATCGAAGACCTTCGTCAATATGTTCGTCAACGGGCGGGACACGTTGGGATTGGTGACGTTTGGTTCGTCGGTTTTCCTGGCCTATCCGCCGTCGAACAACTTTCGGACGACGGGTTCGCTGCTGACCAGCGCGATCGACCTGATTGCGTGTTCGGGAGGAACGAACACTTCGGATTCCTATATGACGGCTTACAACCAGCTGGTTTCGATCAATGAACCGCTAGCACTGAACATGATCGTCTTCTTCACCGATGGGTACCCAACGGCGTTTACGGCGAACTTCCCGGTGAAGCGGTTTTCCGACACCCGCTACGGCGCCAGCGGGTTGGCCTGCGGAACCAGCAGCCAGTGCACGATCCCGAAGAGTACGTGCGTCGATGACCTCGGCCGCGCCTCCACCCATGCCAGTTGGGGCACGTTTGCCGGCAAGACCGGGGCGATCGCCGCGGCGAGCCCGGCGGGCAACGCCACCGGCCACACGTTGGGGCTGATGACGCGCACCGCCACCAGTTCGAGTTCCGGCGATGTGATGGCGAGCGCGAGCGTATTGAATGGATGCGCGATGGCGAGTTCGTGGACCTACCTGCGCCAGGACCTGGCCCACGTGCCCGATACCGATATCAATGGTCTGTCGACGGCGGGATATCAGACGGTAGCCAACTATCCGGGGAGCAATCCAACCTACAGCGGCAAGAAGCGGATTGACACGCCGATCAACATTCAGAGAATCGCCATGAATCTGGCCGACAACGCGGCGGCGACGGCGCGGGGCAATTCGACGATCAACGTCGTCACGTATACGATTGGGCTGGGCGGCAACGGCGGCGTGGACGATGTGCTGTTGAAGCGCATGGCGAACGATCCGCTCTCCAACATTTACGACAACACCAAACCGGACGGATTGTATGTCTATGCGCCCAATTCGAGTCAGTTGAACAGCGCCTTTGCGCGCATTGCGGGCGAGATCCTTCGGCTGGCCCAGTAGAGAAGTACAAAACAGGAAAACCCCGCGCCGGGCCGGTGCGGGGTTTTCCTGTTTATGGGCGCGGATTGCCAGAACATTTTGAGCAAGAAATGTTTTGGTATAGTGTTGATATCCGTGCGTCCCGGGTTCGCACGTCCTGGAGGAATTATGCAGAGATCCGTCCTTTTCTCATTTTGTTTTGCCGGCCTGATGCTTACTCCGGCCGCGCACGCGCAGACGCAGATGGCCTGTACGGCGAGCGCGCCGACGCCAACAACCATGCGTTCCAGTGGCTTGACAGAGCTGGCCGGGGACCTCATCCTGACTTGCCGAGGCGGCACGCCTGTAACAGCGGGCGCGTTCCCGCTGGTGAACATCAGCATCTTTTTCAATGCCGCCGTGAGCAGCCGCGTGACTGTTCCGGCGAGCGGAGCGAGCCCCGCGTTGACGGAGGCGGTGCTGATCGTGGACTCGCCGGCTTCGGCCGACCAGAAGCCGTGTTTGACGCCCGCGGCGTGCCTCAACACCGACAACATTTTTCAGGGCCGGTATGACTCTTTCAACTCCCTGTCCTGGCTGAACATTCCCGTCAATCCGCCGGGGCCGAATGCGGACCGCGTTCTGCGCATCCGCAATATCCGGATGAATGCAACCAGCATCCCGTCGGGCGGCGGACCGGCGCTGGCGTTCGTATCGATCTCTGGCGCGCAGGTGAGCAGCACGCTGACCAACCCGCAGCAGACACTGGGCACGGTCCGGACAGGGGTGAGCTACGAAATCCGTTCAGCGACCGATGGCGCACTGACCGGGCCTCTTTCGCTGACGGCCTGCAACGCCTACAACATTGATCTGGCCGGCAACGCCGCGGCTGGCGCCTACAATTCGCCGGGTGGCCGGACGATGCTCGTTAAATTCACGGAAGGGTTTGCCAACGCGTTCAAACGGAGAAATCTGGGCACGACGGTGGCCGAACCGCAGATTGCTTTCTCGCAGGACAACCCGATTGTCTACTACAACACGGAGAGCGGGTTTAACAATGCGACGTTCCCGGTGGTGAACGGTTGGAACCGCGTGGGCGTCGGGGACAGCGGCACCATTCTCCGCGCCGTCTTTACCAACATCCCGGCCGGAGCCCGCCTCTACGTCGGCACGCGCGAATTGGCAACAGGCAGCACGTTGGACGGCGCAGGTGTTCCGACGACCAAGGCACGGCTGACGTCGACGCCGGGGGCGCCGTTCACGGCACTGGCAGCTGACAACCAGATCGACGGCGGCTTGAAACTGGTACCGCCCAGCGGCGAAGTCTCCTGGGAAGTGCTGGAAACCGACGTCAACAGCGGGGAAGCGGTTGCCTTCGCGGTGGTGATCGCCTACGGCAACAATCCGCAACCGGCGGCCAATACGATTTCCACCTCCGGCGGGTTTGGGCCGCAGAGTTCGGCGGCGACGGCGACGGCGGGTGATTCCATCCCGCGTTACCTCGGCCTTACGGGTCCGATTCCGATGGTTTCCCTGAACGTCTGCCGCACGACCTTGTTGTTCCAGTTCATCACCAACCAGGCTGGTTTTGACACGGGGGTTTCGGTAAGCAATACCTCCCGGGATACGTTGACCACTTCACCACAAACCGGGCGGTGCACGGCCACATTCTTCCCGACCCCGTTCAACGCGACGACGCAGGCGCAGTTTCCGGTGCTCTCTTCGCCGACGCTGGCCGGCGGTGAACAGTGGACGTTCACGGTGTCTGGCACGCGGGCCGGCTTCCAGGGCTACATGATGGTCGGGTGCGACTTCCAGTTCGCGCACGGCTATGCGTTCATTAGTGACTTTGGGAGCAAAAACCTGGCGCAGGGCTACCAGGCGCTGGTGATTCCGGACCGTGCGCGGCTGGCCGACCCGATGACGACAGCCGGCGCCGGCAGCGGCGAACAGCTGATTCACTAACCGCCTCCGCAGGCAATTCCAGGCGACAGCCGGGAATATGGGCTCAAAAGGTCCCATATTCCCGGCTGTTTCATTTGGATCGCGATTGTTAACTTCGCGCGGCCGGAAAGCGCGCCCGATTCTAGGCCTTTGAGTAGTGTTAGAGTAGGAGCACGAATTCCGGGGACGGACACTGATGCGACCACTTTTAGCACTTTGTTTCTTGGGTTGTGGACTGATGATGCCGGGGCAGGAGATCGCCACGCGCGCCCGCCAAATGGAAGAAAAAGGGCAGGCCGGAGCGGCGAGATCGCTGCTGCTGGCGGCGGCAAAAGAGGCGCCGAACGATGCGCTGACGATGACCATCGTGGCTGAATTTCTGGATCGCCACGGCGACCCGGCGGCGCGGGCCACTTACGAGAAACTGTTGTCGATACTGGAGAAGAGCGGGTCGGCCGAGCGGGCGAAATACGCCCGGCGATTGGTGGCGCTGGACCTGTTGGCGGGTGACACGGCGGCAGCGCAGAAGCACGCCGGGGCGTTGGGACAGAAAGCGGTTCCGGCTCCGAAGGGGGAGTTGGGCGCCGAATACGGCATTGTTGAAATTCCGGGACCGATCCGGTCGTTTTCGCGCATGGCGGCCCTGAGTCCGGACCTGCCGCGGGAGGAGATTCTGGGAGCGCTGGCGCGCAACGTGGTGACCAATGGCTACCAGGCGGCCAACAGCAACGAAGGGCTGGAGCCCACCGAATATCTGAAGCTGGTGGTGCGCTATCTGTCGCAGGCGCGGGAGTTGAGCAAGCTGGCGGGCGAGGCGAAAAAGATTCGCGTGGAGCAGTGTGAATCGCCGGTGACCGGGGATCTGCTGCGCGCGCTGGGTTACCGGATGCGTGGGGGATGCGGCGCGGAAGTGGTGTTGGAAACGGTCAACGCCTCGCGGGCATTTCTGACGATTGATTCCGGGTTCCCGCTGGCCGAACTGGAGCAAGCGCTGCGCGCCAATCGGCCCTTTGAATACGACTACAAACCGACGCAGGTGCCGGTGCTTTACGGGCCCGAATACTGGCTGGGCGGGACGAAGGAAAAGCAGCAGGGCGAGTTTATCGATCAGTATTTGAGCGATCCGCAGCTGTGCCGTTTGTACCTGGGCATGTCGAAACTGGACCGGGAAGTGGCGACGAAGTTAAAGGCGGGCGTGCAGGTGATGCGGCTGAAGGCGTTCAGCCACGTGCTGGATTTCTTTGGCGGCATGTACACGATTCGCGACGGCCGGGCGATTGTCCCGGGCGGGGCGAAGGCGGAGTCGACGTGGGCCGAGTTGGCGGGCGCCTCGCCGGCCGATCCGGGGGCGTTTTTCGACAAGCTGAATTCCAAGGACGACGGGTGGCTGGCCAGTTATTATGACTCGCTGATGCGCGTGAGCGGCCCGGCACAGGACTACCTGACGCAGGGCGGGCGGCTGAAGCGGTTCTATGGCGCGGTGACCGGTAAGGTGACCAGCCCCGGCCCGGCGCGGCCGGTATTCCGGGCGAACACCGACCTGCTTTTGCTAACCACGCGACTGCGGTTCGACGAGACGGGCAAGCCCCACATCCCGGGCAACGTGGATATTTGGAAGCAGCTGTTAATTAAGCATCCGCATGGGAAGTACGACGGCAAGCTGACCAAGGCCGCAGCGAACTGGAAAGAAGCCGATGACCTGTTGGAAGCGCTGTTCGCCCTGTGCCGGAAGGCGGTGGAGAACGAGCCGCTGAAGATATTCATGGCGCTGAGCGATATGAACCGCAAGCGGGCAACGGCGATGGCGCCGGCAACGGTGGACCGCATGGCGCGGGAATACCGGAGCAGTGGGGCGCAGTATTCGCTATTGAACGAGACGGGCACGCTGCAGGAATCGACGCTGATGGCGTATTTGGACACGATGGGGGCGGTGGGAGCGATTCGTGACCAGGGCGTGCGGTCGAATGCCGCGGGGACGATGCAGGGGCTGCTGTCGATCTGGCAGATTTTGGTTCGCCAGGGCACGATTGCAGAGAAAGACGCCGACGCGGTGATGGCTGGAATCCTGGGAAGCTTCGCCAAGACCAAGAGCGACAAAGAGGTTTTTGACGCCGGTTGGGGTGGCGTGCAAGCGTTGCTGAAGGCTACCGGCGCGCCGGCCGGCACCAATCCGCAGGACCGGATGGTGGATCTGCTTGCCGGGGCGGCGAACGCCGAGGATGTCGAGACGCAGACGCAGTTGGTACAGGATATGATCCGCGTGATCGAGGCGCAGCGGCTGGTTTCGCTGAAGGCGCTGGGCGATCTGGCGGCGCACCTGGAGGCGATCGGGAAGGGCGCGAAGCTGGATCCGGCGATTTTGCAGCGTGTTTCCGGCCGGCTGTCGGAGATTCAGTTGCCGCGGGCCGGGCTGAGCGGCGTGGAAAAGAACGCGCTGATTTTCGGCTATTGGAGCGAGCGGCATATTGAGAATCAGCGGAAGCTGAACCTGCGGGCGCAGGTGGAAAAAGCAGGAGCCGATCCGCTGAAACTGGCCGATTTGAAGGGCCTGCTGGCACCGCTGTTGCGGGACACGCTGGTGGGGTTGAACTACGGCCACTATGCACCGCCGGGCGCGCAGATTCTCTACACCAATCCGGTGTTCGTCCGCAGCCACGACTTCCTGGGGCTGCAGGGCGCGGCGCAGACATGGAAGCAGACTGAAGTGGTTGGTTCGGGTTGGCCGGCGAGCTCCGGCGGCCGTCTGGTGGGTTCGTTGAACGGGCTGCCTTACGCGCTGGCCGAGGCGGAGCAGAACTTCCTGATTCCGAGCAAGGAGCAGGCTCTCATCTGGGGCGACCTGGTGCCGCAGATCGTGCAGAGTTCGAAGATTCAACGATTCTGGAATGTCTCCCCGGTGCAGATGCAGTGGGTGGCGATGCACCTGCGGCTGAGCGAATTGATGCTGGCCGAGGCGGTGATGGACGACGGGCTGCGCGACCGGGTGACGCGGACGCTGGGCCAGTTCGCCCCGCCGGCGCGGGCGCGGCAGGTGGGCGAATGGCTGGCCGAGGGACGGGTGAAGAAGGCGTTGGATAACGTAACGCCGTCGGAGCTGTTCCTGCTGGCGCGGGAGATGCACGGCGCCCAGGCGGATGCCGGCGATGGAATGGCCCAGGAGATCCGGAAGATGGCGCAGTCGGCGCCCGCGGTGGCGAGCTACGGCGCGGTGTCGAGAGCCTTCGGCACGTCGAAGCCGACGCTGACCAACAGCTACAGCCCGGAGTTACTGAACATCCGGACGTTCCCGACGTTGATGGGTTATTCGAGCCGGATTATGGCGGAAAGCTGGGAATCCAGCCTGCTGTATTATGCGGCGATCGCCGATTCGGCCTACATGATGCCGTCGCAGTTGAACGTGGCGGTTCCGGAGTGGACGAAGAGCACCGTGGAGCGGATCTTCGCTACGCATTTGGAAGATTGGCCGGCGTTGCTGCGATCGATGCGGCAGGTGGGTGAAGAGGTTCGGGCGAAGGCGCACAAGTCGGCCGTGGCGGCCGGCGGCGGCGAGTAGCGCACAAATGCGGCCGGCATTTCTGTACACTTTTCTACAATAGGCACGCGAGGGAGAGACGAGTGACATCGAGACGAAAAGTTTTCGGCATGGGCGCCGCGGCGATGTTGGCGGGGCGTAGCGCCTTGGCGCAGGAGACCAGCCGGCCCACCTTCCGGGTGAAGGTCGACATGGTGGTTCTGGGCTTCACGGTGACCGATAGCAAGGGCAAGTACGTGAACGGGCTGAAGCCGTCCGACTTCCGGATTATGGAAGACGGCATTTCGCAGAAGCTGAACACGTTTGCCGAAGGCAACAAGCCGGTGATGCAGATTCTGGACGATGGTACGATGCGGCCGCTGGCGCAACAACCGCCGAAGGAAGACGCCAAGACCGGGCCGGACGTGCGGTCGGACGCCTTCGTCGGCACCAACGTCTTCGTGCTCTTCGACACGAGCAACTACATGTACCGCGGGTTCGTGTACGCCTCCGACGCCATTGCCGACTTCGTGCGCGGGCTGGACCGGGCCGACTCGGTGGCCGTCTACACGTTCAGCCGCAACCTGACGCGCGCGGCGGACCTGACCAAGGACCGCAACGAGGCGATTCTAGGCCTGCGCAAAGCGGTGGCCGGGGACGACTCGGCGCTGTACAACACGCTGCTGCTGACGCTGCGCGACGCCGCCAAGGTGCCCGGGCGCAAAGTGGTGATCGTGTTCTCCAACGGACCGGACAACGCCAGCATGGTGGCCCCGGACGATGTGCGCGCCGTGGCGGAAGACGAGGGGATTCCGATCTACGTGATTTCGACGGCGGAAGCGAGCAAAGACGCCATTTCGAGCGGCGTTTTCAAACGGCTGGCGACGCGGACCGGCGGCAAGGCCTATTTCGCAAAGACCTGGCAGAAACAGGTGGAGGCGTTCGAATCGATCCGTGAGGATCTGGGCAACTCCTACACGGTGACCTACTATCCGCAAACGAACCCGAACGAAGGGTTCCGGAAGATTTCCGTGGAGATCGTGGGCGATGCGGGCAAGAAGTATCGCGTCCGGGCGCGTCCGGGATACCGGCCCAGCCGCGGGTTCTAGGTTTCGGGGCCGGCTGGTGTGTCCCGGTCGGCCATTTCCGTAATGGTCCGGATCAACTGACCGGCTTCGAGAGGCTTGGTGAGATAGCCATCGGCCCCGGCTTCCAGGCATTTTTCGCGGTCGCCTTTCATGGCGTTGGCGGTAAGCATCAGGACCGGGGTGCGGCGGCCCGTGCCGCGTTCGAGGGCGCGAATGGCTTGCGTCGCCGCGAGCCCGTCCAGCTCCGGCATCTGCACGTCCATCAGGACCAGGTCGTAATCCTGTTCGCGGAACGCCGAGACGCCCTGCAGCCCGTTGGCAGCTGTAACAACCTGGTGGCCCTGCTTGCCGAGCAGCCGTTCGGCGAGCCGCTGGCTGACGGCGTTATCCTCCACCAGCAGCACTCGGAGGGCGCGGCTTGGCGTGCGCTCGGCGACCGGGGCGGCGGCACTTTCCCTCGTGCCCTGCCGGAGGGCGACCGTGAAACGAATCGTGGTTCCCTTCCCCACTTCGCTCTCCGCCCAGATGCGGCCGCCCATGAGCGCGGCCAGGCGCTGGCAGATGGACAGGCCCAGTCCGGTGCCGCCGAAACGGCGAGTGGTTGAGCCATCGGCTTGGCGGAATTGTTCAAAGACAATCGGGAGTTTATCGGCCGGGATGCCGATTCCGGAATCGGCCACTGAGAACTGGATCAGCGGGAGTTCCGGAGTAGAGCCTTCGGCCGGGCCGACGTGGAGCTGAATGGATCCTTGGGAGGTGAACTTGAGTGCGTTTCCGAGCAGGTTGCTGAGGATCTGGCGGAGGCGCGTCGGGTCACCGAGGAAGTCGTCGGTCAAAGATTTGTCGACGTCGATCAGGAAGCGGAGCTCCTTTTCATGAATTACCGGAAGGAACGGGCGCGAGGACTCCTGGATGAGCTTGCGAAGGGAAAACGGAATCGATTCGATGTCCAGGCGACCGGCCTCGATCTTTGAGAAATCGAGAATATCGTTGAGGATCTGCAGCAGGCTATCGGCGGAAGAGCGGGCCGTTTCCACGTAGTCGCGCTGTTCAGGGGTCAGGTCGGTGGCGAGCGCGAGCGTCGTCATGCCGATCACGCCGTTCATCGGCGTACGGATCTCGTGACTCATGTTTGCCAGGAACTCGCTCTTGAGCCGGTTGGACTGGTGCGATTGCGTCAGAAGTGCCTCGATCTCCGACTTCTGCTGTTCGATCCGGCCGGCCTGCTCCCGCAATTCCCGGGTGCGCTCTTCGACGGCGGTCTCCAGTTGGGCGCGCTGGGCTTCGATACGGGCGATGCGCCCGCGCCACAAAAGCAGCGCCAGCAGCAGGGCGGCGGTGAACAGAGCGCCGCGGAAAAGCCCCGTCTCCGACCAATGCGGGTTGACGTAAAAACCAAGCGAGGTGGACTCACGGCCGGCGTCGCCGGGTTCGCCCACGATCTGCAGTTCCAGGCGGTTCGGTCCGGGCTGGAGTGTCAGATCGACAACCGGGTGGTAGGTTTCGCTCCATCCGTCGTTGGGATCGACGGCGCGGGTACCAACAAGATGGCGGTAGCGGTACCGCGCGTTCGGGAGCAGCCGGACGTTGGAAAATTCGACATGGAGCGTACGGCCGGAGAGCTTGAGATCCTGCCACTGCCCCTCTTCGAGCGTAGTGCCTCCGCTGGACAACGAAGTAATGACGACCCGGTCCGGGGGCGGAGCGGCATCCGACCCGCGATACTCGGAGAACCCGCTGGTCGTCCCAAAATAGAAGCGGCCGTCCGGGTGCTCATAAAAGGCTCCCAGCATGACGTCGTGCCAGATCAGCCCGTCTGGCGGACCGAAATGGCGCCACCGGCCGCGGCTCCAAAGGTCCACGCCGACATCGTTTCCCACCCACACCCGACCGGAGCGATCCACGTCCAGGAAACTGATACTGTCGCTCTCCAACCCACGATTCCGACCGAAGTTGGTGACGCTGGTCAACTGGCCGGCCCCATCCAGGTTCAGACGGGCAATGCCATGCACGCCTGTATAGCCGACCCATATTTCGCCGGGAGCCCGTTCCGCAAGGAACACGATGCCGTCATAGGCCAGTCCGTCGGCCTTGCCGAACGAACGCCAGACGCCATTGCGTTCCCGCGCCAGACCGGCGCTGTTGCCGACCCACAAGCTGCCATCCCGAGACCGGACAACCCGGTAGACGGGCCGCGGCGTCTTCGTCAGGGGCGTGGCATATTCACGAAAATGCGGCCGTTTCTCCCGCCAGTCTCCCACATACAAACCAGCCCGGGTACAAACCCAGAGGAGCCCGGACGGCTCCACCGTTAACGAAACGATGCGGAGAGAGGCCAGTCCATCAGCGGCACCGAAGCGGGACAGCTGCTTGCCGGGCCCAATCCGCGTCAGGCCGCCCTCGTTACTGCCAACCCAAAGAGCGCCATCGGGCGTGGCGACCAGAGAACGGACGCCGTTGGAAGCAAGCCCGTTGGCGGCGTTCCAAATGCGAAAACGGCCACTATCATCGAGTTCATTGAGTCCATCCTTGGTTCCGATCCAAAGGTGCCCCGCGCCATCGTGGGCGAATGCGGTGACGTCATTGTTGCTGAGCCCGTCCGACATCTGCCAACCACGCCAATCCGGGTAGCCATTCCAACGGGCCATGCCGTGCGCTTCCATGCCCAGCCACGGAGTCTCATACCGGTCCCAGACCACGGCGCTGACCGGATCGGCCCGCAAACCATTCCGCGAACTATACCGCCGCCAAACCGGCGCCTGGCCGGACTCATCGCGCTGCCACAACCCATTGAAGGCCGGCACCCACAGCTGCCCCTGCCGATCCACAGCCAGGCTCGACAACCGTCCCACGGGTGGAAAGTGCAGGTCCGAGCGGCGGAAGACGGCCGCGCCGGGATCCATGACGTAGAGCGCATCGCGACTCCGGATCCAAAGCCGCCGGGCGCCATCCATGACGGGAGCTCCGTAGTCAGTCTCCGGCAAACCCCAGGGCTGACCAACGGTATCCCAGGCGATCCGGCGATCCGCGCCGAGCCGCCCGCGATGAACCGTGGACATCGACGTTGCCCAGATCCACCCATCGGGCGCCACATAAACCGCGCGCAGTTTCCACTTCCGGGTCTCCTGCAGCAGGCGAAACGCGCCCCCCTCCAGCACCCCGAGCCCTTCCGGCGTGGCGGCGATCACGGTGCCCCCGGGCAACAGGGCCAAACACCCTGTTCCGATACACCGCATCGAGGCGCCGTCACTATCGGCGGAAGGCAGGGCGCGGAAGCGATCCCCATTGCCGATGCTGATCCCGGCACTGGCGCCCGCGATGATCTCGCCATTCGGCCCGGCGATGACGTAGTTGATCGAGTCTTCCGGCAGGCCCTTGTCGGTACCGAAGCGATCGAACCGATGCCCGTCAAATCGAAACAGTCCGTTGCCCGTAGCCGCCCAGATTCGCCCGACTCGGTCCTGCGCGGCGGCGCGGACGCTGAGGTTACTCAAGCCATCGGCAAGCCCATAATGGTGAAAACTGAAGTGTTGCCCCGCAAGCGGGATTCCAAACACTGACAAGACTGTCAGGGCCGGCAGCAAGCTGCGCAGGAAGGGACGCATATCGGACGCGCGTGAGTACCTCTAACGTACCTATCGGCTGCCGGATCGCCGCCAATTAGATTCGCTGAATCATATATTTACACGCCGAACGACGGATGGGAAGCCTCATCGGAAAACTCTGGGGGCACAGGCGCCACGATCAGTCGCCGTCCATCGCCCTCGGCGGGGATTTCCAGGGTCCAGGCATGCAGAAATAGCCGCGCCGCGGGAGCCCCTCCATATAGCGTGTCGCCCAGCAGCGGATGGCCGATGGCGGCGCTGTGGATGCGAATCTGGTTGGTTCGGCCGGTTACCGGAACGGCTTCCAGCAGGTCCCCGCCGGGGCCGCGGCCCAACCAACGGAACCGCGTCTCAGCCGGCGCGCCGTCTTCGGCGACGTTCCAATGCGGAGTCCGCTCCGGGTCCCGGGCGATTGGCAACGCCACCGTCCGTTCCGTCCACCCCACCGGGCCCGCCGTCATCGCCAGATAGCGTTTGGCCACCTCGCGCTCGGCGAACATCCGCGCCAGCGGCGAGCCGCGATGCAACCGCTTGGCCGCCACCAGCACGCCCGACGTCTCCCGGTCCAAGCGGTGCAGAAAGTGGATCTCCCGGTAGCCGGCCCCGCGCAGCGCGTTGGCCAAGGTGCCGGTGCGGACACGCGTAGTCGGATGGACCAGCATTCCCATCGGTTTGTTGACGGCGATCAGGTCGTCGTCCTCATACAGAATCTCCACCGGGATCTGCTCCGGCACCACCTCGCTGATCCGCGCCTCCGGATCCACCTCGACGACAGCCCCGGCGAGCAACCGATACCCCCACGGCCGCGCCACGCCATCCACCCGGCAGGCGCCGGCCGCCAGCACCCGCCGCAGGCTTTCCCGCGAGGCATCCGGCATGCATTGTTGCAGGAAAAGTTCCAATCGCGACGGCGAATCCACCTGCCAGATTCGGCTGGAGGCCTCCGCCGTGCTACATTGAGTTTTCGCGGCAGACTTATCTGATACGCCCATGTCGCTTCAAGTATTCCTCTACGCCCAGTTTCGCGGAATTGAACGGTTCGTGTCCGGCACGAGCGAAAACTCGTCTTTTGCCGACCGCAGCCTCTGGGTCTCGCTCCTCACCGAAACCACCCCGCGCGACTTTCTTTCGGAACGCAAACTGTCGCCCCTGCTGGTTGGCTACGCCGGCGGCGGGTCGTTCCTGTTGCTGCTTCCCGAACCGATGATCGCCGAGGCAGACGCGCACTTCGCCGCGCTGCGCGATTCGATCGCCGCCGCCACCGGCGGCTTGCTGGAACTGCACTGGACGTCCACGGAGAATCTGGGCACCTGGCCCAACATCTGGAAACGGTTGAGCGAAGGCATTCTGCGCAAACGCCAGACGCCGCTGGGGCATCTGGGCGCGGCGGCATTCGACCCAAACCCGGCTGCGCCTACCGACGTGGAGCGGCCCTGGGAAGGCCTGGCCGCCCGGATGACCGCCACCTTCGAATTGAAGGACGAAGCCGTGCCGCTGGCGCCCGTTCCCGGCGCCGACGACGTGTCGTTAACCATCCCACCGGCCGCCCCGCAGGAGTACGGCCGCACCAGTCGCGGACGGCGTACCTGGGGCCTGTTGCGCTGCGAAATCGATCTCGCCTCAGCGCGGCTCGACCAGGCCGATTCGGCCGAAAACTTCCAGTATCTGGCGGTTCTCTACAAAGGTTTGGTGGCCGGCGAACTGCAACGCATCGTCTCGGCCATGCCGGCCCACGCCGGCCGCGTGGCGATTGTCTACAGCGGCGGGCACGACTTTGCCGTCGCCGGCGCCTGGGACGCGCTGCTCGGAGTCGCGAGCGAGTTCCACCGCGTCTTCACGCTCTTCTCCGGCGATCTGCCGGGCGGCAAGGACCTAACCGAAGGCACATCCGTTTCCGGCGCGCTGACCGTGGCCGAACCGGGCGAAACGCTGGCCAGCCTTTGGACGCGAAATCAGGAACAATTGGAGTCCGTGCGCTCCTCCGGCCGGAATGCGCTGGCGCTGTTTGACCGCATTCTGGATTGGCCGGCGTTGAAAGATGCCGAAGCGCTGAAGGTGCGCATCCGCCGGTTGCGCGACGTCTACCATTGCCCGCCGGAAGTGTTCGAAGAACTGGAAGATTTCTACGGTGTGCGCGGTGTGGGCGACGGCATTGCCTCGCCGCGGGCGCGCCGCCGGGAACGCAGCGTGGATCGCCCTTGGCGCTTCCACAGCCGCCTGCGCCGGTTGGCCGGGGATCGCAGCGGATCGGAATTTGAACGGCAGTGGCGCGCGTTTCTGGGAGATTTGATTGGCCGGGGGCAGGTGCAGAAGCAGTTGCGGCCCGCCGGGAAAGTTGCGCTGGATTGGGCGCGGCTGGAAAGCGGCTGGCGCGGGCAGGATTAACGCCCGGGCCCGATGAGGGCCGGATCAGGGAAAGAGAGTTCGAACCTACGTATGTCGGAAGAATTGCAGACGGATACTCCACAACCGGCCCCGGATTCGCCGGTGACTGAAGAAACGACGGCACCCGCCGCGCCCGCGCCCGAAGCGCCGGCTCCGGTGGAGGCAGCGGCTCCTCTTGACGCCCCGGCCCCGGTGGAATCGGCGCCGAGCGAACCCGCGCCCGCCGTGGCGGAAACGCCCGCTGAAGCCCCCGCCGAAGCTGCGGCCGAAGCCGCGCCGGCAGCCGCCGCACCCGCTCTCGCCCCCCGTGGCGATCGCCCGCCGCGTGAACCGCGTGGGGATCGTCCGCCGCGCGAAAATCGCGGTGGCGACCGGCCGCCGCGTGATCGCCAGGCCCAGCCGCAGGGCGGCGGCCAGCGTGAACCGAATCCGAACAAAGGCAACGACCGGCGCGGCCAGGAACCGCGCGGCGGTGGTGGCGGGAATGATCGTCCCGGCAATGATCGTGGCGGCAATGACCGTCGCGGTGGCGAACAGCGTGGCGGAGGCGGCGACCGCCGTCCCGACATGCGCCGTCCCGAAGGCCCCGTCGAAATCGAATACGACAAGCTGATCAGCGACAGCCTGTACCTGGACAACCAGGCACACGTGCTCGTCGCCCGCCTGCGGGATCTCGACGCCGGTACGCGGTCGCAGTTGCGCCGTCTGTATGGCGCCGTCCGCCGCGCCTGTCGCGCCGTGGAAGCCGACCGCCAGCACCAGTTCGTCATGCTGCGGGCGCGGCTGGCGTATACGATCGCCCGCCACGGTCTGCGCTCGCTCGACCCGCTCGAAAAGCTGCTGCTCCAAGTCACCCGGCGCAATGAAACCCGAGGCTACGACCGGTTCCGCGACCTGTTCGAAGCCATCATCGCGTACAACGAATAATCACGGCGAACCCAGGAAAACCATGAGCTCTTCTTCCCAAGTCCCCGAAATCCGCCTCGCCGGCAAGCTGGTCATCGACGCTTCGCTCGTCTGCCTCACCGGCCTCCACATCGGCGCCGGCAAAGGCTCGCTCGAAATCGGCGGCGCCGACAATCCGGTCGTTAAAGACGCCTTCGGCCGTCCCATCGTGCCCGGCTCGTCGCTCCGCGGCCGGCTGCGCAGCCTGTTGGAACATGCCCTCGGCCTCACCGCGCCCGACGAGATGGTGTACCTCTCGCGCCGCCGCGGCCAGGAAGTGCGCATCCACCAGAGCGACCGCAACGACGATCCCATCTGCCTGCTCTTCGGCCGCAACCCGGGCCGCATGGAGCGCGTGAAGGGCGACGCCGTCGAAGGCCGCCACATCACTCCGGCGCGCCTGGCGATCTACGACGCCCCGCTCGAAGTCGAGTCGATCACCGCGCAGATGCGCGAACAGCTCGACGACGAGTTGACCGAGGTCAAGAGCGAAAACGCGATCGACCGCATCACCGCCCAGGCCAATCCGCGCACGCTCGAACGCGTGCCGGCCGGCGCCCGGTTCAAGGTGCGCATCGTCATCGACATTCTGCAGGACGGCGACCAGAAGCTGGTGCCGCTGGTGGTGCAGGGTCTTCGCCTGATGGAAGACGCCGCGCTCGGTGGCGGCGGCTCCCGCGGCAGCGGCCGCGTGGAGTTCCAGAACATCCGCGCCGTCTGGCGCAGCCGACGCTACTATGCAGACGGCGCGCAGGAAGAGGAAGTGGCCAAGGCGGCCAATACCGAAGCCCTGCAGCAGGCCGTTCTGGCCGACGAGTTCGCGCTCCGCCTGAGCGAATAACCCCCCATGCCGACTGAACGGCCAGCACTGCTGGTGCAACTACTGCCGATCACCCCCTGGCGCTGCGGCGCGGGCCGCTCCGAAGAGCCCGCCTCGCTGGTGCCCAGCGACTCGCTGTTTGGCGCCGTCAGCAACGCCATGAGCCTGCTCGGCTGGCTGCCCGAATGGTTGTCCGAGGGCGCCCCGGCCACCCGCATGAGTTCCCTGCTCCCGCTGCAGAACGATGTGTTTTATGCCCCGCTGCCGGAAGCCGTTCGCGCCTATCCGGGGCTACGGCGCGTCCGGTTGGAGTCGGTGCGTTTCGCTCCGCTCGGCGCGATCCAGGATCTGGCCGAGCGAAAGTTCGATGAACATCGCTGGCTGCTCGACCTGCCCAGCGGCTGTCTGCAATCAGCGGACCGCGCCAGCGCCGGCGGCCCCTATCGCCCCGTGGAGCGCCAGCGCGCGGCGGTCGACCGTTTCGACGGCACCGCCGCGCCCGCAGCCTTGACAGAGGGGATTGAGTTCGGGAACAACTCCGGCGCCTGGGCCGTGTTCGTGTTCGCCAATGCCGAGGTCGCCGCCGTCTGGTCGCAACGTCTGAAGGCGGCCTTTCGGCTGCTGGCCGACGAGGGCATCGGCGGCTGGCGTGGCGCCGGCTGGGGCCGCTCCCGCCGCCCGCGTTATCGCGAAGGGGAGTTGGGAAAACTGTTGCAAAACGCCGGCTGGAAAGCCGCTGGCGCCGCCGCGGGCAAGTGGTGGACGATCGGGCTGTTCGCCCCGGCGGAGGCCGACGTGGTGGCCTGGGACAACGGCGCCTACCGGACGCTCTCGCGATCCGGCTGGACGCCCGGCGCCGGTGCCAAACCGGAGCTGCGGTTTGTCCGTGAAGGAGCGGTGTTGGCGAGCGAGACAGAGCCGGCCGGGCGGATCAGCGAGTCGAACATCGACGGCGCGGCGCACCCGGTGTTGCGGTATGCCGCCGGATTGGCGCTGCCGTGGCCGGAGGAGGCGCAGGTATGAACCGCCGCTACCGTCTGACCGTGCTGTCGCCCTTGCTTGCCGGTTCCGGCGAACTGTTGACGCCGATCGACTACATGGTGTGGCAGAACGAAGTGCGCGTGCTCGATCAGGAGCGCATCTTCAAACTGCTCGCCCGCAACCCCCGGCTGGAAAGTTATCTGGACCAACTGCGGAAGGCCGAACGGCTGGAATGGTCCCAGTGGGGCGGCTACGCGCAGGGGTATAGCTCGGCGAAGATTCCGTTTGCCTCCGGTGGCCTGGCGACGATTTGGGAAAAGGCTCGCACCGAAGATCTGCACATTCCGCGCTTCGCCCACGGTGGCGGACGCCGCCTGCTGCCCGGCAGCGCCATCAAAGGCGCGTTCCGCACAGCGTGGCTGGGCGGGGCGATCGACCCGGAAAAGGCGCGGCAGTTGTGGATCGATTGCGCCGCCGAAGGGCTGCGCTGGAAGACGTTGTCGGCGCTCGACGCCGCCGGTGGCCGCCGGGCTTTGAACGGACTGGCCTTTACCGATGCGCGCACGCCGGCTGATACCTTCCGCGTCTACCAGACGCGCGTTCTGGTCCTGCGGACCGAAGGCAAGACCGGTCCGTCGGAGTGGAAACCCGGGCAACAGTTCGCCGAAATGGCGCGGCCCGGGGCGGTATTTGAAGGGCGCGGGGCCTTGCCGGCCGGCGTTACCGAAGCGTTGCGCGTCCAGGCGCGCCGGTGGATCGGCGACCAGGCCGCATATGCCAAACACGCCGCACTGAAACCCCTCATCGAAACGGTGGAGAAGTTGCGGGACGAAGAGACGAAGCTCTCGGGCGACACCTGCATGTTCCCCGTTGGCTGGGGCGCCGGATTCCGTTCGAAGACGCTGGCGCCGGAGCTAGGCACACCGGAAGCACGCATGGCGCTGAGCGGCATGCCGGGCATTCGCAAGTCGGTCGTTCCCGGACTTCCCTTCCCTAAAACGAGGCGGATTGCTCTCGACGGTGGCGGTGGCGCGGCCCTTTGCGGGTGGGTAAAGCTGGAGTGGGACTAGGATTGTGCCCGGTCCGTCCGGATTCGCTCAAGATTTGGCGAGCGTTCGCCGATGTAATGGGTAGGCGTAACGCTAGCCTTACTCATGGTACGATGTCAATGAGTAGCCTACTGGATCTCGCCACTCAGGTTCTTTATGTATAACGCCTTCTTCGGCATCTCAGAAAACCCCTTCAGTCTCAGTCCAGATCCGACGTTTCTCTACCGTAGCCCCCAGCACGAAGAGGCGCTCGCGAATCTGATTTATGGTGTGCAAAGTCGTAAAGGGTTTATTGTTTTGACCGGCGAAGTGGGCACCGGTAAGACGACGATGCTAGAGTGCATGCGGGAGTATTTGGAATCGCAGTACATCGAATACGCTTCGCTGTTCAATAGCCGGATCAATCCGCAGCAGTTCTTCGAGATGATCGCCTACGATCTCGACCTGCGCTGTGACCGGACTTCGAAGACCGAAGTGCTCTTCGCCCTGAACAACCTGTTGATTCAGCAGGCGAATGAAGGCTGCACCAGCGTCCTGATCGTCGACGAAGCCCATAATCTCGATTGGGACGTCCTCGAAGAGATCCGCCTCCTCGGAAATCTGGAAAATCGCCGCGGGAAACTCTTGCAGATCGTGCTCGCTGGCCAACCGGAACTTGATCGCAAGCTCGACGCGCCGAACTTGCGTCAGTTAAAACAGCGCATCGTACTCCGATACAACCTGAAGCCATTCAGCGAAGCGGAGTCGATTGAGTACATTGATACCCGTATGGCTCGCGCCGGCATGGAAAATCAGAATGTTTTCCCGCCGGCCGTTCTTTCTGAAATTCATAGACGCTCACAAGGGATTCCCCGCCTGATCAATGGAATCTGTGACAACTGCATGCTCACCGCCTTCGCTGCGGAACAGCATCAGGTCACCATGGAAACGCTCGAGGAAGTCAGCAACGATATGCGCCTGGAATGGGCCGGTCGCCGTTCCCGCGCCCCACGCAGGGAATACGACATGCCGCTGGAACATACCTCCTACACCGATCGCGGCGACTAAGTCTTTTATTATCTAACGCAGAAACGCCCGCCCGGCAACTTGCCCGGCGGGCGTTTCTGCGTTACGGTCCCATTCGGACCGCCATTCGCCGACCGCCTGAGGAGGGGAGGCACAGGAAATTCCGACTCAGCGACATCCCAGCGAGAAGGGATAAACGGGGGTTTCCCTAGGAAAAATCCTAGGAACAGAGTACTTTCGTTTTACTTAGAATAAGATTGTCCTCTTAAGAGAGGTAAGGCTTCCTTAGTTGTACTCTAAGGCTGTGCCGCAAGCCTGTCAGGCGAAGGTGTTCTAATGAAAAACCTCAATCAAGTAGTCCGTGTCGGTGTTCTGGCGTTGTCGGCGCTGTTGGTTTCCGGCGCATCTTTTGCACGCAACGCCAATTTCGGCCCGCTGCCTCCTCCCCCTGTGGAAGATGTGGTGAACCTCCAATTCGGTCCGCTGCCTCCTCCCCCGGTGGAAGATGTAGTGAACCTCAAGTTTGGCCCGCTGCCGCCCCCGCCGGTGGAAGATGTGGCCGGACTGCAGTTCGGCCCACTGCCTCCTCCCCCAGTGGAAGACGTCGTCCAGTAATCACCTTTATTTTCAAAAGACTGTAAATAATGAACCTCCACCAGCCGATAGATTCGGTGGGTGGAGGTTTTTACTTGGATATTGAGCAAATATTCTACGCATTGACAACGACGATCACGTTGTCACTCGCGGTATTGACCCTCCAACGGCTGCTGTCCGGGTGGTGGAGACAGTATTATCTGCTGGGAGTGGTGCTTGTCCTGCTTCTGGTTGGTGTTGTCCCCCCCATTGCCTCCTATGTCAGCAATGGGAACTGGACACTATCCAGCGCACAGAAGATGTACTGGATCCTCGCACTTGCCTCGCAGGTCACCATATTCTTACTCGTATTGCAGTTGATTTATCGAGTCGGGAAAGAAATGGCGACGCAGGCTCCCCTGGTCCGGATGCTGACAATCGGCGCAATCATCGCGGCGGCTGTTTCCGTATTCGTCCATTTCGACAATCGCCCGAACACCTTCATGACGGCGGTCACGCGGGATCTCACCTTCCTGGCCGCTCTGTTGAACATGATTCTCTGGCGCTTCCTGATCCAGTTGCGGAAGCGGGACTTTCTGCTTCTTGCGGTCTGCGCGGGTCTGGGGATTCAATGCACCGGGGATGCGATCGGCCACTCGTTCCGCATTCTGGCGCGCCAGATGGGACCATCAATGGCGATCCACGAATTCGGGAACATCATCATGTCGTTGTCGGCGGTCATCACGATCGGCATCTGGCACACGGCGTTCACCCGCAGCAAGTATCGGGCGGATCAGACCGCCGGCGCCACGAAAGTGGCGGAGCCTGCCGGTGTGAGCGGCGGAACCAATCCGCACATTCTAAGCTAGGCAACTTTGCCATAGAACCGGACTTCGCCAGTCTGTACAATAAAGAGGGCTGTACCCATCCACAGCCACCGCAAGCGGCCCAGGCCGCCGCACCAAGGAGTTTCCCCGTATGGATCGTAGAGACTTTCTGAAAGGCGCCAGCACCGTTGGCGCCGTCAGCAGCGCGTTAGCCGCTCGGCCGGGCGCAAAGATGTCGGGCCGCGTTTTGGGCGCCAATGACCGGATCAATGTTGGTGTTGTCGGCGTCGGCGGCCGCGGTAGCTACGTCGCCAATGTCTTCGCCAAAGTGGGCGCGGACACCAACAAGTGCCAGATCGTTCAGGTCTGCGACACCTATCAGAAGCGCGTCAACCAGAACATGGAACGCCACAAGGCCAAGGGTACGCTCGACTGGCGCGAAGTGGTGAACAACAAGGACATCGACGCCGTCATCGTCGCCACCCCCGACCACTGGCACGCCACCGTCGCCGCCGAAGCCATGCGCAACGGCAAGGACGTCTACTGCGAAAAGCCGATGTGCCACACCGTCGATGAAGTCAAAATGCTCATCGAGACGGTGAAGGACACCAAACGGGTCATGCAGGTTGGCTCGCAGACCACCTCCGGCGACCAGTGGGCGCAGGCCAAAAAGGCCATCGCCGACGGCGCCATCGGCAAGATGCTGCTCAGCCAGGGTTCCTACCACCGCAACTCTATCGAAGGCGAATGGAACTGGCCGATCGACAAGAACGCCGGTCCGAACGGCAAGGGCGAAGACTTTATCGACTGGAAGACCTGGCTCGGCCCGGCCACCAAGCGAGACTTCGACGCCGACCGCTTCTTCCGCTTCCGCAAGTACTGGGATTACTCCGGCGGCATCGCCACCGATCTGTTCTTCCACGTCGTGGCGCCGATGAACATCTGCTGGCCCTCGCCCCAGTTCCCGCACAAGGTCATGGCCGGCGGCGGCATCTACGAGTTCTCCAAGCTCCCCGAGGACCCCTCGAAGCCCGACCGGGAAGTGCCCGACACCTTCCACCTCATCGCCGAATACAACGCCGGCCACTCGCTGGTGCTCAGCTCCTCGATGGCCAACTCCCAGCACATCCCCGGCCTCATCCGCGGGCACGAAGGCACCATCATCATGGTGGAACACGGCCGCTTCGAAGGCTTCGCTCCGCACATCACCCTCAAACCGGAAGTCTCCGGCCGTCAGGGCACGCGCAAGGCGATCGGTGGCGAGAAGTACAAATTCGGCCTGGAAGAAGTGAAGATTCCGGTCAAGGAAGTCGACACGATGCGCACGCACGTCACCAACTTCCTGGACTGCATGGTCTCGCGCCAGAAGCCGACGCTCGACGTCGAAACGGCTGGCCGCGCGCAGGTGCTCATCACCATGGCCGTCCAAAGCTACCGCACCGGCAAGATCCTCTACTTCGACGAACAGAAGTTCAAGATCGTCGACAAAGCGCCGGTTCGTTCCTAACGCAATCCAACGCAGTCAAAAAAGGCCAGCCTCCCGGGGCTGGCCTTTTTGCATTTACCGCAGCATCGCCTGCACAACATTGCCACCCAGATCGGTCAGCCGGTAATCCCGCCCCATGTGGCGATAGGTCAGCTTCAGGTGATCCATGCCCAGGCAGTGCAACATCGTCGCCTGCAGGTCATGCACGTGCACCTTGTCGCGGATAATGGTGAATCCCAGCTCGTCGGTCTCCCCGATCGTCTGGCCGCCCTTGATCCCGCCTCCGGCCAGCCACATCGAATAGCCCGTCGGGTGATGATCGCGCCCCGCATTGTCCGGGTCCGACGTATTGCGAATCTCGCAGATCGGCGTCCGGCCGAATTCCCCGCCCCACACCACCAGCGTCTCGTCCAGCAACCCGCGCCGCTTCAGATCCGTGATCAGTGCCGACGAGCCCTTATCCGTCGCGTCGCACTTGTCCTTCAGCTTCTTGTTCAGGTTCGTGTGCGTGTCCCAGCTGGCGTCCATCATCAGAACGAACCGCACGCCGCGCTCCACCAACCGCCGCGCCAGCAGCGCATTCGTCCCGAACTGGTTCGTCGGCTCTTTCCCGATCCCGTACATCTCCAACGTCTCCTGCGACTCATTGGAGAAGTCCAGCAGTTCCGGCGCGCTCATCTGCATCCGGTAGGCCAGCTCATAGCTCGCAATCCGCGACGCAATCTCCGGATCCCCATTCACCCGCAACCGCTCTTCGTTCAACTCCCTGATCGCGTCGAGCGACGTCCGCTGCGTCGCCTTCGAAATCCCGTCCGGGTTCGACAGATATAAAATCGGATCGCCCGCGTTCCGGAAAATGGTCCCCTGATACGTCGACGGCATGAACCCGCTCATGAAGTTCGACGC
Organism: Bryobacteraceae bacterium; assembly: GCA_044358225.1. Lineage (GTDB taxonomy): Bacteria > Acidobacteriota > Terriglobia > Bryobacterales > Bryobacteraceae. The sequence continues at coordinate 27,140 of JBIKOG010000015.1, read as the reverse complement.
CCCACCGCTGGTCCCCGCGCCGCTCGACAGCGCCACGAACCCGGGTAAGTTCTGCGACTCACTCCCCAACCCGTACGTCACCCACGCCCCGGCCGTCGGGCGGCCGAACTGAATGCTCCCGGTGAATAACATCAACTGCCCGGGATGATGATTCACCGCGTCGGTATGCATGGAACGGACCACGCACAACTCATCGGCCACTTCCTGCAAGCCCGGCAGATAGTCGCTGATCTCGAGGCCACTCTTCCCGCATTTCTTGAAGACGCGCGGACTCGCCAGCGCCGCCGCGTTGGGCTTCGTGAACGCCAGCTTTAAGTCCTTGGTGAACTCCGCCGGCAGCGGCTTGCCGTTGTGCTTCATCAACGCGGGCTTCGGATCGAACAGATCCATCTGGCTCGGCCCGCCCTCCATGAACATGAAGATCACGCTCTTGGCCTTCGGGGCAAAATGGGGCTTCTTTGGAGCCAGCGGGTTCACCACCGCCCCGTGCAACAGGTGCTCCAGCGCCATGCCGCCCACGCCATAACCGATCGAATTGAGTAAGTCGCGCCGTGAAAAGTACATGTCAGTTATTCCCTGTTGATAAATTCGTCGAGATTGAATAGAACCCGCGCCACGCCGCTCCAGGCCCCCTGCGTGAGTAACTCACCCTGTTTGCCTTCGGTACGCAGCACATCGGTCTGTTTATCGACATACCGCGCCAGCGTCTGCCGCTCGGTCTCCGACGGCGCCCGGCCCAGCGCCAGCGTGAACATACTCTCAATCCGCTCGCCCGTTGCCGCCTTCGTCTCCATCGCCCGCAGCGCAAACGCCTGCGACGCTTCAATAAACACCGGGTCGTTCAGCAGGTTCAACGCCTGCAACGGCCCGTTCGATGGCCGCCGCCGCGCACACGCCATATTCGAATCAGGCGCGTCAAAATTCACCAGCAGCGGATAGGGTGTCGTGCGCTGATAGTGGATGTACAACCCACGCCGGTAGGCCTCTTTCCCAAACGTCTCTTTCCATTTCGACCCGCCGTAGGCCAGCTCGCCCACGCCCTTCGGCAGGAACGGCATCACCGATTTCCCGCCAATTTCCATGTTCAAAATCCCCGCCACCTGCAACGCCGTGTCGCGGATCAATTCCGCTGGCAACCGAAGGCGCGACTGGCGCGACAGCAACGTATTGTCGGCATCCTTCTCCGCCGCATCCGGCCGGTATTTAGAAGCCTGCCTGTAAGTCGCCGACATCACAATCGACTTATGCAGCTTCTTAAAGCTCCACCCGTTCTCCATGAACTCCGCGGTCAAATGATCGAGTACCTCCGGGTGCGTCGGTTTCTCGCCCGTCACCCCGAAGTCTTCCGACGTCCGCACAATCCCACGCCCGAAAAACTCCTGCCACGCCCGGTTCACCGTCACCCGCGGCGTCAGCGGATTCTCCCGCGCAACCAGCCACCGCGCAAACGCCAAACGCGACGGCTCGCCCGGCTTCGCAGCCAACGGCGGCAGCACCGCCGGCGTCCCCGGCTGCACCTCAATGCCCAGCGCCTTATAGTCGCCGCGAATCGTGATGTGCGTCTTCGGATGGTCCGGATGCACGCCCATCGTGTAGGCCTGCGTCAGGAACGGCATCGTCTTTTTCAAGTCCGCCACCTTCGTCCGCAGGTCCTTCAACTTCGCCGTCAATTCCTTGTCCCGGCCAAACTCCGGCCCAGGATTGGCCATGAAGTAATCGGCCAGAATATCGGCTTCCCGCTCGGTCCGTTCCGCCGGTTTCTTATGCAACATCCGCATGGCGTGATCCACCATCGCCGACATCGAAGTAATCCAGAAATCGAACTCCGCGTCCTTGCCCGGATTCGCATACGCCGCACGCATCTTCTCTTCCCACCGCGCCTGCAACTCGGGAATCTTATTCTCAGCCAGTAACTTCGTCCGCTCCCGGCGATACGCCGGCAGTGCCTTCAAATACGGCCCACGCTCCCCGGGAAGAGGCGCGTCGATGTCCACGTCGTCCGCCTCGTTAAAGTACGCGTACAACTGGTAAAACTCGCGCTGCGAAAACGGATCGTACTTATGGTCGTGGCACTGCGCGCAACCCACCGTCAGCCCTAGCCACGTCGTTCCCATCGTCTGCGTACGATTGATCAACTGTTCATACCGCGCTTCCGCCCGGTCCACGCCCGCCTCGCGATTGGTCAGCACGTTGCGATGAAACCCAGTCGCCACGCGGTCTTCCATCGTCGCCCCGGGCAACAGATCGCCCGCCATCTGCGCAATCGTAAACCGGTCGAACCCCATGTCGCTGTTCAACGCATCGATCACCCACTGCCGGTACCGCCACGCGTGCGGCCGCACGTTGTCTTTCTCATAGCCGTCGGAATCGGCATAGCGCGCCAGGTCCAGCCACGGCCGCGCCCAACGTTCGCCGTAGTGCGGCGACGCCAGATACCCGTCCACCATCCGCTCATACGCATCCGGCCGTTTATCGTTGACGAACGCCTCCACCTCTTCCGGCGTCGGCGCCAGGCCAACCAGGTCCAGCTTCACGCGCCGCGCCAGCGTCCGCCGGTCCGCCTCGGTCGAAGGCGTGAGCCCCTCTTTCTTCAACCGCTCCCGCACAAAATAATCGATTGCGTTCGCGCCCGCCGGCACCACCGGCTTCTGCACCGGCTGAAAAGCCCAGTGGCTCGACGCGCGCCGCGCCGGGCCCTTCACCGTCGACGCCGGTACCTTCGCCCCGCCGGCGATCCACTTCTCCACCGTCGCGATCTCCGCAGCGCTTAACCGTGCCCCCATCGGCGGCATCATGTGCCCCTTCTCGCTGCTCCGCAGCCGCCCCAGCAACGTACTCTCCGCCGGCTTCCCCGGCACCACCGCCGCGCCCGAATACCCGCCGGCAACCAGCGCCGCGCCGTCGTCCACACGCAGCCCGTTCGTCTGCATCGCCGCGCCGTGACACGCCACGCAGCGGCGTTTCAGGATCGGCGCAACCTCCGTCGTAAACGTCTCTTGCCCAATTAGCGAGCCCGCGAAAACCAGCAGCCATACCGTCGATCGCATGCCCCTATTCTATCCCCCTCGCGTGTGCCACAATCAGGGCATGTCGGCCCCACAATATCCCCAGCAGCCCCAGTACCCGCAGCAACCCCCGCAAGGCTATCCGCAGCAAGGCCATCCGCAGCAGGGATATCCGCCGCAGCAACAATACGGGGGCTATCCGCCCCAGCAAAACTATCCCCAGCAACCGCCCCCGCCGAAGAAGGGCATGCCCATCTGGGCCTGGATCCTCATCGGCATGGTCACCCTCGCCATGCTCGTCGTCATCGGCGCGTCCGTCGTTACCTACATGCTGGTTAGCAAAGCACAGCAAGCCGTCAAGAACCCGCTCGCCACCATCGCCCAGATCGCCGCAGCCGCCAACCCTGACATCGACGTCCTCGACGTCAACGAAAACACCGGCAAAATCACCGTCCGCGACAAGAAAACCGGCAAGACCATCACCATCGACGGCGACGCCGTCAAGGACGGCAAAATCACCATCGACTCCGAAGACGGCCACGCCGAGATCGGCTCCGGCGCCAACATGAAACTCCCCGATTGGGTCTTCCTCCCCGGTGACGCCAAGGTCATCGGCGGCATGACCGGCAACGCCGAAAAAGGCGCCGGCGGCACCGTCGTCTTCTCTTCGAATGAATCGCTCGAAAAGTTGAAGGAGTTCTACGAAGCCAAGTACGGCTCAGCCGGCTACAGCCAAACCACCTCCGCCATGACCACCTCCGGTGATGACCAGGCCCTGCAGCTTGTCTTCCAACACGAGGACCGCAAACGCAACGTCACCATCGGCGCGGCCAAAAACAAGGACGGCGTCAACGGCTCCATCGTCTACGGCGAAGGCCAATAGCCCTCACCCGCCAAAGCAAAACACGCGTCCATCCTGCGACGCAATCAGAACCTTCCCATCACTGATGGCCGGCGACGCCGACAACGCCGACCCGGCCTCATACTCCCACAACTTCTTCCCCGTCGCCGCGTCCAGCACATACAGCCGCCCGTCGTTCGACCCAATAAACACGCGGTTCCCAGCCACCGCCGGCGACGATTCCACCCGGCTCTTCGTCGCAAACGTCCACACACCCTTCCCCGTCTTCGCGTCGATCCCGTGCACCATCTTGTCCCGCCCGCCCAGGATGATCTTCCCCGCCGCCAGCGCCGCGCTCGAATAGTACGGGAACTTCCGCACCGGGTGTTCGTACTTCCACACAATCTTCTTCGTCGCCATATCCACGCCGAACACCTCGTTGCCAAACGTGCCGTAATAAGCCATATTCCCCACCAACAACGGCGACGCGCCCGTATACGCCCCGCTGGCCACTTCGAACACTTCCTTCCCGTCGCTCACCCGGATCGCCCGGAACTTCTCATCGCACCCCGTCACATACGCCACGCCATTGGCGATCCCCGGCGTTCCATGTACCGGCCCGGCCGTTTCAAACTTCCACAACTGCTTGCCCGTCTTAATCTCCACCGCGTACAGGTTCTGGTCATACGAACCAATCAACACGCGGTCGCCCACCACCACCGGTGAAGACTTAATCTCCGACAGCGTCTTAAACGTCCACAGCGCCTTGCCCGTCGCCACGCTCACCGCGTGAAACCCGCCGCGCAAATCGCCAATAAAAACAGCCCCGCCGCCCACGGCCGGCGTCGATTCGCCCAGCTCCGCCCCCGTCTTGTACTTCCACTTCGTCTTCCCCGTCGCCATGTCGATCGCGACCAGGTCCCCGTTCCCCGCGCCGATATAAGCCACCCCGCCCGCCACCACCGGCGACGATTCAAACGACTCCCCGCCCTCCCACGTCCACAGCAGCTTCAGGTTCTCCGGCGGCAACGTCCCCGTCGCCACGCCCGTCAACGACGGGTTCGCCCGGAACTGCGGCCACTCGGCAAACAGCGAAATCCCCAGGAAAAACGAGCAAATCAATAAGCGCATCGATACAACTCCAAAGCAGAATCGAAATCCAACGGCCGCGGATTGAACTTGCCCGTCCACTGTTTGGTCGCCGCCTCGGCCATCACCGGCAACCGGTCTTCCGCCACGCCCAGCGCCTGCAGCGAACAGGCCAGCCCCGCCGCATCGGCCAACTCGCGCAGCCGCATCGGCAGGTCCGCGTGCAGTTCCATATAGTCCGGATGCTCGTTCCAACCCACCACGTGGGGCAGCATCACCGCAATCGCCTGCCCGTGCGTGATGCCATACTCCGCCGTCAACGGATTGGCCAGCGCATGCGTTGCCCCCAGCATGGAGGCCTCAATCGCCGCCCCGGAAAACCACGCTCCCAACTGCATCTGGGCCACCGCCTCCACATCGTCCGCGTCCGCCATCAGCCGTTCAAACGAACCCTCCATCAGCCGCCACGCCTCCCGCGAATAACACAGCGAAAGCGCGTTCCGCTTCGTCGTCACGTACGTTTCAACAGCATGCGAAATCGCGTCATATCCAGCCACCACGCGCACCGCCCGCGGCTGCGTCCGCGCCACCTCCGGGTCCAGAATCGCGACAGCAAACGCGGCCTTCTCGTCACCAATCGCCATCTTCACATGCGTCGCCGCATCGCTGATCAACGCGTACGATTGCGCCTCGCTCCCGGTCCCCGTCGTCGATGGCACACCGATCATCGGCAGCATCGCGCCCGGCACCTTCCCGTGCCCCCAGTAGTCCGCGATCCGTCCGCCATTGGTCAGCACGATGTTAATCGCCTTCGCGCAATCCATCGACGAGCCGCCCCCCAGCCCGATGATCGAATCCACGTTCAACTTCGCCGCAAAATCCCGCCCATGCTCCACCATCTGCGAGTCCGGATTGGCATCGAAGTTCGACCACGGCGACGACTCAATCCCCTCCCCCGCCAACGCCGACAACACCGTCGCCACATGCCCCGCCCGCTCCATCCCCCCATCGGCCACAATCAGCGTCCGCCGGAATCCCAGCTCCCGCGCATAGCGCCCCACCTCGTGAATCCGCCCCTTCCCAAACACCAGCCGCGTCCGCGATGCATGTTCAAACGGCGTCATTTCACCCCCTTCGCCTTGGCCACCATCGCCCCCACTTCCGACAGCAACTGCGGCACCGAATACGGAATCCCGCCCTTGATCGTCCACTCCACGCCCGGCTTCACGCCCGCATTCGCCGCCACCGGATACAGCAGTTTGAAATCCTCCAGCGGATTCCCATTCACCACCAGCATGTCCGCCGTCCAGCCCACGCGCACCCGGCCCAGCTTCTTCTCCTGCCCCAATATCCGCGCCCCGTTCAGCGTTGCGTGCTGCACGATTTGCAGCGGGTGGAACCCGGCCTCCTGGTGCAACTCCAAGTTGCGAATGAACCCGAACCCGTACATCTGGTAAATGTACCCCGCGTCCTCGCCGATACCAACCGTGCCGCCGCGCCGCGCAAACTCGCGCACCGCCCGCATCCAGATCTGATAGTTCTCTTTCCAATACGCCTCGTCCGTCGACGACCAGTTCAAAAAGTACGACCCGTGGTTCTGCAAATTCGGCTTGAAGAACTCCGCCAGTACCGGATGCAGATACTCCCCAAACCACGGCTGCGTCTGCGCCCGCTGCAAGTCGCGGCTGGCCTCATAAATCTCAAGCGTCGGGTCCCACGCCACGTTATTCGCGATCATGGCATCGAACAGCTTCGTCAATTTGTCCCAATCCGCCTCGCGCCACAGCCGCCCGGCCCAGCGGAACCGGTCGCCCTCGTTCATGTAGTTGTACGAAGGCGGGAAGTTCTGCACACCGCCCGGAATCGCGGCATCCGGAATCCCGTACCAATGCTCAATCGAAGTCACCTTGTTGCGAATGGCGTCATCGGCCCGCGTCTCTTCCACGCCAATGTGCTGCGCCACCGGCAGGCCCAGTTTGTGCGCCTCGTCCAGCGCCGCGTCCATCGTATCCCGCCACGTGCCGACAATCTTGAAACCATCCGCGCCGGCCTTCTTAATCTCCTGCACGCGCCGCCGCGCCGCCTCCGGATCGCGCACCCGGCCCAGCATCGGATACACAAACATGTGCGGCGCCACAATCTCGCCCGTCTCGCTCTTCGTCCGCACGTTCAGCGTCTGCGTCAACGCGCTGCCCACGTCGCGCACCGTCGTAATGCCGCACGCCAGCCACAGCTTCAACACGTAGTTCGGATCCATCGGCACGCCGCCCCGCTCGGTGTGCAGGTGCCCGTGCAGGTTGATCAGCCCCGGCAGAACGTACTTGCCCTTGGCATCGATGACAACATCGCCAGGCTGCGCCGCCGCCCGCCCAACAGCGGTGATCATGCCGTTTTCAATGGCGATATCGACAGGCCCCGCCGCCGGCGTGCCATTGCCCTCCACCACCGTCGCTCCGCGAATCACCATCCGCTGTGGCTTCACGCCGTGTCGCGGCTGGGCCGCCAGAATCCCAAAGCAAGCAAGAACCAGTAAGAAGCGCATTACTCTCCATTCTGCGTCAACAGCTTCGCGATGAGCGCGGTCCACCCCGTCTGGTGGTTCGCCCCCAGCCCCTCCCCGGTGTCCCCATGGAAATACTCATAGAACAACAGATGGTCCCGGAAGTGCGGATCGGTGTGGAATTTCGGATGCGGCCCCATGCCCGCGCGCCGCCCATCTTTGTCCTTCAGGAACAACGCTGACATCCTTTGCGACAGCGCCGCCGCCACCTCCCACAGGTCCATCTTGTTCCCGCTCCCCGTCGGGAACTCCACCTTGTAATCCTCACCCAGGTAGTAATGAAACCGCTGCAAAGATTCAATCAGCAGGTAATTCACCGGAAACCAAACCGGCCCCCGCCAATTCGAATTGCCGCCAAACAAACCCGTGCTCGATTCCGCCGGCTCATACCGCACCTCGTACGTCGCCCCGTCCACGGCGAGCTTGTACGGGTTCGCCAAATGATGCCGCGACAACGCCCGGATCCCGTACGGCGACAAAAACTCCTTCTCATCCAGAACCTTCTCCAAAATCCGCCGCAACCGCCGCGGCCCCACCAGCGACAGCATCCGCCGCTCCCCAACGCCCTTCTCCGTCATCGACGCCAGGTTCCCGCACAGGTCCGGCCGGTTCCGCACAAACCACTGCATCCGCTTCCGGAACCCCGGCAGCTTATCGATCACAGCCGGGTCAATCGTCTCCATCGCAAACAGCGGAATAATGCCCACCATCGAACGCAGCTTCATCCGGAACCACTCCCCGCTCGGCAGCCGCAGCAGGTCGTAGTAGAACCCGTCTTCTTCGTCCCACAGCGAATCCTGATCGCGCCCGTTCGCCGCGCTGGCGATGTACAAAAAGTGTTCGAAGAACTTACTCGCCACGTCCTCGTAGGCGTGGTTGATCTGCGCCAACTCCAGCGCAATCGTCAACATGTTCAGCGAGTACATCGCCATCCAGCTGGTGCCGTCCGACTGCTCAATCGTCCCGCCCATCGGCAACGGCGCCGAGCGGTCGAACACGCCGATGTTATCCAGCCCCAGGAACCCGCCCTCGAACACGTTGTTCCCCAGATCGTCCTTCCGGTTCACCCACCACGTGAAGTTCATCAGCAGCTTGTGAAAACAGCGTTCCAGAAACGCGTGATCCGCCCGCCCGTTCAGCCGCCGGTCGATCTGGAAAATCCGCCAGCACGCCCACGCATGCACCGGCGGATTCACATCCCCCAGCGCCCACTCGTACGCCGGAATCTGCCCGTTCGGATGCATGTACCACTCGCGCAGAAATAGCGCCATCTGCCGCTTGGCAAAGTCGGCGTCGATCATCGCCACCGGCACCATGTGGAACGCCAGATCCCACGCCGCGTACCAGGGATACTCCCACTTGTCCGGCATCGAAATCACATCGTCGTTGAACAGGTGCTTCCACTGCGAGTTGCGCCCGTAACGTCGCCCCGGCGGTGGTGACGGCGTCGAAGGATCCCCGTCCAGCCACTCCTCCACCACGTAGTGGAAGAACTGTTTCGTCCACAACAATCCCGCGAACGCCTGCCGGCAAACCGCCGTCCCATCGGCCGACAAAGGCACCGATGGCACCGACGCGTAGAAACTCTCCGCCTCCGCCATCCGCGCCGCGAAGACAACGGCATCATCCTCCCCCGCCGCCGCCCCGCGCGGCGCCAGCCGCAACGTGATCGAACGCTCCTCCCCCGGCGCCAGATCCCACGCATACACTCCGCACGCCTTCGTCCCCGTCCGCGACGGATTCACCGCCGCCGTGTTCCCCTCAATCACATACTGCCCAAACGCATCCTTCGTGTACGACCGGTTCGGCACGCCCCACAGCCGCAACGAGTTCCCCTCGTTCTCGGTAAAAAGCAACTCCTCCGTCCCCGGACACGTGAACACATACTCGCCCATTCCCGGCACGTTCAGCCCAACGGACGCCTCCCCCTCCGCCACCATCACCGGCGGCCTTTCCGAAGACCGCCCCCACGTCCACGTATTCCGGAACCACACGGTGGGCATCACCCGCAGCGCCGCCCGCTCCGGCCCGCGGTTCACCGCCGTAATGCGAATCCGCGTGTCGTCCACACCAGCCTTCGCATACTCAACGGTCACATCGAAGTAACGGTCTTCGTCAAAAACGCCCGTTTCGATCAGCTCAAATTCCGGGTCCAACCGCGTCCGCCGCCGGCTCTCCTCGGCCAGTCGCGCATACGGAAACGCCGCCTGCGGATACTTGTACAAACCCTTGCAGTACGAATGCGTCGGCGTCGCGTCCAGGTAGTAGTAGAGCTCCTTCACGTCCTCCGAATGGTTCCCCTGCGGCCCGCTCAGCCCATACAGCCGCTCCTTCAAAATGGAGTCCCGCCCGTTCCACAAGCTCAGCCCGAAACAGATTCGCTGGTGATTGTCACACCACCCCAACAGCGCATCCTCGCTCCACCGGAACGCTCGCAAATGCGCGTGTTCAAAGGGAAAATAATCCCACGCCGTCCCGTTCGCCGAATAGTCCTCGCGCACCGTGCCCCACGCCCGGTCGCTGACGTACGTTCCCCAACGCCGCCAATGTTCCTCTTGCCGCTCCGCCTTCGCCAGCCGTTCCCGTTCCGCGTTTCTCATTACCAAAGGGATAACACGCCGCCGTGCTAGCATTCAGAATTGCTATTTTCAACGAATCGCTGGCTCCCCCTCCTGCTCATCCTCCTGGCCGTCTGGGTACCCTACTCCCAGTCCGTCTATAACGAGCGAATCGGCGACGACCGCGTCCTCATCCAGGACCGACTCGGCCCCTCCCACGTCGCCTCCGCCGCCCAACTCTGGCGCGAAAACTACTGGGGCGCCTTCGACAAGTGCGGCCTCTATCGCCCGCTCTCCCTCTCCCTCCTCTACGCCGAACGCCAACTGTTCGGTCTGGAAAACACCGGCTACCGCTTCGTCAATCTCACCCTCTACACCCTGTGCGGCCTTCTCTGTTACTGGTTTCTGCTCCCGCTCCTCCATCGCACGGCCGCCACCGCCGCCGCCCTCCTCTTCGTACTCCACCCCGCCCACGTCGAAGTCGCCATCACCGCCTATGGCCAGGTCGAAATGCTCGCCACCGCCTTCCTCCTGCTCGCCCTCATCGCCCACACCAAGGCCCGCCCCGTCCTTGCCGCTCTCTGCTTCCTAGCCGCCCTCCTGTCAAAGGAATCCGCCGCCTGCTTCCCCGTGCTCGCCGTCCTCACCCGTGGCTTCTGGCTCGAAACTTCCACTACCGGTTGGCGCCGTTGGCTGGCCCCTACGGACGCCTGCTACGCCGCCGCCCTCGCCCTCTACGCCGCCGCCAAATTCGCCGTTATCGGCACCCTCGCCGTTCCCGCCACGGCTTCCACCATGGCCGCCTACTCGCTCTACCAGCGCCTCTTCACCGTCTTCACACACGGCCTCGGGAACTACATCCGCCTCACCCTGTTCCCGCTCAGCCAGTCCATGGCCTACGACGTCTTCCCCTCCGCCATCGCCGACGCCACTTGGCTCGTCCTCGCCGCCCTCCTTCTCGCCGCCCTCTATCGCTACCTCGGCGCCCGTCCCGTCCTCTTCGCCGCGCTCTGGTTCGCCGCCACCTGGTTCATCTTTTCCAACCTCGTCGTCCCCACCGGCGTCTTCGTCGCCGAACGCTGCCTCTTCCTCCCCGTCCTCGCCCTCTGCGTTCTCTTCGGCCTCCTCACCGAACGCAAACCCGCCATCGCCCTGCTCCTCCTTGCCGCCGGTGTCCAATCCGCAATCACCGCCGACGCCTGGCGCACCGAAGAGTCTTCCCTCCGCGCCACCGTCGAGGAGCATCCCGATTCCCCCCTCGGCCGCTCCGCCCTCGCCATTCGCCTGCTCACCGACCCGCCCGTCACCCCCGACCGCCAGCAGGAAGCCGAAGCGCTCCTCACCGCCGTCCTCGCCCGGTATGCCAATTTCCCCGATGCCCACCGCGGCCTCGGCCTGCTGGCCCGCACCCGCGGCGACCTCCCCGCCGCCACCATGCATTTCCAAAACGCGCTTCGGCTCCGCCCCCGCGACGTACTCGTGCAACGGGAGCTGGCCGCCATCCAGCGGATCACGGCCCAGCCCCGTTAAAAGCGCGCTCCCTACAGAATTCGCTTCGCCACCTGCACCCAACCCGGCTGCGACAGCTTGCCTTCCATCTTCGCCCGCCCCGCCGCAATATGCGCCGACTTCGAATGCGCCTCCAGCGCCGCCGGGCTCGTCCACTCTTCGATGAAGGTGAACTTCAGCGGATCGCTCACGTCCTGAAACAGGTCGTAACGCAAGCAGCCTTCCTCCAATCGCGTCGGCGCGACAAAGCTCTCCAGCGCCTCCCGCACCACGTCCAGGTGCCCTTCCGCCGCATGCAAGTGCGCGATCACATCAATCTTTTCGCTCATGTCTTCTCCTGTTACCGCCGCATCGCGCCCGGATACGGCACGCGGTCGGCAGTCTTGATCATCCACCGGCGCATCAGCGCCAGCAACTCCTCCTGCCGCCGGATCGAGGCCCGATCCACCACCAGGTTGTCTTTCTCAAACGGGTCCTGCGCCAGGTTGTATAAGTGCGTCACCTTCAGCGCCCGGTCCACCACTAACTTATCCCACCCGCGGATCACCATCCGCCACTCCCGCGGCGTTCCCAATTCCCCCTGCAAATAAACCGACTCCGGCCGCGCCCCGTTCCCCTCGCCCAACACCAGCGCCGCCCGGTCCTCCCCCTGCGCCTCTTCCATCACCGCCACCCCGCACAGCCCCCGCAACGTCGGCGCCAAATCCACGTTCGCAAACAGCCAATCCTGCTGCGCGCCCGCCGCCAGTCGCCCCGGCCACCGCATCACCAGCGGCACCCCGGCCGACTCTTCCTGAAACACCCCCGCCCCCTCCAACCCATGGCTCCCCAACATCTCGCCCCGGTCAGAAGTAAACACAACCAACGTATCCTCGCCCACCGCCGCCAGCAGCCGCCCCACCCGCGCGTCCAGCTCCAGGCACCCCGCCGAATAAGCCGCCAACGCCCGCCGCGCCGCAGCCAACTTCGCCGCCGGAACATTCTCCCGCACCGCCAGTTCCTCAGCCGCCTCGCCCTTCCCCGCCCGCCCCGCGCCAAGTGAAATAAACAGGAAATAAGGCGCCGTCCGCACCTTCCGCAGATACCCCAACGCCAGGTCCACCCGCCCGTCCAGCGTGGCGCCATCCGCCCAATACGCATACCCGCGCCGCGTCGTCCCCACCGCCCCATCCAAATCCCACTTCCCCACGAACCCCGTCTCATACCCCGCCGTCGCGAACCCATCCGCCAAACACGCATACTCCGCCGCCAGCGTCTGGCCGTCCCACGGCACCGACACCGCATGCGGATACCGCCCCGTGTGCAACGCCGCCCGCGACGGCCCGCCCGCGGGATTGGCCACATAAGCCCGCGTAAACGCCACGCCCTGCTCTGCCAGGCGCGTCACCGCCGCCCCCGGCCGTTCCTGCCGCCGCCACCCCTCACACAACACGAAAAGGACGTTCGGCCGCCGTGGCGCCACCTGGGCCAGCGCCGCGAGCCCAAATTGACGTCGGGTCAGCAACTTCTCATGCTACCTTGGGTTTGAGAATTTTTCCCACGCGTGTCCACCGACCCCAAACCGCCTGAATCCTCACCGGCCCCCGCCGTCCGCCCGTCCCTGGCCCAGTTGATGGCCGCCAAGGCCACCGAGACCGTCGCCAAGGCCCCGCGCCCCGCCGGAGCGCCCGTTGCCAAGCGCCCCGGCGCCGCCAGCGCCCCCGAACGCGAAACGCCAAAGGAACGCCACCCGGCCACCTCCAACGCCGCCCGCACCACGGACCGCTACTTCGAACTCAAGTCGGAAATTCACAAAAAGCTAATCGGCGTCCTCGACGTCGACCGCGTGTCATCCATCCCCAAGGAACGCGTCCGCAGCGAAATCGGCCGCGTCGTGGAAAAGCTGCTCGATGACGAGCGCGTCCCCATGACCACCGCCGAGCAGAACAAGATCGTCGAAGAAGTGCTCGACGAAGTCCTCGGCTTGGGACCCCTGGAGCCGCTGCTCAAAGAAGCCAGCATCTCCGACATCCTCGTCAACAGCTTCGACAAAGTGTTCATCGAACGCCAGGGTCGCCTCCAGCTCACGCCTGTTCGTTTCCGCGATAACGCCCACCTGCTCCACATCATCGAAAAGATCGTCGCCCAGGTCGGCCGCCGCGTCGATGAAGCCCAACCCATCGTCGACGCCCGCCTGAAAGACGGCTCCCGCGTCAACGCCATCATCCCGCCGCTCGCCCTCGATGGCCCGTCACTTTCCATCCGCCGCTTCGGCCGCCACGTCATCACCAGTGACGAAATGATCGCCAACAAAACGATCATGCCCACCATGCTGCAGTTCCTCGCCGCATGCGTCCAGGCCAAGACAACCATCCTCATCTCCGGCGGGACCGGCTCCGGGAAAACCACGACGCTCAACGCCGTCAGCCGCTTCATCCCCTCCGACGAACGCATCATCACCATCGAGGACACGGCCGAACTCCAGCTCCAACAGCGCCATGTCATCAAGTTCGAAACCCGCCCGCCCAACCTGAACAAGGAAGGCGGCATCAACCAGCGCCAACTGGTCCGCACCGCCCTCCGTATGCGTCCGGACCGCATTGTCGTCGGCGAGTGCCGCGGCGCCGAAGCGCTCGACATGTTGCAGGCCATGAACACCGGTGTGGAGGGGTCGATGACCACCATCCACGCCAACTCCCCCCGCGACGCCTTCTCCCGTCTGGAAGCCATGATCCTCATGGCGGACCTCGAAATCCCCACGAAGGTAATCCTCCAGCAGCTCTCGAGCGCGATCAAAATGGTGGTGCAGGTTTCCCGTCTCCAGGACGGCTCGCGCAAGATCATCAACATCTCCGAAGTGGTCGGCATCGCGCACGATCACATCGAAGTGCGCGACATCTTCCGCTTCCGCCGCATCGGCGTGACGGCCGAAGGCAAGGTGCAGGGCCGTTTCGAATGGAGCGGCGAGACGCCCGCCATCCTCGAACGCCTCCGCATCAGCGGCATCGCGCTCCCGCCGAACATCTTCGACGAAGCGCAAGACGTCAACCTCTAACCAGGTCTACGGGCTCGTAAACAGGTTCGGCACGCCGCTCGGCGACTTCACCTCCAGGTAGGATCGCGTGACATCCGTCCGCACACGCGCCTGCACCTTGGTATTTCGATGGATCCGCAATTCACCGGAACTGTCGTCTTGGACCAACGCCAAATAGTGTCCCCCGCCTCCCGGATTGAGCAACTTCACCTGCGCCGATTCCGCGTAAGACTCCAGAATGATCAAGGATGAGTTCTTGGGCCCCCACATCCGCACGAACGACTGCTGCTGCCGGCCGTTGTCCGCGCCCAATCTCACCCCGCTGCCGCCCGCACCGTCCATCCGCAGCGCCGGCCCGTCCTCCGCCACCCACCAGTCCCCCGCCTTCTTCCCATCCGCCCCCACCAACTCAAACCGCTCCGCCGTCACCACCCGCGACCGCTTCGGCCCAGCCGCCACCAAAAACGCCAGCGCCCCACCAATCGCCAACAAAATCGAAAACCGCCGCCAGAAACGAACCTCCCGCTCCAGCCGCTCAAACCTCGCTCCCAATTCCATGAAGTGTTCCTCCCGAAACGCACGCAAACTATCACATCCACACAGCGCATCCCACCCCCACCAGCTAAACTAGAAAGGTGATTTTCCTTCCCGCGTTGGACTGGCTGATCGTTGGCGGCATGATCTTCGCCGCTTTTTTCGTCGTGCTCATCGCATTACTCGTCAATCCACCGACCGCGCTCGTAGACAAATTGCAGGAAAAAGAAAGAAAAAAGGAGGACTGATGCCTACCAAAATCAACCGCCGCCGTTTCGGCCTCGCCGCCGCCGCGCTCTCCACAGCCGCCGCCGCGCCCGCCGCCGAAACCACCTACACCAGCGCCCTCAACGGCTTTGAAAACAAAGTCTCCCTCCCCGCCTTCGATCCCGTTGCCTACACCATGCGCCGCCACGCCGCCGCGCCCCTCCAGCTCACCTACAAACCCGCCAATAAACGAGCCACCGAAGCCTGGCAAAAGAAGCTCCGCGCCAAGGTCGAAGAACTCATCGGCGGCTTCCCCAAATCGAAGTCCCCCCTCAACCCCATCACCCTCGAAGTCCGCGACTTCCCCACATACCGCCGCGAAAAGTTCGTCATCGAATCCCAACCCGGCGTCGCCGTCCTCGGCTATCTGCTCACCCCGAAATCCGCCAAGGGCCCCGTCCCCGCCATGATCTGCGTCCCCGGCCACGGCCGCGGCGTCGATGACATCGTCGGCATCGACGACAAAGGCCGCGACCGCACCGACAAAGCCGGTTACCAGCACGACTTCGCCATCCAGGTCGTCGAAGCCGGCATCGCCGCCGTCGCCATCGAACCCATGGCCTTCGGTTGCCGCCGCGATACCCGCACCGCGACCAGAGGCCTCGGCAACTCGGCTTGCCAGCCCGTCGCCGGCGCCGCCCTCCTCCTTGGCGAAACCATGGTCGGCTGGCGCGTCTACGACGTCATGCGCACCGTCGATTGGATCGAAACCCGCAAGGAAATCGACGCCGCCCGCGTCGGCGTCATGGGCATCAGCGGTGGCGGCACCGTCACCAGCTTCGCAGCCGCCCTCGAACCGCGCCTCAAAGTGGCCATGATCAGCGGCTACTTGAACACGTTCAAAGATTCCATCGTCGCCATGTCCCACTGCATCGATAACTACGTGCCCGGCATTCTGAACTGGTGCGAAAACTACGACGTGGCCAGCCTCATCGCCCCCCGTCCGCTCTACGTCGAAAGTGGCGAACGGGATAACATCTTCCCCATCGCCGCCAGCAAAGAGGCCTTCTCCCGCGTTAAGCAGGTCTACACCGCCCTCGGCGCGGCCGATCTGGCCCAACATGAAACCTTCGACGACGTCCATATCTTCCACGGCGGCGCCGGTATCCCCTTCCTCGCAAAACACTTAAAGGCATAGCTGTGACACCGTTGTTGTTCTTCTTCCTGGCCACCACCGACCCCTGTTCCTATCTCCCCGAACCGGAACTGCGGCAGGTCCTCGAAATCCCGGAATCCACCCCCATTCGCGCCGTCCGCGCCGATAGCTGCGGCTACATCTGGATGGGGCTCCCACCCACCGGGCCACAACTCCGCGAAGCGCTCCGCAGCGGCCGCCGTCTGCCCGCCCGCGCCAATGAGTCGTTCAGCATCCGCATCGAACCCATGCCCAACGCCATCAAGGAACTCGACGCCCGGTTCGAAAAACTCACCAAGGGCTACACGGTTGATCGCGACGGGCAGCAGTTGACCGTCCGCCCCCAGAAGCTCTCCTGGGTACCCAATGTCGGCGAAAAGGCGTTCTGGAATGAGTCCCTCAGCCAGCTCGTCGTCGCCCGCAAAAACGAGCTCTTCTCCTTCGTCGTCAAGAAGCAGATGAAGCCCACCGACCTCGTCAACGTCGCCACCACCGCCGCCCAGGCCGCGCTGCGCAAGTAACTACCGCGCCACCATCCGCGCCCCCCCCCCAATCACCTTCCCGCGCGGCGAATCCCGCAGCTTCTCCGGCGCCGCCCGCAACAGCATGGTCATGGTATTCATCCCCGGCATCGCCGACACATCCTGGCCACTGGAATCGGCCAGATGCCGAAACTGCATCGCCGCCCAGGCCGCGCTGCGCAGATAACTACCGAACCACCGTCCGCGTCCCCCCCGATCACCTTCCCCCGCGACCGATCCCGCAGCACCACCTGCACCTTCCGCTCCCCCTCCCCCGGCTGATACGCCGCCACATACGAATCCCGCAGCTTCTTTGTCACCTCCCGCAACAGCATCGGCAGCGTCCCCATCCCCGGCGTCGCCGATAGATCCTGCCCACCGGAATCCGCCAGATGCCGAAACTGCATCGCCGACCCAACCCGCGCCATCATCGGCCCCACCCCTGTCCCCTTCTTCTTCCGCGAAGCCCCCGGCGGCAACGGCGCGGCACTCGCCACCACCACCGGGTAAATGGAAACCCCGGCCGCCTGCGCCTCCCGCATCGCCTCCGCAAAGGTCACATCGCTGCCGCTGTCCAAGCCATCGGAGAACACCGCCAGAATCCGTACCGCCGGCCGCTTCCGGTCGAACCGCCGAATCGTTTCCGCCACCGCAAAGTACAACGGCGTCCCCGCCGGCGGCACCGTGTTCAACTGCGACAGGGCCCGCAGCAGAACCGCCTCATCCCGCGTATGCGCGGTCAACCGAATCAGCTTCTCGCTGAACCCATACACCGCAATCCGCGCCGTCGGAAACTCGTCCAATAGCCCCTTCCGGAAGATCTCCGGATCCCAGCCGGTGCCCGCCCGCATACTCCCGCTGCGGTCGTACAACAGCGTGATGTCCACCGGCATCGCATCCGCCTGCCGCCCTCCCACCGCGAACACTTTCGCCTTCCGGGCCTCCTCCCCCTCCATCACCACAACATCGTCGTCCTTCAAATCGGTCACCAACTGCCCCCCGCTCCGCTCCACCTGGAATGGCACCAGCGCCACGCTCACCTCGGTAGAAAACGACGGCGTCCCCAACGGCAACGCCCCCGCGAACACCACCCCTGCCGGCCGCCCCGTCATCTCCACGCGAAACTCCGCCGCCTCGGCGTGCTGGGGCAACGGGCGCGTCAACGCCAACGGCTGCGCCACCGCCGCCGCCCGCTGCGCCGCGTTCAAGCGAATCGGAATCGTCTCCATCGCCTGGTCCAGCGTCTTCCCCTCCCGGTCCACCACGCGATAGACGATCTCCAGCGTGCACACCCACTCAGCCCCCTCGGCAACCAGCGGCACCGCCGCGCCGGGAATCGAAAATTGCACCGTCCGCGGCTGCGCCCCGTAGCGCACCTCCATCGGTACCGTCTGCGCCAGCGCCAACGGTGCCAGTAACAACAGCACCGCCCGCCTCATCGCACCACCGTCCGCACGCCGCCGATCACCTTTCCGCGTTTCCTATCCACCAGTTCCACTTTCACCTCTCGCGTTCCTTTGGAAGGCCGATAACTCGCCACATACGAATACCGCAACGTTTTCGCAATCTCCGCGAACAACCCCGGCAAACTGCCCCCCGTCGGCAGCACAGTCAGTAACTGCCCCCGCTCTCGGCCAGCCGGCGATATCCCGCGATCGAGATGCCATCTCCCATCGTCTGCTGCGCCCGCCGCAACCGGCGCATCTCCACATCCGCCGTTTCGATCACCGACCGCGGTTCTCCCTTCATGGTGATCGCCACCGTTGCCCGCATCGGAATCGCCACCCTAGCCCGCCGAGCCGTTTGCAGCACGCTACCAGACGTCTCCAACAATTCGGTGGGGCCACCCCATCGGAAAGCACGATCAGAATCCCTACCGCCGGCCGCCCCAAATCGAACCCGCGCATCGGCCACGAAATGCTCGAAAACAAAGGGGTTGACCGGGGCGCAATCGAAGACACCAACCCCGAGGCCCGGTTCAGCGCCTTCACGTCTCGCGTGATCGCTCAACCCATAGATCGCAATCCGAACATTCGGGAACTCATCCAGCAGCCCCTTCCGGAACGCCTCGACACCAGACGCACCGGCGTCGCCCTTGCTCCCGCTGCGGTCGTACAACAACGTAATGTCCACCGGAACCGCCGCCGGCCCCTCCCGCTCCCCGCGTCTGATCTCCAGCGGAATGACCTGCGCAAGCATCACCGTACTTACAAGTACAAAGAGGGGAAACCGCAACGGTGTTACTCCTTCACTTACGAAAACAATAGAATCCTGACTGAGTGCGCAGGTAAAGAGTATCACCAACAATAGCCGGCGTGGCAAACACCTCTTCCTCCATCACAACCGACGCCGCCACGCGCCCCTCCGCCCCCGCCTCCAACACCGTGATCTTACCCTCCATACTGGCGAAATAGATATACTTACCCGCCGCCACCGGCGAGGCGTAGTAATCACCCAACGCCCCCGGCAACCGGAACTCTTTCTTCACTTCCCCCGTCGCCAGATCATAGATCCCGGCCACCCCGCCATTGCGTACCGTATACACAAATCCGCCCGCTACCAACGGCGACGGCACGTTGGGAACCGCCCGTTGCGCGCGCCACTCAACGGCCGTCTTCGTCAGGTCACCCTTCCCCTTGGGCCGGATCGAAAGCGTGGCCGACGGCTGCAGCGCCTGTGCCCGAAAGTCATTCCACTCAGCCTCGTCCACGACCTCATCCCGGTTCTTGTCCACCGTCGGAAACACCGCCCGCGGCACGCCCTTGGCATCGGCGAGGGCGAGGCTTTTGCCGCCGTTCAGCGCGGCGAACACCGGAATTTGCGCCTCCTCGGCCATCGCATTCACCGACAAAACGATCCGGTCCCCGGCCACCGCCGGCGACGTTTTGGCCTGGCTCGGCAGCCCCGACACCCACCATACCCGCTCGCCCGTTTTGAGCGAATAGGCGGAGAATTCGATGTCCCCCAACACGCCCAGCACCGGCTCCGGCCCGGCCGTGAACAGCACCGGCGTCGAGTAGATTCCGCCCGGCGCATCGGGCCGCGACTTGCGCCAGCGCTGCTCGCCATTGGCCGCATTCACCGCCAAGACAAAGGAGTCCCGTGCCTGATCGACGACCAGATAAACCGAGTCGCCATCGAGCACCGGCGACGCCGCCACTCCCTGCATACTACCCATCTCGCCCAGCGGCAGCGTCCACTCTTCCCGGCCGTCGAGCGCGTAACTGGCCAGCCCGAACTCAGTAAAGAAGACGACCACGCGCCTGCCATCGGCGGCCGCCGTCGGCGCGGCCACGTCGTTCAGCTTATGGCGCTTCTGGGTGGTGCGCCGCTTCAGTTCGCGCCGCCACAGTTCGCGCCCGGTGGCAGCGTCATAGGCCACCGTCAACAACGCATCCCCGGCGTGTCCGGTCAGAATCACCTTCCCGCCGACGACGACCGGCGAGGACTTCCCCGCCGGCGGGGCCACCTTCCACGCAACGTTCTTCGCGGGGCCAAACTCAACCGGCGGGCTGCCATCGGAGACCCCGGCGCCATTCGGGCCGCGGAACCGCGGCCAGTCCGTATCGGCAAACAGAGTCAGGGAAAGAGCGGCAACGGCAGTCCAGCGCATCGGGAAATCCTATCACCATCACCACCCGGCCGACCGCCAACGGCACTCCACCGCCCCGCCTTCCACGCGCCCGCCGACCCGCCGAATCCGCCCACGCCAACACCAGTCCAGCGCGCCCGGCCCTCGAGGCCAATCGGCACTACACCGCCCCAACTTCCGCGCACCCGCCGACCCGTCGAATCCGCCCACGCCAACGCCAGTCCAGCGCGCCCGGCCCTCGGGGCCAGTAGTCACCCCACCGCCCACACCTCCAGGCGCCACATAGCCACCCGGCGTCATTGGGACACGGGGCGTTGGCCCATGCAAACCCAACGAAAGCGCGGTGCCGGCGATCTCGCGCCTGCACGAATCCTGTCACCTGTGACAGAATAGGCGGCTTATGCCGTATCGTTACCGGATTCTTTCGCTATTGTTCCTGTTGTCGATCATCACCTACCTCGACCGCGTGTGCATCGGGATCGCCGGTACGCGCATCCAGGATGAGCTCGCGATCAGTACAGAGAGTTGGGGACTCATCCTGGCGGCATTCACGCTGTCCTACGCCGCCTTTGAAATCCCTGCCGGCGTGTGGGGAGACAAGTACGGCCCCCGCAATATTCTGGCGCGCATCGTCTTGTGGTGGTCGGCGTTCACGGCGCTGACCGGCCTGGCGACGAACTACTACTTCCTCCTGGTCGTCCGCTTCCTCTTCGGCGCGGGCGAGGCGGGGGCATATCCGAACATTTCGGCCTCCGTGTCCCGCTGGTTCCCGACCCATGAACGGGCTCGCGCGGTCGGCATCACCTGGGCTGCATCCCGGCTTGGCGGTGCGCTGGCGCCGTTCCTGGTGGTCCCGATTCAGCAGATCTACGGATGGCGCGCGTCGTTCTACATCTTCGGCGCGGTGGGCCTCGTTTGGACGGCCTGGTGGTGGTTCTACGCACGCGACAATCCGCGGGACAAGGCGGGCATCAGCAAAGAAGAACTCGATCTGATCGGCGCGCCCAAGGAAGTGGCGGCACACGTTTCCTTGCCCTGGAAACAGGTCCTGCGCTCCCGCAACTTCTGGGTGCTGCTGGCCATGTACCACACCTACTGCTGGGGCTCGTACTTCTATCTGGGATGGCTGCCGACCTACCTGCAGCGCGGCCGCGGGTTCACCGAAAACGAGATGAAGTTGTGGGCCACCCTCCCCTTCCTCTTCGGCATCGTGGGCAACTTGTCGGGCGGCGTCGCGAGCGACTACCTGAGCAAAAAGTATGGCCTCAAAATCGGCCGCCGCGTGATCGGCTCGGCTGGGCTGGCGCTCTCCGGACTCTTCATGTTGGGCACGTCCCAGACCGAAAACCGGGAGATCGCGGTGCTCTTCCTGGCACTCGGCTACGGCAGCATGGACTGCATGCTGCCCGTGTCCTGGGCGATCTGCATGGACATCGGCAAGAAGTACGCCGGTTCCGTGAGCGGATCCATGAACATGGCGGGCCAGGTTGGCAGCTTCGCCAGCACCGCTCTGTTTGGGTATTTGGTGAAGTGGTTGGGCAACGACTACAACAAGGCGCTGGTTCCGTTGGCAGTGATGCTGCTGATCAGCGCGGCGCTGTATGTGTTTATCGACCCGACCGAGCAACTGGTCCCTGAAACGGCCGAAAAGCCGGCACCGCATCCGGTGCCGGCTTAGGCCCGGTAGTTTGTCCTAGCTGTACTGCGCGGCGCCAGCCGACATCATCGACGGCGGAGCGGTGTCGCGCAGCATGCGGGCAATCAGCAGAAGCTTCGCATCGACCTCGCCCATCTTCTCTTCAATCAGCGCCAGACGGAGACGCAGGACGTCGTCGCTCTCGGGCTTCCCACCTTGGGTGGTCAGCACCGCGCAGCGGGCGAAGTCGGAAATGGAACGGGCGCCGCCCGTTTCGCATGCCTCTCGCAGGCTCTGGAACTCGTCTTCGCTTACCCGGAAATTCACCAGTCGGTTGCGTGGTTTCGTGACAGCCATGATTTCGATACCTCTATTTGCTTAGTGGGCAGCGGCAGACAAAACTCTCACCGATGCTGTAGATTTGTGCATAATCGGTACTACAGGTAGTCGCGGTACCCTAGTTTGCGGGGTGTTTTATTCTGAAATTCTGCGTTTTGGCATCTTCGAGCTCGGGAAATTCCGTATTTATCGGGACGGAGAAGACGCGCATCCTGATCGACACGGGCTTGAGCCGACGCGAGACGGTGGCGCGACTGGCCACGATTGGCGAGAGTCTGGACAAGATCGACGCGATCCTGGTAACCCACGAGCACTCCGACCATATCCTGGGCCTGCCGGTGATTGGGCGCACGGTGGGCAAGCCGATCTACTGCACGCACCTGACGGCCGAGGCTCTGGACTGGGACGAGATCCGTACGCCGAAAGAGACCTTCGCGGCTGGCACGGGGTTTCAGATTGGCGACATCGAGATCGGAAGCTTTACGATTCCGCACGATGCGGTGGACCCGGTTGGGTACACGGTTCGGGCGCATGGCGTCCGCGCGGCCGTCGTCACCGACCTGGGCTACATGCCCGATTCGATCAAGATGCACCTGCGGGGCACGGACCTGTTGCTGCTCGAATCCAACCACAATCTGGAGATGCTGAAGGTGGGACCGTACCCGTGGTCGATCAAGCAGCGCATTATGGGGCGCAAGGGGCATCTGTCGAATGACGCCGCCTACGACTTCATCACGCAGGACATGGACTCGTCCGTTTCCACGCTGATTCTTGGGCATTTGAGCGAAAACACGAACTATCCGACGCTGGTGGAGCAGATGGCTGTGCAGGCGTTGGAGGCGCGTGGCGTGACGCCGCGGCTGCACGTGGCTGAACCGAAGAAGCAGACCCCCGTCTTCACCTACTAGACTGGTAGGACGCATGATTGCACGGTACACGCGCCCTGAGATGGGCCGCATTTGGAGCGACGAGAATAAGTACGCCTGCTGGCTGGAGGTGGAAGTGGCGGCCAGCGAGGCGTTGGCCGGCCTGGGCGAAGTCCCGCTGGAGGCGGCGCAGGCTCTGCGCGCGCACGCCGCGGTGGACGTCGAACGGCTCTTCACGATTGAACGTGAAGTGAAGCACGACGTGATCGCCTTCACCACAGCGGTGGCGGAGAAGATGGCGGCGGCTGGCGTGGGCGAAGCCTCACGCTGGTTCCACTACGGGATGACGTCGAATGACGTTGTCGACACGGCGCAGGCGCTGCAGGTGAAGCAGTCGGCCGAGCTGTTGCTCGCTGGGGTGGAGAAGCTGCTGGCGGCGTTGAAGACGCGCGCCTACGAGTTCCAGAACACGGTGCAGATGGGCCGCACGCACGGTATCCACGCCGAGCCCTATACGTTCGGGCTGAAGCTGGCGCTGTGGTACGACGAGTTGCGCCGCAACCGCAAGCGGCTGGCCGAGGCGGCCGAGGACATGCGGTGCGGGAAGATCTCTGGCGCCGTTGGCACGTTTGGCCACATCGGGCCGGAGGCGGAAGAAGCCATTTGCGAACGGCTGGGACTACGGCCGGCGGCCATTGCGAGCCAAGTCATCAGTCGCGATTCGCATGCCGCGTTTATCAACGCGCTGGCGCTGATCGCGGCGCTGTGCGAGAAGATCGCCATAGAAGTCCGGCATCTACAGCGCACCGAAGTGCGGGAGGCCGAGGAGCCATTCGCTCCTGGCCAGAAGGGTTCGAGCGCGATGCCGCACAAGCGCAACCCGGTGACGTGCGAGCAGATCTGCGGGCTGGCGCGGGTGGTGCGAGGGAACGTGCAGGCGGCCTACGAGAACATCTCGCTGTGGCATGAGCGGGATATTTCGCACTCGTCGGTGGAGCGGGTGATTTTGCCCGATTCCTGCATCCTGGCGGACTATCTGCTGGCCAAGACCATCTGGCTGGTGGAGGGCATGCGCGTGCATCCGGAGCGGATGTTGAAGAACCTGAACCTGACGCAGGGGCTGATCTTTAGCGGGCAGTTGCTGCTGGATCTGGCCGCGGCAGGGATGCTGCGCGAGCAGGCCTACAAGCTGGTGCAGAGCCACGCCATGCGGTCCTGGGAGACCGAAACGAGCTTCCGCCAGGCGATCGAGAATGACCCGGAGGTTCGGGCGCATTTGAGCATGGAGAAGATCGAGGCGGCCTTCGCGATGGACCGGCAGCTGGCCAACGTCGGCAAGATCTTCGCGAGGGTGTTCGGGTCATGATCGTCAACCCGGCGCTGGAACAGTACATAGCGGATCTGTTACCGGCCCGGGATCCGGTGCTGGCGGAGATGGAGGCGTATGCCTACGCCCACCGGATTAACATCATCGGGCCGGGATGCGCGACCATCCTGGCCCAGCTGGTTTTGATGACCGGCGCCCGGCGGATATTCGAGCTGGGGTCGGCGATCGGGTATTCGACGATCTGGATGGCGCGGGCGGCCGGGCCGGGGTGCGAGATCCACTATTCCGACGGCGACCCGGCGAACGCCGAGCGGGCGCGCGGGTATTTCGAACGAGCGGGCGTGGCCGACCGGATCACGGTGCATACGGGGGACGCGCTGGCGGCGTTGGCGTCGACCGAGGGCGAGTTCGACATGATCTTCAACGACGTGGACAAGGACGGCTACCCGGACGTGCATGCGGTGGCGCCGGACCGGGTGCGGGCGGGCGGGGTGTTCGTCACCGACAATACGCTGTGGAAGGCGAAGGTCCTGGACCCGCGGGACGCCGAGACGGAGGGGGTTGACACGTTCAACCGGCGGCTGTTCGCCGACGAGCGGTTTTTGACGAGTCTGATCCCGTTGCGCGACGGAATGACCCTAGGCATAAAGCTAAGGGCGCAATAGTAGGCTAGTCGGGGGGGATCGTGGTACTCCGCAGTACGGCTGCCTGTTGTCCTCATTTATTTGCTATTGATAACCATTTACCACCGTCTGGCAATTCATTCCTTTTCAAGCAGATAGAAGTACTGTCTGGACGGCGCTGCGAATTCGGGACCCTAAGAACTAGTCCCTGACGCAATTTGGTACTTGGAAAAAATTCTATATCTCCTACACTGGTGGTGGAGATCTTGATGGCAGCAGCCAAAAGTCCGGTATTCCCTAGTCCGAGCGCCTTCGAAATGGCGAAGGTATTGCTTGTTGACGATGACCCTGCGTCGCGCCTGACCTTGCAGACGGTCCTGCGTGCCGGCGGGTACGGGGTGGACACGGCGGCATCGGCGGCGGAAGCGATCGCAAAGATGGACGCGAAAGAATACTCGTTAATTTTGAGCGACTTACACATGGAGTCGTTCGAGAGCGGGTTGCGCGTTGTGGCCCATGCGCGCGGGTTGGATTATCGTCCGGCGACGGCGATTCTGTCGACTTGGCAGCCGGAGCAGTACGAAGCGGCGAAGATGGCCGGGTCGATGCTGATTGAGACCGAGAATATTCCGGAACTGCTTGGGCAGGTGGCCGGGATGATTTCCGACCGTGCGACGCGGCGATTGAGCCGGAGCATGCGGGCTCGGAACTAGGTTTTTGGACCTTTCATTGTGTTTGGCGTCCGCTTTCGGCGGGTGACTGCTTTCGCTTTTTTGGTCTGAGTTTGCGCGCGTATGGTCGGATTGGTTGATCCGTCCGGTTGGGCGCGGTGGCTCTGGATTGGCTTCGTGCTCGCAAATTGATCGGGCTCGGGTGCGTCCGGGGTTCCCGGGGTGATCGGCGGCTCGGCGGCCCGGATTGGCTTCGTCCTTGCAAATTGACTGGGCTCGGGTGCGTCCGGGGGGCCGGGGTGTCCGGCGGCTCGGTGGCCCCGGATTGGCTTCGTACTTGCAAATTGGTCGGGCTTGGAGTCGTCCGGGGTTGCGGATGCCCGGCGGCATCTTGGCCTCGATTGGCTTCGTACTCACAGATTGGTCGGGCTCGGGGCCGTCCGGGGTTCCGGGGTGTCCGGCGGCTTCTTGGCCCCGATTCGCTTCGTACTTGCAAATTGGTCGGGCTTGGGGGCGTCTGGATTTCCCGGGGTGCCCGGTGGCTTCTTGGCCCCGATTGGCTTCGTACTCGCAAATTGGTCGGGCTCGGGGCCGTCCGGGGTTCCGGGTGCCCGGCGGCTTCTTGGCCTCGATTGGCTTCGTACTCGTAAATTCATTGGGCTCGGGAGGGGCCGGGGTTCCCGAGGTGCCCGGTGGCTTCTTGGCCCCGGATTGGCTTCGTACTTGCAAATTCGTCGGGTTCGGGTGCGTCCGGGGTTCCGGATGCCCGGCGGCCTCTTGGCCTCGATTGGCTTCGTACTCGCAAATTCATTGGGCTCGGGCGGGGCCGGGGTTCCGGGTTTCCGGCGGCTTCTTGGCCCCGGATTGGCTTCGTACTCGCAATTTGGTCGCGCTCGGGTGCGTCCGGGGGTTCGGGGTGCCCGGTGGCTTCCTGGCCTCGATTGGCTTCGTACTTGCAAATTCGTCGGGCTCGGGCGCGTCCGGAGTTCCCGGGGTGCCCGGTGGCTTCTTGGCCTTCGATATGCATACTAATCGCAAATTTCTCTGGTTCGGG
>JBIKOG010000133.1:0-20957 GCA_044358225.1 Bryobacteraceae bacterium | reverse complement strand
TGGGGCAGTTCCAAAATTGCCGGGTACGAAATCCGGGAAGCTGGCGGTGTGATCACGTCGCCGAAGCCGATATCGATTTGCATCGGTACTCTGGCGCGGGCCAACGTGGCATCGAATCGAACGCGCAAACCTTCGTATTCGGCATCTTCCTTGATTCGAAGAATCTCAATTGACTCGGGGTCGAAGTGAACGCCGTCCTCATCGACGATGAACGCGCATAGCTCCTCTATCCATCCGCGCACATGATCGAGGTCATTGCTCGTTCGGGCGGATAGATCAATGTCGACCGTTGGCCGAGACTGCGCGGCGCGCCACGCGGTCATGAGCAACGCGCCCTTCAGTATAAAGCGATCCGCCAGCGGGTGCAGGCTGAGCCGATAGAGAAATCGCTCCATCGCGAAGTATTGCAGCAGTTCCTGAAAGGGACGGTCTTGTCGCTTCGACTCATTCAACAGCCGTTGGCGAATAGAGGCCGCGACATCGCGGCTCACAGCATGGCCTCAATGTAGGGAAGCATGATCTTTCTGACACGGCAGACTTCCGCATAGTGCAGGATCGACTTCATCCCCTTGCGACCATTTCGCTCCCGGTACATGCGGAGCGCCTCCACGGCCACGTCGAGTCCAATCTTGTTGCGGTACTTGAAGCAATCCGCGATTGTTTTCTCGGCGGAAAACACGCGGACGGCAACACCGTCCATCTTGACGGTCTCAACGCCAGCCGCGAGTGATGCTTCCGAATACCAGAAGGCGCGAATGGGCAAACCATCAATTCGAGGCAGTTGCGCATGGCCCGGTATCGCAATGTCGATCATGTGCGGGACCTGTGTCGTCATTCGATGATGGGCCCGTGCCGATATAAGACAAAAGACAGCCTTGGGGGCTCTGGCTGCGATCGCGATCCAATCTGGATTGCTGAGCGCCTCGTCACTGGCGAGCCGATAAAGGCCTCGGCCGATCTGTTCAATCTCAGCAGAGTCTCGCAGTTGATACAGTGTCCGAGGATGGATACCCAGCCGGAGCGCCTCAGAAGTCCGAAGGGCGCCTCGGTGCTTCGCAAAAACTGCCCGCGCCTGGGTTAGGGCTGATCGAAGTTGCGGCATGGATAAACTCCTCGGATAGTATATCGTCTTTCCGACATTCCTATCCACGCCGCTCTTCTGCGAAAACCCAACGTACCGTGCGATCTTCGCCCCAAATTGGTGACACTTTTGGTGACAGTTCGCGCAGGCACCAGCGAACTAACCAGATAACCTGTTGATTCTAAAACAAGATCGTTCGCAGGGCACAAACAGGAATCAACCCAACGTACTGCCACCAATTGCGCCCTTTAGAATCAATAGCTTAGGGACATCGCTCAGAAATTGGCGACATTTTCCGGAGCGGAGAAAACCAACTTAAGTCCAATAGAATGAGTTGGTTGCGGGGGCAAGATTTGAACTTGCGACCTTTGGGTTATGAGCCCAATCGTTAGCTTGCCCTGGGTTGCCCTGCCTGACCCTCCATGCCCCGAAGTTGTTGATCCTATTGCCCTAGCTTGCCCTAGAGCGCCCTCAGTTTGGTTACAAAATTGGTTACAGTGGGCAGAAAATTGGCGCGTCAGCCCTAAATTTGGTTACATTTTTGGTTACAGTCGAAGGCGGCAGTCTTCTGGTTAGATTGCACGAGCTAGCATGACTCATTTGGCAATTGTGACCGGTTTAATCGGTTTGGTCAATTCCGATTCTGTGACGCGTGCCGAAGGGGCGAGCTTCGTGTGGGTCGGTTCCACGCATCGATGAGTCGGTCCTGCGCAAACCGCCGGACTCGAGTCACGGGATCGGACAGCATCATGCAAAGAGCCGGTGCGCCCGCAGATGAACGCGGAAGCGTTGATCGCTCGACACGTCGATGGTTCCGTTCGCTGGGGATTCCGTTCCCGAGAACAACTGTTAGGGTTTCTTCATCCAACCTTTACAGCCGATTCATCTGACGTACACGCCGGATCTCTACAGTAGTTTTGGCCCCTGCGCCGAAGTGCCGTTTTTTGCAAGGAGAGAGCCCGATGTTCGCCCCCTACAGATCGCTTGTTCAAGCCGCCGCATTCCTCTTGCTTCTGGGCCTGCCAGCCAGGACGCAGGTCCTCTATGGTTCGCTGGTCGGAGCTGTTTCCGACCCGACGGGTGCCCCAGTCGCCAACGCAATCGTCTCCATCACCAACACCGACACCAGCGCCACCCGGACAATGTCGTCCGATAGCGAAGGACGCTACACCCTATCGAACCTCCAACCCGGCGCCTACACGTTGCGTGTCTCCGCCTCCGGCTTCAAGAAGCACGAATCCACCGGTAATCGCGTGCAGATCAACGCCATCACCCGCGTCGACGTTCGACTCGTCCTTGGCGAAGTCGTCGAATCCGTCGTCGTTGAAGGCAACATCGCCACGTTAAAAACCGATAACACCGACGTCAGTACGACTCTTGCCTCCAAAGAGATCACCGAACTCCCACTGACAAACTACAAGAACTACCAGTCGCTGATGGACCTCGTCCCCGGCGCCACCCCTACCGCCGAGCAGAATGCCATCATCGACACGCCCGGCCGCTCCCTCACCACCAACGTCAACGGCACGGTCCGCAACACCAACACCACGCGCATCGACGGCGCGGCCAGCATCAACATCTATCTCCCCCACCACACTCTCTACAATCCGCCCACCGAGACCATCGAATCCGTCAACGTCGCCACCAATACCTTCGATGCGGAACAGGGGCTGGCCGGCGGAGCCGCTGTCACGGTCAACACCAAGTCAGGCACCAACGATCTCCACGGCGCCATCTTCGCCTATCATTCCAACAGCCGCATGCGCGCGCGCAACTACTTCTTCCAAGGCCAGAACCCGAAGAACATTTTCAATATTCCCGGCTTCGTCGTCGGCGGCCCCATCATCCGCAACAAGCTCTTCTACTTCGGCGGCTGGGAAGGCACTCGCCAGCGCAACAATGTCTCCAACCTTTACACGGTTCCCACCGCCGAAATGCGATCCGGCGACTTCAGTACGCTCCCCTCCATTATCTACGACCCCGCGACAGGCGACACCGCCGGCCGCGGCCGCACGCCCTTCCCTGGCAACATGGTCTCCGCCGGCCGTCAAAGCGCCATCTCCCGCAAAATGCAGGCCCTTGTCCCGCTTCCCAATCTACAGGGCTTCAATAGCAACTATTTCGGATCGGATTCCCAAGGCCTCAATCGAGATAATTACGACCTGAAAATCAACTGGGTGCGCAATCCGAATCACACTGTATGGGGCAAATACGGCGCCATGAAGGCCAAGGTCAACTGCTCCTTCGGGCTCGGCGCCGCCGGCGGCGCAGGCCTTTGCAACGGCGGTGGCGCCGGCGTTGGCGACACTCTCGTACAGGTGGCAACGGTCGGGACAACCTATATCGTCAGTCCGCGTTTTCTCGTCGACTACACCTTCGGATACAACCGCCTCTGGCAGGAAGTCTACGCCCCCGACTACGGCAAGAACGTCGGGCTCGACCTCGGTATCCCCGGCACCAACGGCCCGGATATCCGCCAAAGCGGCATCCCGACGTTCAGCATCACGGGCCTTTCCGCCTGGGGCAATACCGACACCTGGAGCCCCACCTTCCGCTACGACGATACCTATACCAGCAACGCCAACGCCAGCTGGCAGAAACAAGGCCACGACATCCGCTTCGGCTTTGACATGATCCACCTCCGGCTCAACCACTGGCAGCCGCAAATCGGTGGCGGCCCCCGCGGCGGATTCACCTTCGCCGGCGCCATTGCCGGCCTCAACGGCGGCGCGGCCCCCACCCAATACAACGCCTATGCCGCGTTCCTTCTTGGCCTCCCGTCACAGGTTTCAAAAACCGAACAGTTCTACGATCCAATGACCACGCGCGAATGGCAGTTCGGTTGGTATGTCCGTGATCGCTGGCAGGTCTCGCGCCGCCTCACCCTTAGCCTCGGCGCCCGCCTCGAATTCCTGCCGCTCATGAACCGCCAGGATACGGGCATTGAACGCTACGACATCGAAACCAATCGCGTGTTCCTCGGCGGCCTCGGCAATACCCCCAACAATGCTGGCGTCGAGGCTAAGTCCTCTCAGATTTCGCCCCGCATCGGGATCGCCTACCGGCTCAATGAGCGCACCGTCATCCGCACCGGCTACGGCCTCAGCTACGACCCGCTTCCGCTCAGCCGGCCCTTCCGTGGCACATACCCTGTCATGATCTCCAACGACTATGTCGCCCCCAATACGTTCGCCTATGTGCGAACCCTGGAGCAGGGTATTCCCGCATTCGTCGCGCCCGACACCTCTTCCGGCGTCATTACCGTACCGCTGACCGCAACCACGATTACCCCGCCCAAGAATCTCCGGCGCGGCTATATCCAGTCCTGGAACTTCATCATCGAACGTGAATTGCCCGGCAAGTTCACCGCCTCCGCCGGCTACGTAGCCACCAAAACCGTCCGGCAGTTTGCCGACATCAATATCAACGCCGCTCTCCCCGGCGAAGGCAACGCCGGCCGACCGCTCGCCCGGGCCTTCGGCCGCCTGGTAGATACCACCCTCACCGACGCGTTCGCCGACGGGCAGTATCACTCCCTGCAAACCACCTTCGGGCGCCGTTTCGCCGGCGGCCTAATGATCCGCAGCGTCTACACCTTCGGCAAAGCCATCAACGAGAATGATGAACCAAGCCGCGGCGGCTCTACGTTCAACTCGCCCGACGTCCGCAACCGCAATCGCGCGCTCGCCGGCTTCGACCGCACCCATAACTTCCACGTAGGCTTCCTCTACGAGCTTCCTTTCGGCGCCGGCCGCCGCTTTGCCTCTTCCTCCCGCGCACTCTCGGCCATCGCCGGCGGTTGGCAGGTAAATGGCATCTTCGGCGCTTATAGCGGTAGCCCGTTCACCATCACCGCCTCCGGCGCCTCGCTGAACGCGCCCGGCAACACGCAAACGGCAGATCAGGTCAAGCCCAACGTCGAAATCCTCGGTGCCGTCGGCCCCGGCCAACTCTGGTTCGATACCTCCGCCTTCGCACCCGTCACCGCCCTCCGCTACGGCACCTCCGGTCGCAATATTGTCCGCGGCCCAGGCGCCGTCCGGCTAGATGGCAGTCTCTTCCGCCAGTTCCGCATCACGGAACGCATCAACATGCAATTCCGAGCCGAAGCGTTCAACATCCCCAACCATGCCCAATTCAACAACCCGGGCAATGCCGTCAATAGCGCGAACTTCGGCATGATCACGGCCGCCAAACCGGTAGAACGTCAATTCCGCCTTGGTCTCCGTCTCGGCTTCTAATTCGATCCCAAATCATCCCGGCATTCCCCCAACAAGCGGGGTTCGCCGGGATGATTTGCATTTGGCCCCTGTAGTCACTTCTTCATCCGACCGTAGCCGGATCGCCGCATTCGCTACGTACCCTAGGTGAATTCCCCTCACGGCGAAACAGTACCGCCATCACAATCATGCATCCCAAAACCCTTTCTCTGGCCGTTCTTGCTCTCTGCGCGCTTCTACCCACAGCCCCCGCGCAACAGTCCGCGGCGACAGTTACCGGTATTGTCTCCGATAGCTCCGGCGGTACACTCGCCAACGCGGCCATCCAACTCGTCAACCTCCAAACACAGTTTCAATTCACCACCCGGTCCAATAGCGCCGGCTATTACGCGGCTCCTGGCCTCCTCCCGGGCGAATATCGCATTACCGCCGAACTCGCCGGCTTTAAGAAAGCGGTCCGCTCTCCCATCTCCCTTGCCGTCGACCAGCACGCCGCCGTCGACCTCACTCTCGAAATCGGGGATACCACCCAAACCGTCCAGGTCACCGAAGAGGTCCCGCTAGTCGAAACCGGCTCCGCAACACTGGGAAAGGTCGTCGAAACACGCCGCATCCAGGATCTCCCGCTGAACGGGCGCAACCCGCTCGCTCTCGCTCTCTTCACCCCCGGCGTCCGTACCTCGGCTGGCCCTTCCTACAGCGGCTTTGCTGACCGTGGCGTACGCATCTCAACGATGAGCATCAACAACAGCCCCGGCGGGCTCAATGATCAACTCCTCGATGGCAACCACAACACACTCACCTGGATCGGCGAAGTCGCCGTCCCCCTCGGAGTCGATTCCGTGCAGGAATTCAAAGTCCAAAGCGGCCCCATGCCGGCCGAATACGGCTATACCGCCGGCGGTGTCGTCAACCTCGTCTCCCGCTCCGGCACAAACGCACTGCATGGCACCCTCTACGAATTCCTCCGCAATGATCGGCTCGACGGACGCAACGCCTTCGCCCCCCAACGCGAGCGTCTCCGCTTTAATCAGTTTGGTGGTGCCGTTGGCGGTGCCATTCGCCGGGACCACTCGTTCTTTTTCTTCAATCACGAGCAGTACCTGGTTCGCCAGGGCTCCCCGCGCGTTGGCACTGTTCCCGTTGCCGCCGAACGCGCCGGAGACTACTCGGCCACCCGCGATTCCGCCGGCCGCCTCATCCCCATCTACGATCCCGCCACCACCGCGGCAAACCCCGCCGGCGCCGGAGAACTCCGCCGCGTATTCCCGGGCAACCTCATCCCGCCTTCCCGCCTGGACCCCGCCTCCCGCAAAATCCTCGACATCACGCCGCTCCCCAATCGCACACCATCCAACGCCTTCACCAACTCCGATAACTACCAAACCATCGTCGTTCCCACCACTGATAGCTCCCAGTACAACGGCCGCGTCGACCACCGCTTCGGCGATCGCAACACCCTCATGGGCCGCTTCTCCTGGTTTGAACACATCCCTTTCCAAAAACAGGTCATCTTCCCCGGCGACATGTTCGGCCGAAAAGACGTCATGGCCAACAAGAACATCGCTCTCTCCGATGTCCATGCCTTCTCGCCCACCCTCATCCACGAGTTCCGCGTCGGCGCCGTTCGCCAGGCCTTCACCTTTGCCGACGCCAGCCTCGGTGGCGACTGGCCACGCAAATTCGGCCTGCCCGATAGCGTCCCCAACGACGTCATGCCCCGCCTCTCGGTCGCCGGCTACACCATGATCGGCTACGGTACCACCGGCAAACGCGGCTCCCTCAACTGGAATTTTCAGGACATGGTGACTACCATCCGCGGCAATCATACCCTGAAGATCGGCGGCGAACACCGCCTCCTGCGCGGCGATAATCGCCAGATCGCTTCCCCATCCGGTCTCTTCACCTTCACCTCCGCCCTCACCGGCGACATCCAACGCCCCGCCGGAACCGGCTCCAGCCTCGCCTCCTTCGTCCTCGGTTCCGTCCGTCAGGCCACTATCGATGTCGCGCAAGGCGTCTCCATGAAGGCCTACGC
This sequence comes from Bryobacteraceae bacterium, assembly GCA_044358225.1. GTDB lineage: Bacteria > Acidobacteriota > Terriglobia > Bryobacterales > Bryobacteraceae. The sequence goes on along the minus strand of JBIKOG010000133.1, from coordinate 13,618 downwards.
CACCACCTTCTTCCTCCAGGACGATTGGAAGTTCTCACGCCGCCTCAGCCTTAACCTCGGCCTCCGTTACGACTTCCAACAACAGCCATATGAACTTCACGACCGCCTCATGAACTTCGATCTCGACGGTCGCAGCTCCGCCTCCGGCCTTCGCGGCCGCGCCGTCTATGCCGGTGTCGCCGGCCAGCCGCGCGAATGGTCCGGCTCCGATGCAAGCGACTTCGGCCCTCGCGTCGGTTTCGCCTGGGACGTCCTCGGCAACTCCACCACCGTTTTTCGCGGCGGCTACGGAATCTTCTATCCGTCCAATTTCTACAACGCCAATTTCGGCAGTGCCGGCACCGGCTTTGCCTCCATGACCACCACGTACCTCCCCACTGGTGGCAACTTCAACTTCCCCGCCTTCGATTTCCAAAAGGGCTTCCCCACCCCGCCCATCCAACCCCTCGGCGTGGCCGGTGGTGACGATGCCTTTCTCGGCCAGGCCGTCAAACTCACCGAGTCCGGCGGCCGTTCGCCCATGGCGCAGCAGTGGAGCGCCTCGCTGCAGCATCAACTGCCAGGCCGCTGGCTCATCGACGCCAGCTACGCTGGCAACAAAGGCGCCCATTTCATGAGCGGCAGTTGGGACTTGAACCAACTGCACCCGTCGAATCTCGACCTCGGTCGCGCTCTCCTCTCCAACGTCCCCAACCCCTACGCAGGCCGTGTCCCCGGCTCACTGGGCGCCGCGACTCTTACGCGCCTCCAGGCACTTCGCCCCTACCCTTATTACTCCGCTGTCACCGTCGTCAATCCCCGCGCCGGCAACTATATCTCGCACCTGTTTATGCTCACTGTCGAAAAGAAGACCGCCCATGGGCTTACGCTCCTGTTCTCCTTCACAGGCGGCAAATTGATCAGCGATTCTCTCGTCCTGCCCCAAAGCGACTTCGGCGAGAATTCCGCTCGCGAATCCGCCTACCAGAATGGCGCCTACAACCGTCGCGCGGAGCGCTCCGTCGACCCGCAGGACGTCTCCCGTCGCGCCGTCGTCAGTTCGCTCTACGAACTGCCCATCGGACCCGGCCATGCCTGGAACCCTTCCTCCGCTCTACTCCGTCACCTCGCCGGTGGATGGCAAATCGGCGCCATCGGGACCATGCAGACCGGGTTGCCCATCGCCGTCACCGGCGCCAACAACCAACTCGCCACACGGCCCAACTCCACCGGGCAATCCGCCGCGTCGTCCAACCCCACCGCCTCCGCCTGGTTTAATACCTCCGTGTTCGTCAATCCACCCGACTTCACCTTCGGCAATGTCTCCCGGGCCCTGCCCGACGTCCGTTCTCCCGGATCGGTGAACTGGGACCTCTCGCTCATGAAGAATACGCGCCTCACCGAACGTGTTGGCCTTCAGTTCCGCGCCGAGGCCTTCAACGTCCTCAACCACGTCAACTACGGCCAGCCCAACACCACCTTCGTTCCTGGCGCGAATGGCCTCAACTCCAGCGGGTCCTTCGGCGTGATCTCCAGCGCGCGGGATCCGCGCCAGGTCCAACTAGGACTCAAACTGCGTTTTTGAAATCCATCCTGCGGTAAGCGAATCGGAGCTTAATATTCATTCACCCGAAATCCACCGTCTCTAAGCTTTTGGATATGCCGGTCCGCTGCCCACTGCTACTCCTACTATTCTCCGCCTTGGCTCACGCGCAAGGCTCCACTGGTTCAGTCACTGGCGTCGTAACAGATCCGACAGGCTCCTCGATCCCCGATGGCCGCATACTGCTGCGCAATCTTGCAACCGGCGATGAACTCCGCACCACCGGCACCACCGCCGGCGTCTACGCCTTTCCCAGTGTCCGTATCGGTCTCTATACCCTTGAAGTCGAAGCGAACGGCTTTCGCAAATCCGTCACCGAATTCCTCCGCGTTGAAACAGCCTCCACGAGCCGCGTGAATGTCAGCCTCCAGGTAGGCGCCGTCAGCGAGAGCGTTTCGGTCAATGCGGAACTCCCCCTTCTGCAGAGTGACTCCTCTTCTACTGCCACAGTCGTCAACCGCACCCTACTCGACAAAGTTCCGTTCGCCCTCTCCGGTACCAACCGTGACGTACTCAGCTTCATGCGTCTGGTCCCCGGTGTAGCGGGCAACGTTGGCAACTTCAATGTCATCATCACCGGCGGACGTCTCCACACCACCGAATTCCTGGTCGACGGCGTCACCAACAACTACCGCGGCGGCATCGCCTCCCCCTTCTCCATCCGCCCGTCCATGACCAGCGTCAGCGAGTTCCGCGTGGAAACCGCTGTGCCCCCCGCCGAGTTCGGCCGCACTTCCTCCGGCGTCGTCATCATGACCACGAAGTCCGGCACAAACGAATTCCACGGTAACGCCGAGTTCCTCCTGCGCAACAATATCTTCGACTCCCGCCGCTTCAACGCACGGATCGCCGATGTCACCCGCCAGTACGAAGCAGCCGCGAACTTCGGCGGCCCGGTCCTCATCCCCAAACTCTACAACGGCAAAAACCGCACCTTTTTCTTCGCCGACGCCACCAACTTCCGCCGCATCAACCTGCCTCAAGGCGTCACGCGTACGCTGGCCACGGCCGCCATGCGCGGTGGCGATTTCAGCGCCTTTAATCAACCGGTCTATGATCCGCTTACCGGCAGTTCCACACAACCCCGCACACAGTTCCCCGGCAACCGGATCCCTTCCAACCGCATCACCGACTTCGGCCGCGCCTCCCTCGCCACCATCCCCGCGCCCAACCTCCCCGGTGCCGCTGACAACTACATCGGCGCCGCTCGCAACATCGAAAAGATGACCGTTGTTCTTCTTAAATTCGATCATCGCTTCAACGACAAACACATTCTCACCGCCAGCGGACGCCCCTCCTGGAACACTCGGGACAACTACAACGGCCCCTATCCCGAACGCCTGGAAGGCTTCTACGATCTACCCTACGCCCCGCAAATCACCGTCAACCACGATTTCATCATTCGTCCCAACTTGCTGAACAAAGCCACCTTCGGCTACGTCAACTGGTTCAGCCTGTTCCTCCAAACACCGGCCATCGACTACAAGGTCCCCGGCGCCTTTGGCGGCGGATTCCCAGCGCTCCGCTTCGCCGGCCAGGGCCTCTCCATGATCGGTGAAAACGTAGACCGTACCGTCGGCTCCAATAACTTCAACTTCCAAGACGCCCTAAGTTGGACCACAGGCCGGCACACCTTCAAATTCGGTATGCGCTACGACTGGCTAGAGGACAACACCCAGACTCTCGGCAATCAGAACGGCACCTACACCTTTTCGCCCTTCACCACCGGTCAGCCCGGCACCGCCGCCAGCGGCCACTCCTTCGCCAGCCTCCTCCTCGGCGCGCCCAACAGCGCCAATATGCAGTTCGGTTTGCCCTTGCTCGGCAGGAGCCAGTCCTGGGGCTTCTTCGCCCAGGATGACTGGAAAATCACCAACCGCCTCACCTTCAACCTCGGGCTCCGCTACGAAATGCAGACCCCCTTCTACGATCACAACGGCAACACCTCCAGCCTTGACCTCACCAAGCCCAATGCCGCCGCCGGCAACCTTCCAGGCATCGCCATCTTCGCCGGCGAAGGCGATGGCCGCACCGGCAGCCGCAAGTTCATCAATAACTACTACGGCGGCTTCGGGCCTCGCGCCGGTTTCGCCTATCGGTTGTTCAAAGACACAGTACTCCGCGCGGGTGTGGGACTCTTCTATCCGCCGCGCATCGTCAGTCTCGTAACGGAAGGCTTCAGCTCGAATATCACGCTCACCAGCCAGGATGGCGGCTCCACGCCGGCCTTCTATCTCGACCGTGGTTGGCCCGCCGGCGTTGCAGTCAAGCCGCCCTTTATCAGCCCCACCCTCGTCAACAATCGCGCCGCCAGCTACGTCAACCCGGATTCTACGAACGGCTCTGGCCGGGTGTCTCGCACGATTCAGTCTCAGGTGAGCCTCCAGCACCGCATCAAATCGGCCGTCCTGGAAGCCGGATGGGTATCCACCCAGGCGCGCCATATCCCCTCCACCACGCTCGAAAACATCAATCAGGTCGATTCCAAATACCTCGCGCTCGGCGCCCTCCTTGGCCGCTCGATTACCGATCCCACTGTGGTCGCCGCCGGCTTCCGTCCGCCCTATGCCGGGTTCACCGGCACCTTGGCGCAGTCCCTTCGGCCCTATCCGCAGTACCAGTCCATCAATTACATCGACTCGCCTGCGGGCAGCTCCTCTTACCACGCGTTCCTTCTGAAGTACGAGCAGCGCTTCTCCAGCGGCCTGGCCGTTCTCGGCTCCTACACCTTCAGCAAGTTCATCTCCGACACGGTAAACACCACCCGTCTGCAGGACGCCAAGGACCGCCGTGCCGAACGCGCCGTCGTCAACTCCGACATCCCCCACCGCTTCACCGGCAGCATCGCCTATGAACTCCCCTTCGGCAAGGGCAAGCGCTTCCTCAACTCCGGACCCGCGGCCTGGATCGCCGGCGGATTCTCGCTCTCCGGAATCCTCACCTACGAAAGCGGCACCCCACTCGCTATCACTATTCCCAACGGCCTGCCCATCGGCAATGGGCAACTGCGGCCCAACCTGGTTGCCGGAGTCAACCCGTACCTCTCCAACAGTCATGGCTCCTTCCGCCCGCTCAACGGCTTGAGCGGAGAGGCCGGCGACCTTCTACTCAACCGCGCCGCCTTCGCCACGCCGGCCGCTTTCACCCTCGGCAACCTCGGCCCGTTCCTCCCCTACCTCCGCTCTTTCGGATTCTCCAATGAGGACATCTCCCTCGCTAAACGGATCCCCCTGTTCGACCGTCAATTCCTGGAACTGCGGACCGATTGGTTTAACGCTCCCAACCGCTCCCAGCTCGTTGCTCCCGTCACCGATCTCACCAACGCGAACTTCGGTCGCGTAACCGGCCAAAAGGCCGCCCGCGTCATTCAGTTCGGTATCCGATACGCTTTCTAGGCGCCCCTATGCTCCTTTCCTTGTTGTTAGCCTTGGTCCTTCCCACCGGCTGGCGCCTCGCTCCAGCCGGTGTGGAGGTCCCCCTGGATACCTTTCCCGTCTCCGCAGAACTGCTCCCGGACAACCGCCACGCTTTGGTGCTCCACGCTGGCTTCAAGCCGCCGTCGTTGGCAGTACTTCACTTGGAGTCACGCAAAGTCCTGCATTCGCTTCCCCTCCCGGAGGCCGGCACCCACTTCCACTTCGATCCCGGCACCTCCACGGTCTTCGTCCCGTTGGGGCACAAGGGCGCTGTCGCCGTCATCCGCCTGAAACCGGATCATTCTCTGGAGCTGGGGCCCTCCTTTCCCCTCGACGGTCAAGTCTCCACCGTAACCGGAGCAGGCGCTCAGCTCGCCGTCACTCTCAATCAATCGGTCGCCATTCTCGACGTCAAAACGGGAGCCGTCCTGCGGCGCCTGGCCGTGCCGAATCCGACCCGCGCCCTGCACCACAACGGACATCTCTACGTCCTCAGCCGCGCTCCCGCCGCTCTGCATGTCTTCTCCTCCGGTACTTGGGAACCTCTCCCTACTGTCCCCCTGTCCTCCGGCCCGACCGATCTTCTCGTCCACGGCGCCACCCTCTTTGTCGCGGCCGCTAACAGCAGCTCCCTCGATGTTCTCGATATCACCAACCCCGCTTCTCCTCGCCTCGTCGAGCGGTTGAATCTCACGCCGAACCCCCAATGGCCGGCTGGCATCACTCCGGCGTCCCTCCGCTTCGATACTTCCACCGGCCATATCTACGTCGCCTGTTCGGATGCCAATACCGTCGCAGTCCTTGATGCCTCCTCCCGCCGCGTCACCGGTTACATACCCACCGCTTGGTACCCCACCTATGCGCTCCCCCTGCCCGGTGCGGGACTGCTCGTCCTCAACGGAAAAGGCGAACGCTCCTACCCGAATCCGCGCGGGCCGAACCCCACGGTCCATGCCACCATGACCCCCCAGCCGCCTTCCCCGATTCAATACACCCCGCTCATCCAAACCGGCTCCGCGCGGCTCATCGACAACATTACCCCTCGGGAACTCGCCCGCCACACCCGGGCCTATGCTCGCCTGACACCGGTACTCCAAACCCACAAACCCGCCAAACTTCCCTCAGCCATCCAAAATGTCATTTTCATCATGAAAGAGAACCGCACCTACGATCAGGTTCTCGGCGACCTCGGTAAGGGGAATGGGGACCCGTCCCTTTGCCTTTTTCCCGAAAACGTTACACCCAACCATCACAAACTAGCCCGCGAATTCGTCCTCTTCGACAACTTCTACGTCAACGCCGACGTCAGCTCCGAAGGCTGGATGTGGACCTCCGCCGCCATCGTCCCCCGCCACACCATGACCCGTTGGCCGGCCGCCTACGCCGCCCGCCGTCGCCCCCAGCCTGCGGAGGCTGCTGACCAACCCGCCGGCGGATTCCTCTGGAACAGCGCCCTCCGCACCGGCCTCACCTTCCGCAACTACGGTTTCTTCGTCACCAACCGTCCAGGCGCCAAGCCGGGAGAACCGATCGTCGCCTCCGTCTCCGATCCTGCTCTCGCGCCCCACACCCACCCGCTCTACGCCGGCTACGATCCCGGCTTCCCGGATCAGGACCGTGCCCGTATCTTCCTCGACGAGTTCCGTGAATTCGAAAAACAAGGCCAGCTACCCCGGCTCATGCTCATGGTCCTGCCCAACGATCACACCTGGGGCACCTCTCCCGGTAAACTCACGCCGTTCGCCTCCATGGCCGACAACGACGCAGCCCTCGGCCGGATCGTGCAAGCCGTGTCTAACTCCAAGTTCTGGCCCCACACCGCGATCTTCGTCCTCGAAGACGACGCACAAAATGGGCCGGACCACGTCGACTCCCACCGCTCCCCTGCCTTCGTCATCAGCCCCTACACACGCCGCGGCGCGGTAGACTCCACGTTCTACAACACCACCTCCATGCTCCGTACGATCGAGCAGATCCTGAAACTGCCCCCGCTAACCCACTACGACGCCACCAGTCCGGCCATGCGAACCGCTTTTCAAACTAAACCGGACTTAACGCCCTATGTTGCGGAACCCGCGCGCGTGTCCCTCACTGCCGTCAATCCTCCCCGGTCCGCTACCGCTGCTCGCAGCCTCCAAATGGACCTCTCCCAGCCCGACCGGATGGACGACGGCGAAATGAACCAGATCCTCTGGCTTGCCATCAAGGATTCTCTGCCGCCGTCTCCCTCCCGCGCGGCATTTATCGGGCGAGCCAATCCGAGACTGGGTGATCGCTGATCGCCACCAAACGGTTATCCTCCCTCGCGCAGCAACGGAATCGCCGTGGCAGCCGGTAAACAACAGGACTCCGCGTAGCCGCCCGGCAGGCTCCGGCCACCGCCCGTTTGTTTGTGTCCGAACTTGAACGAGCACTCGCACTTCGCTGCCTGCCCATGGTCGCAGCAGCGGGAATGCCCGCAACTCCACACCAACGACCACCTCACGCGATCTCCTACCCCCAACCGCTCGCCGTAGAAATCACGAACATCGCCGGCGTACAGGTCCCTCACCCTCTCATGCCCCACGATAGTGGGCAATCGCCTCCCCTGGGCCCAACTCCTGCAGCGCAAAGCGCTCGAAACGGAGTGGTTCACCGGGGGAGGGAAAGACAGCGAAGACTGATTGCATGCGAATCTTCTATTGGACCGAGTACCCTTCTCCCCACGACATTACGATGAATGGATAGGCCGACCCGAACAGATGGTTGTAGGTCTGCGTGTAGTCTTCCCGATGGTCCACGGTATGCGCCATTTCGTTCTCATGTCCGGTGAGGATCAGCTTCGGGTTGACACCGCGAGCCATGCGTTGAATGTCAGTGGTCCAGCAGTTGGGCAACAGGACGTTTACGCGATGCTGGAAGCCGACGTTGTTGATCCAGTTGAAGTCGGACCAGTCGTTGTCATCGGACGATTGATCGCCTGTATGCATCACGGTGAAAGATTCCGGAGTGATGACGAGGTGATTGTTATTGATGGGCGCCTTGCCCTGGTGCCCCGGATAGGCGACGTAGCGAAGCGTGGGGCCGCCATCGCGGACCGGGAAACGATGAACTGTCTCGGCGCTGCGCTGTGGGTAAACCAGCCGGCCTTCGAACTCGGCATCCCCTTTCCATAACCCCTCCGGAGCAACAACCTTTTTCCCTTGTTGGAGGAACATGCGGGCCACGTCCTTGTTTGCGTGATCGGCATGCAGATGGCTGATAAAGAGCACATCGGCCTGCCGGACGATTCGCTCGAGGATGGCGACGGGCAGGGCGAAGCCGTCGTTGCGGGGCGGCCCGGGGACCAGATCAAACGCAATGGTCACCGATGGCGTGCGGACAATCCAGCTATGGCTATAGATCTTCCAGATGCGCGCGCCGGCGGCGAGTTTGGTTTTCTCCATTTCCTCCACACCACGTGTAACCTGGGCGTGGAAGAACCGCTGCACGATGGGCTTGTTCGGCGCGGACTCAATGTGCAGGACGTCGTCTAGCCGAATCAATGCCGCACGGCGGGCCGGGTGCTCCGGAACGGCGGGCGGATAGGTCCGGAACATGTCGTCCGCCCAGGCGAAGGAGCGGGCGATCCATTCGTCCGGGGCGTCCTTGAGCTCGGGCGCGGTGAAGGCACGGCGCGGCGAGGACAGATAGGGCTTGGCGGGCTGGGCAAAAAGCGGAGTGAGGCAGAGGAGCAGGAAGAGGAGTCGCATGGGTATTGGTTAGAAGAGGATCTTGATTCCGAGTTGGAGATTGCGCTCATTGTACTTGCTGGTGACGCGGCCGAAGTCGCCGGAACGCGGGTTCGTGGTCGGGTTGCTGAGTAGTGGATGGTTCAGGAAATTAAACGCCTCCGCGCGGAGCTGGGCGCCGACGCGTTCGGAGAAGCGGAAGTTTTTGAACAGTGCCAGGTCCCAGTTCTGGAAGCCGGGTCCACGAAGAATGTTGAGGCCGGCATTGCCGAATGTGCCGGCGCGGGGCACGGTGAAGGCGGCGTTGTTGAACCAGGGACGGCCGACGCCGGTATCTCCGGTGGCTGTCGTGGAACCGGAAACATTCCAGGGTTGAGCGGCGCTGCCGGTGCCGACGCCGGCGGTGTCGGTGGCGTCGACGACCGACAGAGGGCTGCCGCTGCGGAAAAAGGACACGCCGGAGACCTGCCAGTTTCCAAGGACGTTGCCGGTAAGGCTGCGCGAGTTCCGAAGGAAGGGCAGCTGGTAGATGTAGTTGATGGAGAGCACGTGCGGACGGTCATTGCCGGAAAGGGCGCGCACGAAATGGTTCCCGTCGTAGGGGGTTGCGACGTTATCGATGTTCTTCGAGAAGGTGTAGGCAAGGCCGAAGCCGAGGCCATTGGAGAAGCGGCGGTCGAGGCTGAGTTGGAACGAGTTGTAGTTGGAGCGTCCGCTCTGTTCGCTATAGTTGATCGCGGCCAGGCCGTAGTAGGGGCGAAGCGCGTTGACATTGATCCCGGGATTCGCCTGCGTGGTGCCGGGTAGGAGCTGGTTCAGATTGCGGACCCGATACAGGTCTACGGCGGTTTTGCCGACGTAGGCGGCATCCATCACGATGCGGAACGGAAGCTCGCGCTGGAGGGAGAAGCTGTAGTGGTAGGCCGTCGGGTAGTTGTACTCGAGCGCCAGAGCGCCGATACCGAACGGGAATTGCGATCCGCCGCGGCCCCCGGGCGCGTCCACTACGCCGTTGACGACATCCACACGGTCCTGGTTCGGAGCGTTGCGGAACAGTGATCCGTTGTTCAGGAAGTCACGGGCCTTAAAGGATCCGCCACCGATGCGCAGGACGCTCTTCGCGTTCATGCGCCAAGCCAGTCCGGCGCGGGGCGCGAAGTTGGCTTGGTACTTGTTGACGAATCCTTCCGGGGCGCCGCGAAACAGGCGCTGCACATTGGGGACGGATGTGCCCAGCGCTCGGCCCTTCGCGGAATCGGGGTAATTTGTGCCACCCTGCGCGATGCCGTTGTAGGGGTCGCCGCCGATGATGGCTCCGGTGCGCGGGTCGAGAACGGCGCGGTCACGCACGGTGAAGTAGCGAGGATCGAAATTCGAAATGTCGTTCCACTTGGCGGTCCAAGGGGCGAAGTAGGAGTAGCGGATGCCGAGTTCCAAAGTGAGGTTCGGGCGGAATTTCCAGGTGTCCTGCGCGAAGAACTCGTAGGCGTTGGAGCGCACGTGGGTGTCGGCCGCGGTTCCGATTTCAAAGTAGGTGTCGAAGTTGCCGAGGGCCGCGTTGGCAAGCGCGCTGCCGGTGGTGGCAGGGTTGCCGGCGTCGCGGAAGGTAAACCAGCCGTTTTGATTGAAGGCAATCTGGTCGGCGTTGATTTGCGTGTCGCGTCCGAAGAAGCCGCCAAATTTCAAGGTGTGGCCGGAGTTGAGAATCCAGGTGAAGTTGTCGGAGAAAGACACCATCGGGCCGGAACTATTCCCCGGTTTGGACGAGCCGTCGAGCGTGGTGAAGCCGGTGATGTCGATGGTCGGGATCCTATTTTCGACGCGCTTCGGGCCGGGGATCAAATAGCCGAAGTTGATGCCATACCGGGAGCGCTCGTACCGGTTGACGCCGTCGAAGGGATACAGTGTCATCTGCACCACATCATTCGCCGCCGTTGCGGTGAATTCGTTCACCTTGTTCGAGGAAAGAGTGGAGGAGACGCTAAAGGCGCCCGTACGGTTGGGCCGGCGCCAGCGCGTATTGGCCACCGTGAAGCTGCCGCGGAACGGATCGTCTTCCGCGTAGTGGAAGTTGGTGCCCGTGAAAGACAATCGGCTCGCCCCGAGCATGTAATCAACACGAACCGTGTCCTTGCGGATATCGCGGGGGTTGGGCTGGGAGTCGATCCAGTTGGACGCGCCTTGCTGGAATCCGGCTGTGGGAAGCGGGAAGGCGCGAAGAAGGCCGGTGCCGTTTGCGCTCAACCGGTTGCTGGGGATGATGTTGCTCGGGAAGGGCGTGTTGTTCAGTGGATCGCGGACGGTGATCGCGCGGCGGAAGAACGGATTGGCGGCGTTCAGAAGTTCGCTGAAGTTGCCGGTGCGCATCGCCGCTGAAGGAACAATCGCGGAGCCGGTCTTTTCCTGGCGAAAACGGATCCACTCCTCGGCGACAAAGAAGAAGAGTCGATCCCGCTTCGTATTGAACTTCCCGGGAATGATGGCTGGGCCGCCCAGCGAAAAGCCCGGTTGGTTGAAACGGAATGGTGCGGGACGCGTGGAATCGAAAGTATTGGCGGCGTTGCGGACCCAACTATTGGCGTCCAGCGCGGAGTTGCGCATGAAGTACCAGGCGGTACCGTGAAAGTCCTGGGAGCCGCTCTTGGTGACGAAGCGGATCTGGCCATCGGAGGCGCGACCATATTCGGCCGGATAGGACGACGTGAGGATTTGAACTTCCTGCAATGCGTCGGCGTTAAAGATGCCGAGCAACGCCGGCGAACTCTGTCCGTCCCCGCGGGTGCGGACGGCGCTGACACCGTCAATCGTCACGTTGTTACCATCCATCTGTCCACCGTTGATGGACAGGGCGGTGCCTAGCCCTGTGGGATTAAAGGCGTTGAAGTTGCTGCCGACGACACCGGCCTTGATCAGGGCGAGGTTGATCGGATTTCGCCCGTTGAGCGCCAGATCGGAGATCTGTTTGGCTTCAACAACGCGGCCCAGTTGCGCGGAGGAGTCCTGCACCGGCTGTGCCTCGTCCGTAACAGTGATGGTATCGCTGGTAGCGCCAATCGTGAGTTGCGCATCCACTGTGGTGCGCGTCGCGGTGTCTACCTTGACACCTTCACGGATGAATTTGCGGAACCCAGGGGCTTCCACTTCCACCGAATAGGTACCGATCGGAAGATTCGGAACAACATAGCTTCCCGTCAAACCGGACTTTGCCGTAATGCGCCGGCCGGTTTGAACGCTCACGATTGTGACCTGTGCCGCTCCAATGACGTCGCGCGACGGATCAGTGACCGTACCAGCAATTTGACCCTGATCGAGTTGGGCAAAAGCTGTACCGATAGACAGGAGCAAGGCAGCGAACAAACTGAGGTGACGAGGCATATGGGCCTCACGTTAACAATTTTTCATTTCGAGGCAATGACAGTTCATTGAAAGAATGGAACTGACATGGAATCGAAGCACGATTCCCATTACAGGTCCGCAAAACTGCCGGTATCATGAGGAGTCAAAGCCGCATGATACCTCCCTCCAGACGCTACTTTCTCTTCGGTTCGGCCGCCGGACTCATGGCCAAAGCTCCGCGGCGCAAAGTCCTGGTTTGCCTGATCGACGGTCTCGGTCTGGACTACATTGCCAAGAGCGATATGCCGGCGTTGCGGCGTTTGATGCGCGCCGGCACGTACCGGGAAGGGCACGGCATGATGCCATCCCTGACGAACGTAAACAACGCTTCTCTCGCTACCGGTACATTTCCGGAAAAGCACGGTGTAACGGCGAACACCTTCTTCGATCCCGCACTGCGCGAAGTGGTTGAGATGGCTGACCGCAAGTACTTGCTCGCTCCCACCATCTTTGAAAGCGCGCATCGCAAGGGCTGGAAGACAGCATTCGTCGGTGCGAAGGACAAGATCCGCACCCTCATCGGAACCTCCGCTCAAACCAGTTTGAGCGCCGAAAAGGAAGGCGTGCCGATGTACGAAGCCGCCAATACCTACTGGGTGCTGAAGCAAGGCCGCGCAGCGCTACGCCGCAAAGATGTCGACCTTCTCTACCTGACCACCTCCGACTACATGATGCACACTTACGCCCCGGAGGAGGAGCAATCGCTGGAGCACCTACACCTATTGGATAAACACTTGGCCGCAATCGTCGACGACCATCCCAATCTGGAGCTGTACCTCTGCGCGGATCATGGGATGAACGCAAAGCAGGCAGCCGTGAATCCAGCTCGCGTGCTTTCAGAAAGCGGAATCGGCGCCCGCGTAGTCGCCGCAATCGCCGACAAACATAAGCTGCATCACAAAGACCTGGGCGGTTCGCTCTACGTCGATCTGGATAAGGCGGAACAGTTGCGCGAAGCCAGGCAGGCGCTGGAAAGCGAACCGGGTATCGAGGCGGTTTTGTCCCGCGCCGAAGCGTGCCGGCGGTTCCGTCTGATGCCTGAGAGGACAGGAGATTTGTTCGTGCTGGCCGATCGTGACACTGCTTTGGGAGACATCCCCCGGCGGCGGGTGAACGTCAAAGTGCGCACACACGGGTCTTTACATGAAACGCAGATCCCGCTTCTGGTCTACGGCAGGAAACCCGGACTCCTCGAATCCAGCGTGGACCTCACCGCTACGCGTCCTTGGGAGGATTAACTTCCAAGGGCGAAGCTTCGCGTCTCAAATCCTTTAGCCAACGGCCAATCCCTCCTCCGCTCTCCGGATTCGAGCGCGAACTTCCCCACTGGCCAACCCGCTCCGATAGATCGCCTGGAGATTCTCGAAGACCCTTCCCCAGCCCCGTTCAAGTGCATGTTCCCTTGCCCTTGCGCCCATACGCTCACGCAACCCCGGCGTCCGTATCAACCGCCGCACTCCTTCCGCAAAATCGCCCGTGCAAATCCCGCTTTCCCCGTCCACCACTCCCACCCC
>JBIKOG010000350.1:0-6302 GCA_044358225.1 Bryobacteraceae bacterium | reverse complement strand
GGAAGAAGTTCATCACGGACAATCCGCGAGAAACATCCGCGCAGTTTGTGATTATTGGAATTGGGCTGACGGCGAGCGCGGTGACGCTTGCGGTGGCGACCGGCGGGCTGGCGGTGGGACTGGCGATCGGGATTGGGTGCGGGGTGTGGACGGCGAAGAAGATCAAGTCGCGGCTGGTGGCGTGGCGCCACAATTCTGAACTCGCCAGTTATTGGGAGGTGCTGAACAAGGAGGAGACAAAACTTCAGGACCTTGACGTGGAAGATGGGGTGCAAGCGGGGGAAGCGGCGGATACGAGCGATGCGGCCCGCTCGATTCGAAAAGCGGTGGTGCATTTGCGGGAAGCGAGACGTATTTGGAAAGACCGGAAGCACCGCGAACGGCTGACGCTAGCGTTGCCGGGCTCCCTTTTTGAACCGGTAAAGGCGCCGGAGACACTGAACGAAGCCGCGGTGGAGGAGCACGTCAAATCGGCGCAGAAGTTCCGGCACCATCTGAACAAATTCCGGCGCTATCTGTTGCCGTGCGTGATGCAGGCACGGGTGATGATGAAGGCCTACGAGGAGTTGGCGGAAGTGGCACGCACGGAGCGGGAGAATGCCGAAGATCTGGTGGACAGCTACTTCCAGGAGACGGACCACGCGGCGTGTAAAGGCGAGCGGTTTACCAGTAAAAAGCACTGTTACCGGGATCTGTGTTTCGACGGCGACGAGGATGACAATTTCCACGCTGTGAGCGCGGAAAGGGAGGCAGCCGCGCGGGCCAAGACGCATACAGGGGCGGGGGCCTTTTCCAAGGAATCACTGCAGAGCATTGATATCGATGACATGGACAAGGCGCTGGACAAGTTGTTGCGGTTTTATGTGCAGCGGATCCGGAAGTTTCTGGAGGTATCGACGGAGAGCGGCGACGCCAACTCGGAGAAAAAGCTGAACGAGTTGATTGAGAAGTATGAGAAGAAGTTCGAGAATCCGAATGTCTACAAGCGGTTCAAGCACATGATTAGGAACGCGTGGCGGAAGTCAACGGCAGCGGAGAAGGTACTGGCAGGGGTGAATGACACGTTGGCGTTGGGAAACGCGGTTGGGGGTGTATTTCTGACCGATTTCCTGTTTGGAGCGGGTGCGCATTCAACAGGGGTTCTGGCGGCGGCGGTGCAGAGTGAGAACACGACAAGAGCAGCGAACTGGGTGGCGGTGAAGGCGGTAAAGGGGGCGATTGAGGGCGGTAAGGGAGGGATTCAGTATGGGGTTGACCAGGGTTTGGGCTATTTATCGAATTCCGCGACGCGGAAGGCGGTTGCAGGGCGGCCGGAGTATTTCGACCGGGAGAAACGGTTGTGCCAGATCCCGGCGGATAGCGACCTGAAGTCGGCAGCATCGGTCATGGACAAGATGTTTATCAAGATGGGGTCGCATTTGGCGAGAGCGTTGGCGGAGCGCGAGTCACTGGTGGCGTCGATGAAGAAGAAGCCGGAGATCGAGTTCACGACATGCAAGAGCGTGAAAGAGTTTCTGATGCTGTTCTATGGAGTGGAATACGAGTTGGACAAGATGTCGCGGTATACGGTGGCGGCATTGAACCATGTGCTGGTGCTGGCGTGCTTTGAGGAGCGATTTTTGCGGGGGGTGGACTTTGCGCTGGAGGTCAGTTTGTACGAGGGGCCGGTGGTGAATGGGTTGAAAGCTTTGTATGGGGAGACAACTGAGGAACAGAGCGAGAGCGGATCGGAAGAGGCGGGAAACGCATCGGAATCGGGAGACGGCACGGGGTATCAGTCGGTGAGTGCAAGTCCGCAGGAAGAGGCGACGGCGGAATCCAAGGATGTGAGTACCGGTCAAATAATTTGGGGAAACACGGTGATCTTCGATTCGGCAGAGAAGCCTGACTCGGAGATATTGGACTTGAGTTCGGACGATTCGATAGGCAGCACAGAGGATTCGGATGGCGCGGGTTCGGCACTGGACAGCGGTAACAACAGTTCGGTAATCAGCACCTACGAATCGGAGGGCGCGGGTTCGGAACTGGACATCGACTCCTCCAAGGAGGACGCATCGAGCCGGATGGAGACCAGCGAGGAAGAGTAAGCGATGGGAGAGATACCGAGGCGGGTGGCGGGGAAGTGGTTGATTGAAGAGAAGAAAGGGACGGGGGCGTTCGGGGCGGTCTACCTGGCGACGAACCTGGAGACGGACGACGAGGCAGCGGTGAAGTTTGCGAAGACGGAGGACGCACGGCGATCGCTACGGCGGGAGGCGGCGATGCTGGAGGCGGTGAAGGGTTGCCCGGGCGTGCCGGTATTGATGAGCGCGCGGCTGGAGGGAGAGCCGTGTTACCTGATGATGAAGCGCTATGGGGCGAGCCTGGACCGGCCGTTGGGGGGGCCGAAGGGGCCGCGGCTGTCGGCTGAACAGGTGGGGCGAATTGGGGCGCAAATCCTGACTACATTGGAGGCGATTCATGGGCGGGGCGTGGTGCACTGCGATGTGAAGCCGGGCAACATGGTGTTTTCGTCGAATTTCGACCGGAGGATTACGCCGGTGCTGATCGACTTCGGGCTGGCGCGGGTGTTTCGGGATGGCGAGGGACGGGCGCGGCCGAGTACGGGGAAGGGATTGCGGGGTACGGTGCGGTATGCATCGGTGTGGGCGCATGCGGGGGAGACGCCGGCGCCGCGCGATGACTGCTGGTCGTTGTGGTATTCGCTGCTGGAGTTGGAGGGGGTGGTGTTGCCGTGGAAGGGAAAGTCGGAAGACCGGGAGGCGGTGCGGGCGGCGAAGGTGGAGTTTCAGACGGCGTGCCCGGGGCTGCGGGAGGAGCAGGTGGCGTTTGCGCAGCATTTGGAAACGGTAGGGGCTGAAGAGTTGCCGGATTATGGGAGATTGCGAGAGTTGGCGACGGGGGGAGTGCGATAAAATAGCGGTATGCCCCCTTCCGAGGACCTTCTGTGAGCTTGATTACTCTCACTGTCCTTGGGTCTGGGACCTCCGTTGGCGTGCCGTTTGTGGGGTGTCATTGCGACGTCTGCACCTCCAGCGATCCTCGGGATAACCGGTTACGGCCTTCGGTTTGGGTTCGGTTTGATGGGCGGGATGTGGTGATTGATACCACTCCGGATTTTCGGTATCAGGCGCTGCGGGTGCATATTCCGAAGCTCGATGCGATTTTGTTGACGCATGGGCATGCGGATCATATCTTGGGGCTCGATGACGTGCGGCCGTTTAACTTTCGGCAGGCGGGGAATATTCCGGTTTATGGGAGTGAAGAAACGCTCTCTATCGTTCGGCGGGTGTTTCAGTATGTGTTTTCGGAGGCCATTAGTGAGTCGAGCCGGCCGAAGTTGGAGACGGTCACCATTGATGCCTCGCCGTTCTCGTTGTTTGATCGGGAGATCATTCCGATTCCCTTGTTTCATGGGTCGATGCCGGTGTTTGGGTTTCGGATTGGGAAGCTCGCTTATTTGACGGATCATAATCGGATTCCTGAGGAATCGATGGCGTTGTTGCAGGGGTTGGATACGTTGTTCTTGGACGCTCTTCGTTACAAGCCGCATCCGACGCATTCGACGGTAGCGGAATCCTTACGCATTGTGGACAAGCTGCAACCGCGGATGGCGTATTTCACTCATATTTGCCACGATTTGGGACATCAACGCGCGGAGAGCATGTTGCCCGACAACGTTCGCCTGGCCTACGACGGGTTGACGGTGACGGTGGACGCATAGAGCCCCATGGACGTCTTTCGCTCTCTTGCTGACGCGCGTGGCCGGTTTGGGCCTTGTGCGCTTACTATTGGGAATTTTGACGGGACGCATTTGGCCCATCAGGCGCTGTTTCGGGAAGTCGCGATGCTGGCACGAGGGAAGGGCTGGCGGGCGGCGGCGTTGACGTTTGATCCGCATCCGGCTTGCGTGGTGGCGCCGGATCGGGCTCCGAAACGGATCACTTCGTTTGAACAGCGGGTTTCCGTTATGGCGGCTTGCGGGTTGGAGAAGGTCCTCATTTTGCCGTTTGATGGGGAGCTGGCTCGGGTGTCTCCGGACTCGTTTGTGCGGGATATTTTGGTGGGCGCGTTGGGGACGCGGGCAATCGTTGTGGGGGATAATTTCCGGTTCGGGCATAAGCACGCCGGGGACATGCATTTGCTGGCGGAACTGGGATTGCAGTTGGGATTTTCGACGCATATCGAGCCAGCGATCCGGTCGCGGTATGGCGTGATCTCCTCGACCTTGGTTCGAGAGGCGGTGGGGAGCGGGCGGATGTCGATGGCGCAGCGGCTGTTGGGACACGCCTACACGCTGGCGGGGGCGGTGGTGGCGGGACACGGGATTGGGTCGAAGCAGACGGTTCCCACATTGAACATTGCACCGGCGACGGAGGTGTTGCCGCCGGACGGGGTTTATATTACGCGGACGCGGGAGGTGGGCGGAGAGCGGTGTTGGCGTTCGATCACCAACATTGGGATGCGGCCCACGTTTGATGGGGACCGGCGGACGATTGAGACGTTTTTGCTGGACGCGTTTGACGGGCGGCGGCCGGAGGGAATTGCGGTGGAGTTGTTGCGGCGGGTGCGCGAGGAACGGAAGTTTGGGTCGCCGGAGGAGTTGAAGGCGCAGATATTTCGCGATGTGGCGCGGGCGCAGGCGTATCATCGGCGGCTCAATTTGTGGCGACCGGGTTTACAATAAAGACAGGAGTCTATCTCGTCATCATGAGTATTTCAGAAGGTAAACGTAAGCATCTTGTTGCGCTCTCCGACGATCGGGGCGTGATTGCCGCGGCGGCCATGGACCAGCGCGGATCGTTGCAGAAGTCGATCGCGTCGGCCAAGGGCATCTCGGCCAAGGAAGTGACGCAGGAGATGATGGAGGAGTTCAAGATCGCTGTATCGAAGATCCTCACTCCGCATGCTTCGGCGATTTTGCTGGATCCGGAATTCGGATTGCCGGCGGCGGCGGCGCGTTCGAAGAACGCCGGGTTGCTGTTGGCTTATGAAGAGACGGGCTACGACAACACGCAGCCGGGCCGTTTGCCGGACCTGTTGCCGCACCTGTCGGCCAAGCGCATCAAGGATATGGGCGCCGACGCCGTGAAGATCCTGATCTACTACACGCCGTTTGAAGATCCGAATTTGAACGACATCAAGCATGCCTTCGTGGAACGGATTGGCAGCGAATGCGAAGACATTCAGATTCCGTTCTTCCTGGAATTCGTGGGCTATGACCCGAAGGGCGGGGACGAAAAGGGCTTGGAATACGCGAAGATCAAGCCGCAGGTTGTCATTGGCAGCATGACCGAATTCACCAAGCCGCAGTACAAGGTGGACGTGTTGAAGGTGGAAGTGCCGGTGAACGCGAACTTCGTGGAAGGCAGCTCCGTGTTCAAGGGCGAGATTGCGCAGACGAAGAAGGAAGCGATGGACCTGTACCGTCAGGCGGCCGACGTGACCGACAAGCCGTTCATCTATTTGAGCGCCGGCGTTTCCAATGCCGAGTTCAACGAGAGCCTGGCGCTGGCGGCCGAAGCGGGCACCGATTTCAGCGGCGTGCTGTGCGGCCGTGCGACCTGGAAAGAAGGCATTCCGGTTTACGGGAAGCAGGGCATCAAGGCGCTGGAAGACTGGTTGTCCACGGAAGGTGTGAAGAACATCGAGAACGTGAACAATTCGATTAAGGCTGCTAAGTCGGTTTTTAGCCGGCTGGGTTAGTTTCTTCGTTTGTTCGATTGGCGGCGCATCTCCTTTGGGGGGTGCGCCGCTTTCGATTTATTGGAGGGGGTTCCAGACTTCGGCCAGGTGGAGGGTGAAGTTGGTTAGGGGTTCGGTGGCGGTGAGGGAGTCGATGAGCCAGCCGAGGTTGGGCGCCGTTTTCCATGTATTCTTGCATTTTAGCGTGAGAGATTTTGGGAAGGCCCGCGGGGAGTTTGAACTCGATGACGACGTCGGGGCAGAGGGGGAGGAAGCCGCTTGGGGCTTTCGTTACGGTGCCGCGCCGGTCGTGTCTCGCCCAAGTTTGTAATTGGAAGTCGATTTCGGAGATGCTGCGGCTGACTGAAGAACTGCTTGGCGCGGTGACCAAGACGAACTGTCCGTCGCTCATTGGCGGGTAGATATTTTTGTTCGAGGACGAACGCGATTGGCTCTATTTTACTGGAAGGGGAAGTGAGGAAGGGTGACTTGGGCCTGGGTCTTCGCGGGCCTGATCGCTCTTGCGATGAGCGATCAGGATCGCGGAAGTTGGAATTAGATGGCGATTCCGACCAAGCCGAACAGCAATCCGAAGGCAAGGCGAACAGGATTCCGGC
>JBIKOG010000349.1:0-6318 GCA_044358225.1 Bryobacteraceae bacterium | reverse complement strand
CCTCCCCGGCCACCCGCAACAGCCCGCTCGCAGCCCAAGCCCCTACGGCCGAGTCCGAACCTCCAACTCCGCCAAGTACACCAGCGCCTCCGAAGCCGACGCCCCGCACATCTCCGCCGACGGACGCAGCCCCACACAAAACCCCGGTCGCCTCGGGTCACCGAACAGCAGGCAGAGGTTCCCCTCCGTCAACTGCACACACCGCACCCCGGCCGGCTTCCCCGATGGCATCCCCGGAATCGGGCTGGTAATCGAGGGCGCAATACAGCACGCCCCGCAGCCCAGCCGGCACTCCACTAATCGCCCACCGGCGTGATCAGGAACGGCGTCGTCGTCGGGGCCGGCGAACCACCCTCGGGCTCAACCGACAAGGCAATCGCCGCCGCGTCGGTCAGGTCCACCGCACCGGCTCGCAAATGGATCGCGCTGCCATCCGCGGCTGGCTTGAAAAGCCCCATCGGGCGCGGCCCGCCCGCCTTGGGCACCACCCACATCTCGTAGGTCCGGCCGGCCGCCAGCGGGGCCAGGTTCGACGCCACCAGCAACACGCCCTGCGACCCGTTCACGAACACCTTCGCCACCGGCTGCGGCTCGGTCACCGTCGCGGGCTTTAAAAGCTTTGTCTCCGGGCTCCGCAAAAAGGCCAGCGTGCCATCCCGCGCCCGCAACTCCGCCTCCACCCCTTGCCGCTGGAAATCGGTGTAGACCAGCCCGGCCACGAGACAGGCGCTCAGCGCCGCCCAGGCCAGGTTCCAGGGCATCCGGGAGGGAGCGGGCTCAGCGATGGCCAGGATGCGCCGCCGCAGCGCCTTGGAGGGCTCTACAGCCGACGGCAGCGTCCCGAGGATGGCGTTGGTCTCCAGCGCCTTCCGCAGCCGCGCCTGGGCCGCCGGATCGTTGCGACGCAGCGCCTCTTCAATCTCGCCGCGCTCGGGCTCTTCTAACTGCCCCAGCACGTATAACTCGTACAGCAGGTCCTTCTCCGGCGTCATGCGGGCACCGCCTCTTCCAGCTCATTGCGCAGGATCTGCAACGCCGTCCGCACCCAGGTTTTCACCGTGCCCAACGGCTGCTTCATCCGCTCGGCCATCTCGGTCTGCGACAGCCCCTCGAAATAGGCCAGCTCGATCACCATCCGCTGCTTCTCGTTCAGCTTCTCGAACGCCGCCTTCAGCTGCCGCGCCCGGTCGGAGTTCATGAGGTTCGCCTCCAGGTCCACAAACACCGCCGGCGTCTCCGTGGCCGACAGTTCAATGGCGTTCTGCCGCGTGCGCCCATCGACGGACCGCAGATAGTCGATGGCCCTGTTCCGCGCCACCGTCAGCACCCACGCCCCCAGCGCGCCCCGCTCGGCATCGAAGCCCGCCATCCGGTTCCACACCCGCAGGAACGTCTCCTGTGTCAGGTCCTCGGCGATGCCCTGATCCCGGACAATCCGGACGATCAGCGAAAACGCGATCCGCCCGTACTTGTCGTAGAGTTCCGCCAGCGCCTGGGGGTCCCGGCGTTGGAGCCGGACCGCCAGTTCGCGGTCCCCTTCGGCGTCAAGCGCCGCGAAGATCAATGGGAAGAAGAAGTTCAAACGAAGATCTCTTTGAAGATATTACCGCCAACAATGGTCGGCCGTTCAGCGCGCCCGTTGTGCTGATAGGTCATCTGCAGATGGTCCATGCCCAGCGCGTAGAGGATGCTGGCGTGGATGTCGTGCACATGGCAGGGCTTCTCCACCGCGCGCAGGCCGATCTCGTCGGTGGTGCCGACATACTGCCCACCCTTGGCGCCGCCGCCGGCCATCCACATCGTAAAGCCCCACGGGTTGTGATCCCGCCCGTTGCCCTTCTCGTTGAACGGCGTGCGGCCGAATTCCCCGCCCCACACCACCAGCGTGTCCTGCAACAGTCCGCGCTGCTTCAGGTCTTCCAAGAGCCCGGCGATGGGCTTATCGGAGACCTTGCACCACTTGCCGTGGTTGCCCTCGATGTTCGAGTGCGCATCCCAGCCGGAGCCGGAGCCGCAGTACAACTCCACGAAGCGGACACCGCGCTCCACCAGCCGCCGGGCCAGCAGGCAGTTGTGGCCGAACTGCCGGGTCATCTCGTCATCCATGCCGTACAGGGACTTGGTGGCTTCGGTCTCCTTCGAAATATCCACCGCTTCGGCCCCGGCCGATTGCATCTCGTAGGCCAGCTCGAAGCTCTTCACGCGGGCGTCCAGATCGGTATCTTCGGTCTTGTCCGCACCCCAGTGCTGGTTCAGCTGTTTCAGTAAACTCAGGCGGCTCTTCTGCCGCTCATCGGTCACGCCATCCGGGGGCTTGAGGTTCAGGATGGGTGTATCGCCCTGACGGAATTGGGTGCCCTGATAGGACGCCGGCAGGAAGCCGGACGACCAGTTCTTGGGGCCGCCGAGCACCTCTTTGTCATCGGTCAGAACCACGAAGGTCGGCAGGTTCTTGTTCGCGGTTCCCAGGCCATAGGTGACCCACGCGCCCAGAGACGGACGGCCCGCCAGGATGTCGCCGGTGTTCATCTGGCACACCGAGCCCACATGGTTCAGCCCGTTCGCCCAGCAGGAGCGGATGACGGTCATATCATCCACATGTTTGGCGATATGGGGGTACCATTCGCTGACCCACATGCCGGACTTCCCGTGCTGCTTCCAGGTCCGCGGCGAGGCCATCAGCGTGTTGTTCCCGGTCCCCATGGCGGTGACCAGTTTGCCGAAGCCGGCGGGCATCGGCTTGCCGGCGAGCTTGTTCAACTCGGGCTTGGGATCGAACAGATCGATGTGGCTGGGGCCGCCTTCCATGAACAGCCAGATGACCGACTTGGCCTTGGCCGGGAAGTGGGTCTTCTTCGGCGTCTCGGCGCCTTCGGCGAGCATGCTGCCAAGCGCGATGGCGCCCAGTCCCGATCCCGCGCGGGCGAAGAACTCGCGGCGGCTCGATACGTTCCAGTGATGGCTCAGTAGCTTGTTCATGACTAGTTCACGTACAGGAATTCGTTGGTGGAGAACAGCGTCTGGCAGAGGTCGGCCCAGGCCTGTTCCTCGCCGCCGGCGAGCTTCTGCTGGCGTGCCAGGAAGTCGCGGGCGTTGGTTCGTTCCGCCTCTGTGGGCGTACGCTGGAACGCCAGCTTGAACGCGCGGTCGAGCATGCCGTCCACCGACTGGCCGCCATCGTTGCGGACGCGGGCGGCGAAGCTGCGCGACCAATCCGTGACCAGGCGCGAGTTCATCAGCTCCAGCGATTGGGCCGGGTTAATAGTCATGTTGCGCCGGGCGCAGCTTTCGTGGGTGTCGGGCATATCGAAGGCTTCAAACATCGGGTAGCGGGTATTGCGCCGCACAAATACATATACGGATCGGCGGTCGGAATCGGATTGATTTTCTTCCTTCTTCCATCCGCCGCGGGTGACGACACCGGCCGGGAGCGGGGGGAAAACGGGGGTGCCGTACATCTTGGTGTTCAGGCGGCCGGCGACGGCGAGCATGGAGTCGCGAACGGCTTCGCCTTCCAGACGGTGGCGCGGGTACTTCCAGTTCAGCTTGTTCTCGGGGTCCTTGGCCGCGCTGGCGACGTTGTGGGCGCTTGATGCCTGCCAGGCATCGGAGAGCATGATCTGCTTGTGCAGCCGCCTCAGGCTCCAGCCGTTGGCGACGAAGTTGGCGGTGAGCGTATCGAGCAGCGGCATATTGGTGGGCCGTTCGCCCATCAGGCCGAAGTCCGAAGGCGAGCCGGCGATGCCGCGGCCGAAGTGGTGGTGCCACACGCGGTTCACCATGACGCGGGCCGTGAGCGGGTTCGTGGGGCTGGCGAGCCAGTTGGCGAGCGCGGTTCGGCGGCCATGGGAGACGTCGGCATCGGAGGGGTCAAGGATGGAGAGGAAGCCGGGGGCGACTTCGTCGAGCGGGGCTTCGAAGTTGCCGCTCTTCAGCACGTGGGTCTTGGGTGCGCCGGTCGTGAGATCGGCCAGCGACTGGGCCATGGGCGGCTCGGCGGGCTTGATCGCGTCGAAGCCGGCGAGCTCCTTTTTCAGCTCGGCGAAGCGCTTGGCTTCGGCGCCTTTGAGAGCCGCGGCGCACTCGGCGTCGGTGAACGTGACCTGGGCCTTGGCCTTGACGAACATGTGCCACTGGAGCGGGGAGCGCTTGGCCGGCTCCATCGTGATGGTCTCCTGGATCTCTTCGGGGAAGCGGGAGAGTCGGTCGTCGAACTTGCGCTTGCGCGGGCCGTCGAGCAGGGTCTGCATCTCGGTGCGGATGGCGACGGTCTTCGATTCCCACTCGGCCTTCTGGACCTTCCAGGCGTCGAGTTCGGGGCCGGGCATCAGGATGCGTTCATCGTCGATGACGGTGTTGGCGTAGAAGGCCTGGAGGCGGTAGTAGTCCTTGTGGAGGATGGGGTCGAACTTATGGTCGTGGCACTTGGCGCAGCCGTAGGTTAAGCCCATGAAGACGGAGCCGGTGGTGTCGGTGATATCGAAGAGCAGCTCCTGGCGGCGTTGGCGAATGTTGGCGGCGTTGGACTCGTCGGGGAAGTGGCGGTTGAAACCGACGGCGACTTTGGCGTCGAGGTCGTTGGGGTAGAGCTCGTCGCCGGCGATCTGCTCCTTGACGAAGCGGTCGTAGGGCTTGTCGGCGTTGAAGCTCTTGATTACGTAGTCGCGGTAGCGCCAGACGTTGGGGCGGGTCTCGTCGGCCTTGAAGCCTTCGGAGTCGGCATAGCGGGCGAGGTCGAGCCAGTGGCGCGCCCAGCGTTCGCCGTATTGGGGCGAAGCGAGGAGCTGGTCGATGACCTTTTCAAAGGCATTGGGCGCCGAATCGTTTAGGAAGGCCTGGGTTTGTTCGGGCGTGGGGGGCAGGCCGGTGAGGACGAGCGTGGCGCGGCGGAGGAGGGTGACTTTGTCGGCCTTGGGATTGGGCGTGACGCCTTTTTCGGCCATTTTGGCGAGGAGGAGCGAATCGATGGTGGCGCCGGGAGTGGCCTTGACGGGCTGGAAGGCCCACCACTTTTTCTGGATGGGCGAGAACTCCTTCTTCTGGCCGGTTTCGGCGAAGGCCGCGGCGAGGGCACCGGCGAGGAGGAGAGCAGCAAAAAGGCGCATAGATACACGTCCCCTTAGGAGGTAGGAGTGAACTCAATATATCAAAGCGGGGGGTGGGTTACGGGATGAGGGAAGATGTACACAACTGAGCACAAGTGATGACAGAGACTCTTTCAATCCGGATTGATGGCGAGACGAAGCGCCGGTTGGATGCCCTTTCGAAGAGCATGAACCGGTCGCGGTCATTCCTCGCGGCGGAGGCGATCACTGCCTATGTGGCGGCCGAGGAGTGGCAACTGGGAGAAATAGAAGCCGGGCTCGGTGAGTTGGACGACGAACTGGGCGTGTCGCACGAAAAGGTCGCTAAATGGCTGGCGACGTGGGGGACGCCTGAGGAGAAGAAAGCACCGCGATGAAGATTGTCTGGTCGCCGCGCGCGATTCAACACCTAGTGAAATTGCGGAAATACATCGTGCGCGACTCTGAGCAGAATGCAACCTTGGTGGCCCAGCGGATCGTCGCCGCGGTATCCCTGCTGCGCACGCAACCTGAAGTCGGCCGGCCGGGGCGGGTGTTGGGGACGCGTGAACTGGTGATTCCCCACATGACCTACGTTGCCCCCTACCGGGTGCGCAAGGAGCGTGTGGAAGTGATCGCGATTTTCCACGGCCACCAGATATGGCCGGAGAAGTTGTAGTTAGGGGTTCGCGAGGGCTTCGAGTTTTTGGAGCCAGTGGTGGAAGTGCGGGCAGGCAGCGCGGATCCGGGGCAAGCCGATGCGGGCGACAGCAGCGGGACCAACATCCGATTTGCGGCCGTGGTAAGCGGGAATGGCGGCGGCGAGTCGATGGCTGGGAGAGGTTTCCCGCTTGTCGTTGATCTGTTCCGGAGAATCGAAATGCCGGATCGAAACCGCAAGTTCGGAGAGAGGCTTCCGCAGATCATCGCCAGGAAAAAAGGGGGGAAGGACGTTCAGATCGGTGAAGAGCAATGCTTCAAATTCATGGAGCTGGATGTAGGGAATGAGTCGGTCGGGGAACCGAATTGCCAGTTCGGCTTCGATGTTCTGCGCGCGTTGGCAGGGATCGTAGATGTTGGGATTGTTGCCGGGAAAGTCGGTGGGCAGCGCGTAGAAGTCGAACATGGTGGTGAAGCAGACGTTGTGGGAATGCTGCTTCATGAGGGCACTGAGTTCGCGCTCTACCCGAGGGAAGGAGGTGACGCCACCTCGCTGATCGCGACTGGTGCGGACTTGAATGGGGAAGACGGCGAG
>JBIKOG010000348.1:0-6335 GCA_044358225.1 Bryobacteraceae bacterium | reverse complement strand
CCAACTGGGAAGGCGGGTTGACACGACTGACCGCGACCGGGGATGTGGCCCATGTGGATGAAGGGGCCGGGAGCGGGAGTGCCATCGTAGGGGGCCTGATGGAGGACCGGGAGGGCAATCTGTGGGTGGCGGTCCAAGGAGAAGGCGTGGTGATGTTCGAGGACACGCCGATCGTCTCCTTCGGGGCGCCTGAGGGGCTGGGGGACACGCTGGTTTGGAGCGTGATGGAGGACCGGACGGGCGCTGTGTGGATGACAACCCGTAAAGGGTTGCAGAAGTTGGAGAAGGGGCGGAGCGCGCCGGTGCCGGTGGAACTGCGGCGGCAGCGGACTGGGGCGCTGCTGGAAGGACGCGACGGGGAGATCTGGGTGGGAATCGCAACAGGGGTGGCGCGGATCCGGCAGGGGCGCGTGGAACAGTGGCGGCTGCCGGACCGGCCGGAGGGGAAAGTGGCGACGGCGCTGGCCGAAAGTGAAGACGGCGAACTGTGGGTGGGGACGGCAGACCAGGGCATTTTCCGGTTCCGGGACGGGCGATTTACGGCAGAACCGGGAATGAGCGAGACCCGTGTCAACTCGATATTCCGGGCTTCCGATGGGACGATTTGGGTAATGGGCGGACGGCAGGGCTTGTGGTTCCGGAAGGGCGAGAGATGGCAGCGGTTTGCGGGGAAACCGCGGTTGATGGAGACGGCGCTTTACGGGATGACGGAGGGGAAAGACGGGAGTTTGTGGGTGGCCACGGCGGAGGGCGGCGTAAAACGGATCCGGGGGGAGCGGGTGGATACGATAGGGACTGCGCAGGGGATGTGTACGGCGTCGGCAATATCGATAGTTGACGATGGCCTGGGGAGCTTCTGGATCAGTTCTAACCTGGGAATCTCGCAAGTTTCTATTGCGGAAATGGAAGCAGTAACCGATGGACGGGCGGCACGCGTGCATTGCCGGCTGCGCGGGCACGCCGAGGGGATGCGGACGCCGGAGTGTAACGGAGGGATGAGCCCTGCTGCGTGGAAAGGAAGGGATGGGCGGATTTGGTTTCCGACGAAGGGCGTGGTGGCGGTTGCGCCGGAGCGGTGGAATCGGAAGCCGGTATTGCCGGAACCGCTGTTGGAAAGTGCGGAAACGGCAGCGGGCGGGTTGCCAGACGGAACGCTGTCAGCCGGGGTGCGCGATGTGGAATTCCGCTATACGGCGGCGCTGTTTTCCGATTCGCCGTCCTTGCGGCTCCGGTACCGGCTGGCAGGGTATGACGCAGGCTGGCAAGAGGGGAAACTGCGGGTGGCGCGCTACACCAATCTGCCGCCGCGGGACTATGTCTTTGAAGTGCAGGCCGGGAACCGCGACGGGGCATGGGGCCCACCGGCGGCGCTGGCCCGGTTCCGGATACCGATGTTGTTCCGGGAGACCGCGTGGTTCTTTGGGTTACTGTGCATCGCTGTATTTGCGGCAGCGGCGTTGGGCGTGGCGCTGTATACACGCCGGATACGGGCGCGGCAGGAGGAGTTGGAACAGTTAGTGGCGGAACGGACGGCAGAAGCGCGGAACGCATCGCGTGCCAAGAGTGAGTTCTTGGCCAACATGAGTCACGAGATACGAACGCCGATGAGCGCGACGGTGGGGACTACGGAACTGCTGATGGCGATGGACCTGCCATCGGAGGCGCGGGAGCACCTGGACACGATCCGCTCCAGCGGGGAGGCGCTGCTGGCGTTGATCAACGACATTCTGGACTATTCGAAGATCGAAGCCGGCAAGTTGGAACTGGAGCAGCGGCGGTTTTCGCTGGTGAACTGTGTGGAAGAGTCGATGGCGGTAACGGCGGTGGCGGCGCATGGGAAGGGACTGGTACTGGAGGACTGGCTGGACGGGACGGTTCCAGAATGGATCGTGGGGGATTCGACGAGGCTCCGGCAGATCCTTTTAAACTTGTTGTCGAATGCGGTGAAGTTCACGGCCGCCGGGAGTGTGCGACTGCGGGTGGAGACGACGCCGGTGGCGGGCGAGGAGATGGAGTTCCACTTTGCGGTTCACGATACGGGGATTGGGATTTCGGCGGAGGGAATGTCGAAACTGTTCCGCGAGTTCACGCAGACGGACTCATCGACAACGCGGCGGTTCGGGGGAACCGGGCTAGGGCTGGCGATCAGCCGGAAGTTGGTGGAGGCGTTTGGGGGGCGAATCTGGGCGGAGAGCGCGCCGGGGGAGGGATCCGTGTTTCACTTCACGATCCGGGCGAAGGTGGAGGCGGGGGCGGCGGTTGCGCCGTCAGAGGAGCGAATCCTGTTGTTGATTCGGGATGCGTGGACCAGGGTGGGGTTAAGGAGCCGCCTGGAACGGATCGGGCGGACGAGGATAGAAGAAAAGGGCGATGGAGTGTTCGACACGGTGTTTGTGGACGCCGGAGGGACGGTGCCGGAGGGGGTACGGGCGCGGCGTACGGTGGAGGTGGGGCATACGAACGACGTGGCGCGAGACGGGCTGACGACACCGATTCGAAGTACCGTTTTGCGGCGGGTGCTGGGAGAGCGCGAGGGGGCGACCAAGGTGGTGCGGGCGGACCCGGCGGCGGAGCGGCGGCCAATGTGCATCCTGCTGGCGGAGGACAACGGCGTGAACCAGAAAGTGCTGCTGCGGTTGCTGGAGCGACTGGGCTACGAGGCCGATGTGGCGAACAATGGGTTGGAAGTTTTGGAGTTCGTGGGCAGGAAGGCGTACGACCTGATTTTTATGGACGTACAGATGCCGGAGATGGATGGGATTGAGGCGACGCGGAGAATCCGGCAGGCATGGCCGGAGGGGAGCGGACCGTACATTGTCGCGCTGACGGCGGGAGCGTTTGACGAGAATCGGGCGGAATGCCGCGCGGCGGGAATGGAGGGGTTTCTGTCGAAACCGGTGCGGCTGGCGGAGTTGGCGAGCACCCTGGAGGCGCTCGCCATACAGAACGGACCCGCGGTGTAGGCTTGGCAGTTACTGGAATAACTTGGGAGCGAACTCGGCGAGGTAGTCGCGCCAGTTGAGCCAGGTGTGGCCACCGGCGGTTTCCTTGTAGGTTACGTCGAAGCCGTGTTTCTTTAACAGAGCCACGGTGCCTTCGGCGGTTTTCAGGAGAAAGTCTTCTTTCCCGATGCCGAACCAGACCAGTTTGAGACCTTTTTTCAGAGCCGGATTATCGAGTTCGGATTTGTGCCGTTCTTCAAAGCTGGGGCCGGCGGGCCGGGCCGGGGCGCCGGGGCGGGTGGGGCCGAATTCACCGATGAGGCCGGAGCTGAAGACGCCGAGGTAGGCGAATTTATCGAGATGGGGGATGCCGACGGCGAGCGTCTGGTTGCCACCCATGGAGAGGCCGGCGATGGCGCGGTGGGCGCGGCCTTTTTGAACGCGGTAGTGCTTGTCGACGTAGGGCATGATGTCCGTGACGAAATCCTTGGCGAATTCGTCGGCGGCGCCGGGGACGCGGAAACCGCCCGCGTTGGTGTGGCCGGCGGGCATGACCATAATCATGGGCCTGGCCTTCTTTTCGGCGATTAAGTTATCGAGGATGACGCCGGCGCGGCCGACGGAGGACCAGCTGTGATCGCTGTCCGAGGCACCGTGGAGCAGGAAGAAGACGGGGTATTTTTCCTTGCCGTTTTCGTAGCCGGGGGGCGTGTAGATGGTCATACGGCGGTGGCGTTTGAGTTCGGTGGAGTAATAGGTGACGGCGGCGACGGCGCCGTGGGGCACCTGCTTGGTATCGAATCGATCATCGCCGGGGACTACGACCATGGACCAGACGTTGTTGTTGGATTCGGAGTTGGCGGGGTTGCGGGGGTCGAGGAGGGTGAGGCCTGCAACGTTGAAGTTGTAGCGATAGGCGCCGCCGGGGAGCGGGCCGACGGTAGCTTCCCAGACGCCGTTTGCGCCTTTGGTCATGGCGGTGCCGGGGCCGTTGCCGGGCATGTCGCCGCCCATGACCTTGACCGAATCGGCCTTGGGGGCGAGGAGGCGGAAGGTGACTTTGCGGTCGGGCGAGACTTCGGGGGAGACGAGGGGGGGAGGCTGTTGGGCGGATACGGCCGCGGCGGCCAGCAGCGCGAGGGCGAGACGACGGGGAAATCGCATGGAGCGAGTTTATCGCAGCGGGGGGGATGGCGCTATCGGTAGCCAGCGGCTTGGAGTTCGAAGAGTTCGGCGTAACGCGCACGGTTCTTTAAGAGGTCGGCGTGGGTGCCTTGTTCTTCGATGCGGCCGTTGCCGAGGACGAGGATACGGTCGGCCATGCGGACTGTGGAAAACCTGTGGGAAATCAGGATGGCCATTTTGCCTTTGGTGAGTTCGGCGAAGCGCTGGAAGACTTCGAATTCGGCACGGGCGTCGAGGGAACTTGTCGGTTCATCGAGGACGAGGAGCTGGGCGTCGCGCATGTAGGCTCTTGCCAGGGCGATCTTTTGCCACTGGCCCATGGAGAGATCGGCACCGCCTTCGAAGCGGCGGCCGAGCATGTGGGAGTAGCCGTTGGTGAGTTGGGCGACGACGTCGGAGGCGAGGGATTTGTGGGCGGCGTCCTCGATTTTGGTTTGGTTGGTCATCTCGTCGACTCGGCCAACTCCTATGTTTTCTTTGACTAGCATGTCGTATTTGACGTAGTCCTGGAAGATGACTCCGATCTCTTTTCGGAGGTCGGCGGGGGAGTATTCGCGGAGATCGACGCCGTCGAGGAGGATGCGGCCGGCGGTGGGGTCGTAGAGGCGGGAGATGAGTTTGATGAGGGTGGTTTTGCCGGCGCCGTTTTCGCCTATGAGGGCGAGGCGCTCTTCGGGGTGGAGGTGGAAGCTCACATTTTCGAGGACGGGTTTGGGGCTATTGGCGTAAGAGAAGGAGACGTTTTGGAATTCGAAGCCCTTTTTGATGGGCCGGGGAGCTGGGAGGAGGGCGGTTTTGGATTCGATGGAGGGTTTGGAGTCGAAGAATTCGAAGAGATCGCGGACGAAGAGGGCCTGTTCGGAGACGTTGGAGAGGGTGGAGAAGACGCTTTCCAGGGCGTTGCGGGATCGCAAGAAGGCCCCGGCGAGGAAGGTGAGATCGCCCAATGACAGTTCGCCGTTGGCGGTGCGGTAGAGGATGACGGCGTAGGCGCCGTAGTAGCCGGCGAGGGGGAGGACGTTGAGGGCGGCGTTGGTAAATGCTTTCTGGATAGCGAGTTTACGGTTTTCCTGAAAGTAACGGTCGAAGAGAGATTCCGTCCGGTTGATGAGGAAATCGCCGAGGCCGAAGAGTTTGACTTCTTTGGCGGTGGAGATGGAGGCGCCCAGGAGGCGGAGGTAATCGAGCTCGCGGCGCTCGGGGGTCCAGCGGTAGAGGAGGGAGTAGGCGAGCATGGCGAACTTGGTTTCGCCCCAGAAGACCGGGAGGAGAGCGAGGATCAAAATTGGCAGGAACCACCAGGAGAATGAAATGATTACGGCGGAGACTGCAAGTAGAGATAGAAGAGTTTGGAGGAGCCCGGCGATTTGGGAGAGCATGCCGAGGCGGGCGGCGGATTGGCGGCGGGCGCGTTCGAGTTTGTCGTAGAAGATGGGGTCTTCGAAGCTGGCAAGGTCGAGCGTGGCGGCGTGGCGCATGAGGCGGACGCCGATGTGGTGGGTGAAGCGGTCGCCGAGGAGGGATTCGGCGAGGCCGGCGGCGCGCATGAGGAGGTCGCCGGAAATGGCGAGGGCGAACTCGGCGGCGACGAGGGGCCAGAGGTCGTCAGGAACGCCGGATTTGGCGGCTGCGGCGGCTGCTATGCGGTCAATGATGAGTTTGGCGACCCAGAGGGTACCCAGGGGCACTAAAGACCACAGAAGGCGGCAGAGGAGGGAGACAACGCAGAGAATGGGGCTGGTTTCCCAGACCATGGCGAGGAGCGGGGGGAGGTTGCGGAGGGCGTGGAGGCGGTCGCGCCAGGAGGCCGGGGGATCTGCCTTCGGGGCGTGGGGGTTCATTTGCGCCAGTATAAACGACTACGGCGGGCCAAGGCCCGCCGGTCGATATTTGGGAGAATCAGGCCTCGAGGCTACGCTTGCCCGCGATTCCTGGTATGTGACTGTGATGTTATGGTGTCTTGCGAATTTCGTCAAGAGCAAAGATGTGGATTGCTGGATTTGACGGAAGTGATTGATTGCATGAAACTTACCGTATTTTTCCTAGGTGACAGTCACCTAGGAAAAAGCTGGGGTGGAGGGCGGCAAGTTGATGAATTTGGGGAGTTTATTGGTCGATGTGGAGGGCGATGACGGAAGACTCGTCACCGGACTTTTGGCCCGAAATTTTTCTACCTAGACGGCGAAAAGCGGCAAAACCGCCCCCGGC
>JBIKOG010000347.1:0-6340 GCA_044358225.1 Bryobacteraceae bacterium | reverse complement strand
TCGATGGCGAAGTCTTCTCCTACGGCATTCTCCTTATCCCCAAAGGCCTGAAGCCCGGCGAACGCCGTCCATTGGTCATCGCCCAACACGGCCTCGAAGGCCGCCCGCAGGAGATCATCCAACCCACCATCCCCGGCGAAATGAAAACCTACCAGCGCTTCGCCGCCCGCCTCGCCGAACGCGGTTTCATCGTCTTCGCCCCGCAAAACCCCTACATCCACGGCCCCAAGTTCCGCCAACTCTGCCGCAAAGGCGATCCCCTAGCCATCGGCCTGTTCGCCTTCATCGCCGCCCAATACTCCCGCTCCATCGATTGGCTGGAAACCCTCCCCTTCGTCGACAAAGACCGCATCGGCTTCTACGGCCTAAGCTACGGCGGCGCCACCGCCGTCCGCATCCCGGCCATGGAGCCCCGCTTAAAGGCCGTCGTCTGCTCGGGCAACTTCAACGAATGGTCGTGGAAGATCACCACCGACGAGCAACCCTTCTCCTACCAGTTCACCCGCGAATACGAGATCTACGAGTTCAACCAGACCAACACCTTCGGCCACGCCGAAATGGCCACGCTCATTGCTCCACGCCCCTTCTTCGTCGAACGCGGCCACGCCGATGGCGTAGGGATCGACGAGTGGGTCTCCTACGAATTCGCGAAGGTCCGCCGCCTCTTCGCCAACTGGCAGCTAGCGGACCGCACGCAAATCGAATATTTCAATGGCATCCATCAGATCTGGGGCCACGGCGCCTTCGAATTCCTGCACCGCCACCTCCAGTGGCCGTAGCCGGAACTACGCCGCGCCGGGGTACCGCCGCGCAATCCGCAGAATGCTGCGCTCAGCGTTAATCCGAACCTTTTCGCTGTGATCCTTCCGCAACTCGCGCAGCAGTTCCGCACCTTCGCGCCAGTACACACGCCCAATCGCCCACGCCGCCGTCGCTCGGAAACCAGAGTCCTGATGCCGCGCCATCCGCATCACTACCTCCTCCGCCAGCGGATCGTTGAAGTTGAACAGCCCCACCAACCCATTCCCGGCTACCCGGTTCCGTTCCTGCAGCGCCGCTTTCCGGAAAATCTCCAACAACGGCTCGGTCGGCGTCGCCCGCCACAGCGCTTCCACCACGTTGGCGGCCACGCGGGCATCCTCATCGTTAATCTGCGCCTCAGCCCAGCGCAGGTCAGCGCTCGCCGCCGCGTACAGCTTCCACGCCTTCGATCGAATCCGTGAATTCGACGATGGCATCACTCGATCCAGTAACGGCAACAGCCGCTCCGGTCCGGTTATCCGCGGTAGCAGCTCCAGCATCCGCTCGGCGCGACCGTTATCAGGTGGGGGTTCTCCCTGCAAGGCCAAAGCAAGGCGTTCCGGAATGCGCTGCCCTTCATCCATAAGTTGCAGCGCCATCTTTTCCGCTTCTTCTAGTGAGAATCTTCCAGGGTCCACGACATCAGCAAAGGAAGGCGGTTGTATCGACATAGTTCATTTCCCTGTCCATCATTTCGACGCCCTCGGCCCGGTTCTTAACAAAACTGAACACTTTCCGTAATTTTTTAGTCCCGCTCAATTTCCACCCTTTGATACCCTTGCAATTTGCATGGCTGATATCCTCTCCCCCTGGCTATTCCTCTGCCTCGCCGCCTTCGCCGCCGGTATCGTCAACGCAGTCGCCGGCGGTGGTACCCTCCTTACCTTCCCCAGCCTACTCGCCGTCTTGAGCCCCGTTGCCGCCAACGCCACCAGCACCTTCGCCCTCTTCCCCGGCTCCCTCGCCTCCGGCCTGGGCTACCGCAAAGAACTCGCCCTTTGCCGCCCCCATCTCGTCCGCCTCCTCCCGCCCAGCCTCATCGGCGGCCTCATCGGCTCCCTCCTCGTCACCCGCCTCCCCGAACGCGTCTTCGCCTCCGCCGTTCCCTGGCTCCTCATCGCCGCCTCCGTCCTTCTTATCCTCCAACGCCCCATCGCCCGCTACTTCGGCGCCCACCCCCACGAAGCCCCAACGCCCAAAACAATCGCCATCATCGTCTTCTTCCAATTCCTGGTCGGCGTCTACGGCGGCTACTTCGGTGCCGGCATCGGCATTCTCATGCTAAGCTCCCTCGCCTTCATGGGCATCCCGGACATCCACCAGATGAACGCCGTCAAGTCCATCCTCGCCGCCGCCATGAACGGCATCACAATTTTGATCTTTCTCCTCTCCGGCGCCATCGTATGGAAGTACGCTATCGCGATGGGCCTCGCCGGCACCGTCGGCGGCTACGTCGGCGCCCGCGTCGCCCGAAAAATGAAGCCGGACTATATCCGTGCCTTCGTCGTCTTCATCGGCTTCGCCGTCGCTTTCTACTCCTGGTTCGGAAAGAAGTAATGACCTTCCCCTTCGATAACACCTACGCCCGCCTCCTGCCCGGCTTCTACGCCCCCGGCCAACCCGCCCAGGCCCCCACCCCCAAGCTCATCAAGCTCAATACCCAACTCGCCGCCGAACTCCAACTCGAAATCCCCCCGGAATCCGCCGCCCAAATATTCTCCGGCAACACACCCCCCGAAGGCGCCCAAGTCATCGCCCAAGCCTACGCCGGCCACCAGTTCGGCCACTTCGTCCCGCAACTCGGCGACGGCCGCGCCCTCCTCTACGGCGAAGTCATCGATGCCAACGGCCGCCGCCGCGACATTCAACTCAAAGGCTCCGGCCGCACCGCGTTCTCCCGAGGAGGCGACGGTAAAGCCGCCCTCGGCCCCGTCCTCCGCGAATACCTCATGGGAGAAGGGATGCACGCCCTCGGCATCCCAACAACCCGCGCCCTCGCCGCCGTCGCCACCGGAGAACCCGTCTACCGCGAACGCCCCCTCCCCGGAGCGGTCTTAACCCGCATCGCCGCCAGCCACATCCGCGTCGGTACGTTCCAATTCTTCGCCGCCCACGCCAGCACCGATAAGGTCCGCCTCCTCGCCGAATACTCCATCGCCCGCCACTATCCCCAAGCCACCAACGCCCTCGAACTCCTCACCGCCGTCCGCGACGCCCAGGCCGCTCTCATCGCCAAATGGATGCTCGTCGGCTTCATCCACGGCGTCATGAATACCGACAACATGGCCATCTCCGGCGAGACCATCGATTACGGTCCCTGCGCCTTCATGGACACCTACAGCCCGAAAACGGTCTTCAGTTCCATCGATCAAAACGGCCGCTACGCCTACGGCCAACAGCCGTCGATCGCCGTCTGGAACCTCTCCCGCCTGGCCGAGACGATTCTCCCCCTCCTCCACGAAGACGAAAAAACGGCCATCGACATCGCCACCGAAGTCCTCCGCGGCTTCACGCCCGTCTACGAAAATCACTGGCTGAACGGTATGCGCGCCAAGCTCGGCATCACCGTCCCCGACGACTCGGACCGCCAACTCATCACCGATTTCCTGCAAATCCTCGAAGCCCAAAAGCTCGACTTCACCCAGTCCTTCCGCCGCCTCAGCACCGGCCAAACCCCGGACGCCAACTGGGCCAAGCGTTGGCAACCCCGCCGCACCGCCACCCCAGCCGAAATGGACGCAGTGAACCCCCTCTACATTCCCCGCAATCACAAAGTGGAGGAGGCCCTCAAAAGCGCCGAAGCCAACAACTTCGAGCCCTTCGAAACCCTCAACGAAGTGCTAAAAGATCCCTTCACCGAACGCCCCGGCCTCGAAGCCTACGCCGCACCCAATCCCAGCCCCAACCCCGCCTACCGAACGTTCTGCGGCACCTAATTCGATCCGTCGAAGTTGGCTTCCGGGCTCGGCGTCCTTAGCTGGCTCACAAGTAGTCGAGTCCACCAACCGACATCTTCCGTACGCGGTCTCTCCGCTCTGCTCCTGCCATCGAGTCGGCTGTCGCCGGCGGCGGATCGTTGGCAAGCAAAATGTTTAGTGTGCCGCCCCGGTCGCCTGCTCTATGCGGAGATCAACCCCTGCCGGATGGCATAGCGAACCAGCGATGCCACATTGTGGAGATTCAGCTTAAGCATAAGTCTCGACCGGTGTGTTTCCACTGTCTTCACGC
Source organism: Bryobacteraceae bacterium (assembly GCA_044358225.1). GTDB lineage: Bacteria > Acidobacteriota > Terriglobia > Bryobacterales > Bryobacteraceae. The sequence goes on along the minus strand of JBIKOG010000347.1, from coordinate 2,311 downwards.
TCAGATGCAGGGCATCTCCTATCTCTTTGCTGCTCTTCCCCTCTGCAATCAATTGCAGGATCTGCCGCTCCCGAACCGTCAGAGGGTCCACCGTTTCTGGCGCCAGCCCGCGGTACTTCATCAGGATCGGTCCCATCAAAGAGCTACTCACATACGGCGCACCTTTCAGTCCCTGCCGGATCGCCTCAATCAATCCCGCTACGCCCTCCGACTTGGATACCATCGCGTGTGCGCCGCACTGCAATCCGTCGCTAATCGCTTTATCGTCCGTTCGCCCGGTCAGCAGAATCACCACGCACTTAACGTCTATGCTCTGGATCTCCCGGCATAAGTCAAAGCCATTCATTCCCAGTAGCCCCACATCCAGTACTGCAACCGCTGGCCGAAGCTGAACGAACATCTGTACCGCCTCTAAGCCGTCCGCCGCGATACCGACCACAGAAAATCCCGCTCCACCTAGCGCCAGTCGAAGAGACTCGGTCACTACCGCGTGATCATCGACCAGCAAAACCGTACAACCGGGTTCCAGTCGTTCCTGCTTCATTCTTGTCCCGCTCTCCCCCATGGATGTCGCTCTGACGTATCAACAGCCGCCGCTAATGGAGCGGGTCTGCTGATCGCTCCATTCCACTCAGGCAGGGAACTAATCTTTGTTAAATCCAATTCCCAAAGCTACAACGAAGCCGGCGATCTTCGAATCAGGGATTCCCCCCTTCGTCGTGTAGGGAATCCTGTATCTTCCGACGGACCCTCTCCGTCAAGGGCGGCTCATGGGTTCGCAATTCGCAACTGGGCGTGGATTAGCCGGGGATCAGACCGTTTTGCATCGCATACTGAACAAGCAACTCCACGCTGTCCATGTTCAACTTTTGCATAATCTGGGATCGGATCGTCTCCACCACTGTTACACTCAACTGCAAGGTGTCTCCCACCTCGTTAATGCTCATTCCCTCGGCAATCAAATGCAGAACCTGCCGCTCACGGATCGTAAGCGGATCGAGCGCTTGCTGTGCCACCGCCCGGAGTTCCGTTACACTCGGACGAGTCTGGCACGTCCTCTCATAGGGATCACCCATTAGCCCGCGCCGGATCGCCGTAATCAGGCCATCGATTCCCTCCGACTTAGGGACCATAGCGTTCGCTCCGCTACGCAGCCCATCCTCTATCGCCTTTTCGTCTGTTCGCCCGGTCAGCAGGATCACCACGCATTCCGGGCGGATCTTCCTGATCTCCCGGCATAGGTCAAACCCATCCATTCCGGGTAGTCCTACATCTAGAACGGCAACCTCCGGTATAAGTTGCGAGAACTTCTGGATCGCCTCGTATCCGTTCGCTGCGACGCCGACAACGGAAAAGCCCGCCGCTACAAGAACCAACCCAATGGTTTCGGTTACCAGGGCATGATCGTCCACCAGCAAAACCGAATTTCCGGATCGCGACGACTGCCCGTTATTGTTTAGCTCATTCACTAGCACGAAATTCTCCTCTCCCGCAGAAGAATATTATTCCAGTCGGGCTTCGAATATCCCGCTCCTGGCCCCCCGATCAACGAGCTACTGCATTGCTAGACTATTACTGCAACTCGTAATGCTAGAGTAAAGCACCACTGTCTCTCGATGAATCAGTGTTTCCACGCTTCCTCGCAAAGGGAATCCTGTATTCTAACCGGAGCGAAAGCCGGGAGCGCAATCCACCTTCCTCGCCGATCCTCAATTGGGTGTGCTCAGGCGGAGATAAGGCCTCGCCGGACCGCGTATCGAACCAGGGCCGCAACGTTGTGCATATTCAACTTCTCCATAATCCTGGAGCGGTGGGTTTCCACGGTCCTTACACTCAAATGCAGAGCTTCTCCAATGTCCTTGCTACTCTTGCCTTCTGCGATCAATTGCACAATCTGCCGCTCCCGGATCGTCAGAGGGTCCAACAGTTCCTGCGGTGTTGCCCGGTAGCTTGTCAGAATCGGGCCCACGAGGCAATTGCTAAAATAAGGCTCTCCCCGTAGTCCTTGCCGAATCGCGGTCATTAGCGCGGCTACCCCCTCGGATTTCGAAACCATCGCGTTCGCACCGCACTGTACCCCCTCGTTGATCGTTCTCTCATCCGTCCGCCCGGTCAGCAATACGACCACGCAACCGCTGTCGATGCTGTGAATCTCTCGGCATACGTCGAAACCATTCATCCGAGATAATCCGACATCCGCAACAACCACTTTGGGGTGGAGTTGTGCAAACATCGCTAATGCCTCCAATCCATCAGCCGCGATACCGACAATAAGAAAAGCGGATTCCAGCACCAAACGTAACGACTCTGT
>JBIKOG010000132.1:0-21336 GCA_044358225.1 Bryobacteraceae bacterium | reverse complement strand
CCTGGCCTACGGGCTTTCTCGTTTTCTCGTCGGCTTCAAAATTGTACAATTTCACGTAGATGCCCATCTTCTCGTCCTGCCGGAACGACTCGGTGACGCGCGGACGGACCTTCGTGCTGCCAATGACAAACTGACCGGCGCCGATCGAACGCGTCGGCACTTTTTCAATCAAATCGGCCAGAACCACGCTCGAGAAGGTGAAGACGTCATCTTCCATGCGCGGCACGTTGAGCGCCATTTCGTAGTTGTTCATGTTGCCGCCGAAGACGTCCTTCACAACAACATTCAACCGATACGTGCCCGGGGGCAGCGGAATGGCTTTCTGGTAAATCGAAGAGCCTTTGGAGGCGGCTTCCAGCATCTCCGAGGGAACTTCGGTGGTCACAACGTCTTCAAACACGTTCACCACGCGCCGGGACATCGAAGTGATGCGGGAGTAAATGTTCACCGCGGCCTTCGCCAGGCCCTCTTTATTCTGGAACTGCAGATCCTTCTTCTCCATCTGGATGGTGACATTCGTCTGGATGGAGTTGGCCGTCATGCGCATAAAGTCGGCGCGGACGCGAATCGGAAGCAGGTTGAACTTCACCGTCGAATTGACGGCGGCTTCCAGATCCTTAAACTTTACGGCCGGCGGCTTCTGCAACCGGGCGAACTGCTGCAGGCGTTCAAACTGGTTCATGCGCATCGGCAGCGGATTGGTGCCGGTGCCGAGGCGGGTGCCGTCGGTACGGCTGAAACGGTCGGCCTTGGATGCCATGCCCATCTGTTCCATCAAGGTCAAGCCGGCGTTGGGAACCATCATCAACGCGTCTTTTTCCGACGGGTCCATCGTCATGCGGTATTCGCCGGTCATCGTGGGATCGACGAATTCGATGATGATGTCCGAGCCAATGCCTTCAATCCAGCGGTAGCGCCACTTTTCAAACGGATAGGTGGACGTCGTGCCGCCGCCTTCTTCAAACGGCCGCTCGTAGGTGCCGCCGGAGGGGTGCGATTCGTTTTCGTCGGGCGGGCCGAACGTGATGTAGATGCGGCCGCGATCGGTCTTCCAACCGGGGATACCGGAGGCATACCGTTCGTTCGTGTAGGCAATGCGGCGGTAGTGCTCTTCTTTAAACTCGTTTTCCTGCGAGTCCGGAGTCGGATCGCGGCGCAGCCAGAACTGTTCGATGAACTGTTCGCGTTCTTCGTCGGTGGACATGCGGCGGAAGGCGGTGCGTTCTTCATCGGTGATGATGTACAGCACGTCTTCGTTCAGCCACTTGCGGTACGGACCTTCCAACTCCTTGCGGAGTTTTTCTTCGCGGCGCTTCCGTTCCTTCTCCGAAAGGGGCTTCGCCACGGTTTCCCGCGGGCCCTCTTCCTTGCCCTTTTTGTCGGCTGCTTCAGCCGGGATACCGAGCAACGCGGATCCGAAGATCACGCCCGGGAGTAACAGAGTACGGCGCAAGTTCATATTTGGAATTCCTGACGCGTGGCTGGAGCTTCCCACGCTACATCTGATTCTACCACCCAATCGGGCCCCGTCAAGCGGCGGGAAAGTAAACTTATCTGCCCTGAAATGTGTAAGTTGCGGGAATTGCAGTCACGCCTGTGCGTCCCGCTCACAGCTCTCAATCCCGCTTGCGGGGCTGCGCCGTGTGGTAGGCGCTGGCATAGTACAGCAGCGGCGCCCCGTTTTCCCACTCCGCATGCAGCACTTCGCCGAGGATGATGAGGTGGTCGCCGGCCGGAATCGACTGCCGCGTCGCGCATTCAAACCGCGCCAAGGCGCCGCCTAACAGCGGCACGCCAGTGGCGCCGGGATGCCAGTCGATGCCGTTGAAACGATCGAGCCCGCGCTCGGCAAACCGGACCGAGAGCGCCTCCTGATCTTCGGCCAGAATGTTGACGCCAAAGTGGGTTGCCTGCTCGAAGTGACGCAGAACATTGGCGCGATGGTCGACGCAGATCAGGATCAGCGGCGGCTCCATGGAGACACTGGTAAACGAATTGGCGGTAAAGCCGTGAGGAGTGCCGTCTGCGGCAAGCGCCGTCGATACTGTGATACCGGTGGCAAAGCGTGCGCAGGCACGTCGGAATTGGGCGGGGTCGTATGGCTCGGGCATGGCGTGCTTGACAGGACCGTAAGCCTAATCTTATCATTGGTTTTCAGTTAGCGCGCAGGAGGCGGGGATGATCAAGCTCGACATCATCAATGAAGTCGTGAATCGCACCGGCATCACGAAGACCAAAGCGGAGATGGCTGTGGAAACCGTCTTCGAGAGCATGAAGCAGGCTTTGGCCAGTGGCGACCGGATTGAACTCCGAGGGTTCGGCATCTTTAATGTCCGCCCGCGAAAGACCGGTATCGGCCGCAATCCGCGGACCGGCGCCGAAGTGGCCATCCCTCCGGGCAAGGCCGTTCGCTTTAAGCCCGGCAAAGAGCTTCAGCAACTGCACTAATGGAATCGGCCATGGACGCCCGCTCGCAGCGTCCGCGATCCCGGCAGCGTTGGTGGCTTCACGCGCTGCTGCTTGTGTTGACGCTGTTAACAACCACCATCGTCGGCTCGCGCCTCGACGCGAACTTTGTGGCCAACCGGCCCGCTTTTCTCATTGATGACGACTTCGGCTTCTTCCTCGCCATCTGGGATCAACCGCGGCTTTTGCTTGCCGGTCTGCCGTTTTCGCTGACCCTACTCTCCATTCTGCTCGCCCACGAACTGGGCCACTTCTGGGCCTGCCAGTTCCACCGCATCGACGCCTCTCTCCCTTATTTCCTGCCCGCGCCCACACTCATAGGCACCTTCGGCGCATTCATCAAAATCCGCGCGCCCATCTTTTCCCGCCGGGAACTGTTCGACGTCGGCGTCGCCGGGCCCATCGCCGGTTTCATTTTCCTCGTCCCCGCCCTCGGTATCGGTCTCGCCAACTCCAAAGTTCTGCCCGGCATCGCCGAACAGGGTGACCTCGTCTTCGGCTCGCCGCTCCTGCTGTGGGCGGCCACGAAACTCATCTTTCCCGGCGTTGCCGCCGCCGATCTCTATCTCCACCCCATCGCCCGCGCCGCCTGGGTCGGCCTGCTGGCAACGGCGCTCAACCTGCTTCCCATCGGCCAGCTCGATGGCGGCCATATTCTCTACGCCTTTTTCGGCCGCCAGCACCGCCGGCTGTCCCAGATTTTCGCCATCGTGCTCGCCGCCATCGGCGTCATCTTCGGCTGGCTTGGCTGGATACTCTGGGCCGGCTTCTTCCTCTGGACCGGCCTGCGCCATCCGCCGATCATTGATGAAAGCCCTGTCGGCACCGGGCGCATGCGCGTCGCCGCCGTGGCGCTTGTTATCCTGGCGCTTTCCTTCACACCGGTTCCTGTCCGCGGTTCGGTGTACCTATGAAAATTTCGGCCACCATCATCACCTATAACGAAGAGCGAAACATCGCCCGCGCGATCGAAAGCCTGCGTTGCGCCGATGAAATTTTGGTGGTCGATAGCGGCTCGTCGGATCGCACCGTGGAGATCGCCGAAAAGCTCGGTGCACGCGTCCTGGATCGCAATTGGATTGGCTATGCGGACCAGAAAAACTGGGCCGCCGAACAGGCGAAGTTCGATTGGATTCTCTCGCTCGATGCCGACGAAGCCGTCAGCGAAATGCTGGAAGCCGAAATCTGGCAGCTGAAGAAAAACGGGCCCTCGGCTGACGCCTACACCATGCCCCGGCTGGCCCAGTATCTAGGCCGTTGGATCCTCCACTCCGGCTGGCATCCAGACCGCAAAATCCGCCTCTACGACCGCCGCGGCGCGCAGTGGGAGGGCAAGTTCGTCCACGAAGGGCTCATCGTCAAAGGCAAAGTGGAAGCCTTCGAAGGCCCGCTCCTCCACTTCACCTGCCAGTCGCTGTCTGAGCATCTCCGCACCATGGATCGCTACACGACCCTTGCCGCCGAGCAGCTCGTCGAACGGCGCGTCAAAATCTCCCTCTGGCAGCTCTTCTACAAGCCCTGGTGGGAGTTCAACCGCACTTTCTTTTTGAAACAGGGCTTCCGCGATGGCGCCGAAGGCCTCGCCATCGCCTGGATGGGCGCGCTCTATGTCTTCATGAAATACGCCAAGGCCCGCTACATGCTTCCTGGGCGCCAGTGATAGCATAGGCACTAGTCTATGCAGACCCGTCGTGTTTTTCTCTCCACCGCCGTAGGCGCGGCGCTCTCGGCTGCCGTTAAGCCGGACAAGAATTTTAAGGGCGTCATCATCGGCGCGCAGACCTACAGCCTCCGCGATCGTGATGCCGATAAAGCTCTCCTCGCGCTTCAGGAACTGAAGATCGATACCGTTGAGATGTTCAGCGGCCATGCCGAACCGGCCTTCCCCCGCGGCACCGCCCGCGAAGAAGTGCGCAAGTGGCGCCTCTCCGTGCCGATCAGCCACTTCAAGGACCTTCGCAAGAAGTACAACGACGGCGGCGTCACCATCCACGCCTACAACTACTCCTTCCGCGAAGACTACACGAACGACGAAATCGCGCGCGGCTTCGAATTTGCCGACGCTCTCGGTGCCAAAATCATCACCGCGTCGTCCAACGTCACCACCGCGAAGAAGGTCGATCCCTTCGCCAAAAAGGCCAAAATCCGCGTCGGCATGCACAACCACTCCCGCATCGTCGCCAACGAATTCGCCACCCCCGAAGACTTCCTCTCCGCCATGAAGGGCATGAGCAAGTACATCTGCATCAACCTGGACATCGGCCACTTCGTCGCCGCCAACTTTGAGCCGGTTAAGTTCATGGAAGAGTGGCACTCCCGCATCGTCACGCTCCACATCAAGGACCGCAAGAAGAATCAGGGCGCCAACCTCCCCTTCGGCGAAGGCGACACGCCCATCAAGGACGTGCTCACTTGGCTCAAGACGAACAAAATCGCCATCCCCTCTAACATCGAATACGAATACAAAGGCGCCGACACGGTGGCCGAAATTCGTAAGTGCGTCGAATACTGCCGCAAGATCGTGGCATAATTCTTCGCTACCATCAGAGGATTGAATCGTCGCGTATTTTTGTTCGGCCTGCCCACGGCGGCGCTCTCCGCCTACGGGTACGCTAAGTTAATCGAACCGGATTGGTTGGAAGAGACGCAGAAGACGGTCTCCACAGGCCGCGGCCTGCGCCGTCCGCTGCGTCTCGCCCATATTTCCGACTTTCACGCCTCCGGCATCATCCCTGTTTCGTTCCTTGAACAGGCCTTCCGCCGCGTGCTCGCGATGAAGCCCGACCTCATCTGCCTCACCGGCGATTTCGTCACCGCCGACAACGATTTCGACCCCGCCCGCTACGAATCCGCCCTGCAGATGCTCTCCGCCAAAGTCCCTACATTCGCCTGTCTCGGCAATCACGACGGCGGAATCTGGGCCGCCCGCGAAGGCTGGTTCGCCAATCACAAATACATCCGCAACCTCGTCACCCGCGGCGGCGTTCAGGTACTCCACAACGATTCGGCGAAACTCGAAATCGACGGCATGCCTCTAACCCTCGTCGGCGTCGGCGATTGGTGGAGCGAAGAGCTGCAAGCCCGCCCTGCGTTTGAGAAGGTGGACTACCAATCCGCGCCTGTCATTGTGATGAACCACAACCCCGATGGCAAAGACGATTGCGGCCTCCAGCCCTGGGATCTCATGCTCTGCGGCCATACCCACGGCGGCCAAGTGATTATCCCGTTCTACGGCCCGCCCATCGTCCCCATCATCGATACCCGCTACGCCGTCGGCCTCAATCGCTACCAAAGCCGCTGGATCCACACCACCCGAGGCGTCGGGAACATCCGCGGTATCCGCTTCAACTGCCGGCCAGAGCTAAGCATGTTGCTCGTTTCCTGATGCGCCGCTACGCCATTCTCGCCGTCGCGCTCGCCGCCGCCTTCGCCGGCTGGACGTTCTATCGCGCCACTCGCGCCGAAGGCGACGCCCGCCTCGCCGTCCGCACCGAAAACGAAATCCCCTTCGACCAGCAGACCCTTTCCGACCCTCCCCCCACCGGCTACGAATCCTTCGCCACTCCCGCCGATTTCCGCGACGCCGTCATCTGGAACGGCGATCTCTATGTCGCCGGCGCCAACGCCCTCTTCCGCTACAACGCCGCCGGAACACTGACCCAAACCTGGCGCGCCGGCATGGAACTCCCGCCCGCCCCGCTCACCGCCCTCGCCGCCGCCGAAGAGCTCTGGATCGCCACCGAAGGTGAAGGTGCGCTGTCCTACGACGGCACCCGCTTCCGCAAAATAACCCCCAAAAACGTCCGCAAAATCACCACAATTCTTCCCTTAACCACCGGCGGCGTCCTCCTCGGCACCGCCACCCAAGGCGTCCTCCGCTACGACGGTACCCATCTCCGCCCCTTCCATCCCTCCCTCGCCCAACTCCCCATTACCGCCCTCGCCGGCATCGAAGAGGATCTCTGGGCCGGCACCCGCGACAACGGCGTCATCCACCTCCGCGCCGGCCACGCCGAAAAGTTCTCCGAAGCCGAAGGGCTGCCCGACAAAGCCATCCACTCCCTCGCCGTCGATGGCGACCGCGCCTGGGTCGGCACCTCCACCGGCATCGCCCAGTTCCGCGGCGGCAAGCTCGAACGCACCCTCGCGAATGGACTATTAGCCAAATCTCTTGCTGCCAATAAAACCGAGCTCCTTGTCGGAACCCTCGCCGATGGCTGGCTCCGCATCCCGCTCGAAGCCCGCCCCTCCCGCGCCGCCCGCGAAGAACCCGGGCAGGGCGGGGAAGTGCGCCGCGTCTTCTCCACCGGCGAAGATATCTACATCCTGAAGCCCGATTCGCTCGACGTCCTCCGCTCTGGCCGCCTCTCCAAAGCCGTCGAAGGCCAGGCCGCTCTCCTCTCCCACGGTAACGTCAGCGCCCTCGCAATGGACTCCGCGGGCCGCCTCTGGGTCGGTTACTTTGATCACGGCTTGGATATTGTTGATACTTCCCGCCGCCGAATTACGCCTATGCAAGATGAGCGGATATTCTGCGTGAATCGCATCCAGCGTTCTCCCGACGGGCAACAAATCGCCGTGGCCACCGCCAACGGCCTCGTTTTCTTTGACAACAGCCTCCAACAGCGCCAGGTCCTCACCCGCGCCGATGGCCTCATCGCCTCGCACGTCACCGATCTCGCTCCCCACGGCAAAGGCTGGGTCGCCGCCACCCCCGCCGGCCTCACGTTCATCGATGGCGGCACTCGCTCCGTTTACGCCTTCCAAGGTCTGGTAAACAACCACGTCTACACCGTCGCCGCCAATGGCGACACGCTCCTCGCCGGCACCCTCGGCGGCCTGTCGATCCTCAAAGGCGAATCCGTCAAATCGTCCACCACCACCGCCAATTCCGCCCTCAAAACCAACTGGATCACCGCCCTCGCCCGCACCGGTACGGACTGGTTCGCCGGCACCTACGGCGGCGGCGTCCAACGCCTCGATCAGGCCGGCGTCTGGCACACGTTTGACTCCATGCCCCCCAATGTCGTTGTCAATCCCAACGCCATGGTGGCCACCCCGCGCGCCGTCTACGCCGGAACGCTCGAACACGGCTTGCTCGCCTGGGACGCGCAACGCCAAGCCTGGCGCGCCATTCGCACCGGTCTTCCCTCGGTCAATGTGACCGCAATCCTCTATCATGACAATAAGCTTTACCTGGGCACGGACAATGGATTGGTCGTCGTCCCGGAAAGCGCTTTGGGGCTTTGATGCGGCATAGATTTTTCTACTCACTTGTCTTCGCAACCGGCCTGTTCGCCGACGTGGGAACCCTGATCCCCAACACCAAACAGGCGCCGGATCCCGCCATCCTCTCCATGGACGAAATGGCCATCGATATCCACATCGACGGCAGCAACGCCCGCGTCCTCATGCGCCAGATCTTCTCCAGCCACGTCCCGGCCATCTCCGAAGGCAACTACGTCTTCGCCCTCCCCGGCGGCGCGCTCGTCAGCGATTTCGCCGTCTGGGACGGCCCCACCCGCATCCCCGGCGTCATCCTCGAACGCAAACGCGCCGAACAGCTCTACGAAAACATCCGGCTCCAAGCCATCGATCCCGGCCTCCTCCAAATGGGCGAGACCGATTCCGACGCCGCCCGCCGCACCACCACCTTCTCCGCCAAAGTCGTCCCCATCCCGCCCTTCGGCACCAAGCGCGTCGAAATCGAATACCACCAGCGCCTCCCGCTTGAAAACCTGGTCTCCTACCTGGCAATCCCGCTAAAACCCGAAGCCTACCGCCAACAAACCGTCGGCCGCCTCTGGATCACCGTCGAAGCCCAGTCCGCCCACGCCATCGAAGCCTTCGAACACGCCGGCAAGTCCTACCCGCTGAAGGTCCTCGAAAAGACGGCCAACAAAGTCCGCGCTTCCCTTGAAATTCGGAACTTCACCCTCACCGAAGATTTCGCCGTCACCCTCCGCCGCACGGCGCCGAAGGCGCAAGCCCTCACCGTCACCGCCCAGCGCGATGTCGCCACCGAACCCGGCTACTTCGAAGCCTCCCTCGTCCTCCCCGCCGAACCCGCCGCCCAGTCCGGCCCGCCCCGCCGCGTCACCGCCCTCTTTGACGCGTCACTTTCCATGCAGTGGGACAAGCTCGAACGCTCCTACGCCGCCCTCGCCAAGCTCCTCACCACCCTCCGCCCCGAACATCAATTCGATCTCTTTCTCTTCAATTCCACAGTCTCCCGTTACAGCCCCACCCCCACGCCCGGCGGCACCGCCGAAGCCGAAAAGGCCCTGGCATGGCTAAAAGAACAACCCCTGCGCGGCGCCACGAATCTCTCCGCCGCGCTCGATGCCGCCCTCGCCGCCGTCAATACCGATAACGCCGCCCTCGTCCTCTTCACCGATGGCGGCGCCTCCGATGGCGAAATCCGCAGCGGCAAAATCGCCGCCGCCTACGCCGCCAAATGGGCCGCGTCCAAGAAGCCCCGCACCTTCGTCTTCGCCGTCGGCGACGACGCCAACGTCAGCCTCCTCCGCGCCCTCGCCCGCAATGACGGCTTACTCGAAACCATCAACTCCACCGAAACGCCCGACTTCAAGCTGAACGCCTTCCTCTCCAAGCTCCAACGCCGCCCGGCCCCCGGCCTCGCCCTCGCCGCCGACGCCAATCTCGCCGACGTCTACCCGCTCCAGGAGCAAACCTACTCCGGCTCCGAAGCCGCCTGGGTCGGCCGCTACAAACAGCCCACGCGTACCAACTTCCGCGCCGGCGCCGCCACGCTCAACGTCGCCCTCCCGGCCAGTGAAACCAGCCATCCGCAACTGCCGCGCACCTGGGCCAAAGCCCGCGTCGACGCGCTGCTCGAAAAGATCGAACGCGACGGCGAAGACCGCGCGACAATCGACGAAATCATCCGCCTCTCCCGCAAGTACAAATTCGTCACCCCCTACACCTCCTTCCTCGCCGCGCCCCGCGCCCTCCTCCGCCCCCGCCTCATCCGCCCGGGCGACCCCGTCCTCCGCGTCCGCACCGATAAACTCATCTCCTCCGTCGTCGCCGTCTTCCCCTTCGGCCTCGTCAAACCCCTGAAATTCCTCCCTGGCGAAGACATCTGGCAAACCCGCTTCCTCGCCCCCGTCGACATGCCCGATGGCACCCACGCCGTCAACCTCCTCCTCCGCGATCGCAGCGGCCACACCTACAAGGAAACCCGCACCTTCGTGATCGCCAGCAAACCACCCATCGTCCGCACCCGCATGGATAAAGCCTCCTACCGCGCCGGCGACGCCGTCGAACTCCGCGCATCGGCCTCGGCCACCACGCGCACCGTCACCGCTCGCATGTACGGCGTCCCCCCGGTCACCCTCCGCTGGGATCCCAAATCGCTCGCCAACACCGCCCGTTTCACACTCCCGCGCGACATCGCCCCCGGCCGCTACACCCTCACCGTAACCGCCGAAGACATGGCCCATAACATCGGCGCAGAAGAGGTGCAAATCAATGTTCTCCCGTAAGCTCTTCATCGCCGTCGGCCTTGCCGCCACGCTCACCGCGGACCTCCCCAGCTGGATCTCCACCATCGAAGTCCGCACCAAACTCGAAGAGATCTTCTACTCCACCGTCACCTTCGGAACGAACACCCTGGCCTGGCGCAAGCCACCCAAGGAAACCCGCCCCGCCCTCTCCCAGCAGATCCAGCAGGCCCCCGCCGACGCCCAGCTCTACTACCTCCGCGCCCGCGAAGCCGAAGCCCAACTCGATTTCCCCGCCGCCGAAGCCGATTGGGCCAAGTTCACCCAAATCGCCCCCAACCGCGCCCAAGCCTGGATCGATAAAGCCGACTTCCACCGCCGCCGCGCTGAGCCCGAAAAGGAACTCGCCGCCCTCCTCGAAGCCGCCAAACTCCCCGCCACCGGCGCCGAAATCTATCGCCCCGTCACCGCCCAACAATCCTGGCTCGCCCTTGAACGCGCGGCCTCGCTGATCCCCGATCACCTCCTCTCCGACGCCCGCGCCCTCGACGTCCTCCGCGCGCGCGAAGCCCGCTTCCCCAACGAACCCCAAACCTACACCCGCTTCGCCCACTTCCTCACCACCCAAAAGCGTTGGAACGACCTCGAATCGCTCCTCGGTCGCTATCAAGCGAAATTCCCCGACGACCAAACCTGGCCCCTCCAAACCCGCGCCACCATTGAGCGCGGGCGCAACGGAGCCGCCGGCGCCATCGCCCTCTACGACCGTGCCTACCGTCCCGACTGGTCCGACGCGCTCCTGAACGACTACTTCCAACTCCTCGATCAATCCGACGCTCGCCGCCGCTTCACCGCCGCCGCCCGCCAGCGCCAAACCGCCGACCCCTCGGCCATCGACGCCGCCTCCCGCCTCTTCCACCACTACCGTCTAAGTGGCGATACCGCCAGTGCCCAACGCGTCCTCCACGATCTCAACAAAGCCCGCAACGGCCGTTGGACGCCCGCAGAAAATCTGCTAATCGCCGGCTACTACAACACCGTCCAAAGCCCCGAAGAAGCCGCCCGCCGCTACCACGCCGCCTACACGTCTACCGACGCCGCTGCCAGCGAACGCGGCCTCGCCGAGCTCATCAACCTGCTCGTCCAGCAAGCCGCCCAGCCCTTCCGCTTCGGCGGCGGCGATCTCTCCTTCTACCGCGACATCGCCACCCTCGACACCAACCCCGGCTTCTGGAACGGCATCGTCTCGCTCATCCTCAACGGCCAAAACCCGTCGGACCACTTGAGCGATCAGGAACGCAAAGCCGTCCCCTATTTCCACCGCGCCGCCGCCGCCGAACTCCTCCGTGTCTTCGACGCCCGCTTCGCCCAATCCCCCCGCCGCTCCGCCCTCCACGCCCAAGTCATCGAAGCATCGTCGCTCCACGCCGAATCGGACCGCGTAGCCCGCCTCGGCACCGCCTTCCTCGCCGCGTTCCCCAACGCCCCCGAACGCCCCCGCATCGCGCTGCTCACCGCCGACGCCCACGCCCGCCTCAATCAAACCCAGCCCGAATTCGCCCTCTACGACGCGCTCCTGAACGAACTCGGCGCCAAAGCCGGCCGCGTCTCCATCGGCGAAACCGCCGGCACCCCGCGCAATCCCGAATACCCGCGCGTTCTCGATCGCTACATCGCCCGCCTCGTCGCGGTACGTCAACCCGCCCTCGCCATGGCCCTCTACCGCCGCGAGATCGATCGCAACCCCAATGATCCCGGCCTCTACGAACGCCTCGCCGCCTTCCTCGAACAGAACAAAATCACCGGCGAAGTCGAAGCCACCTACCGCCGCGCCATCCAACAATTCCCCGATAAATCGTGGTCCCACAAACTCGCCCGCTTCTTCCTCCGCCAGAAGATGACGGCGCAGTTCGACGCCTTCACCCGCGAAGTCTCCGCCGCCTTCTCCGGCACCGAACTCGAACAGTACCTCTCCGCCGCCTCCCAGCAAGGCGCGCTCGACCCGGTCCTCTATCGCCAAGTCAACCTCTACGCCTACCGCCGCTTCCCCCATCACATCCCCTTCGTCAAAAACCTCCTCTCCGCCTACGGAAACCGCGCCACAGCCGACCCCGTCGAATGGGAACGCCTCCTCCGCGCCAACTGGGTCTTCGACGAAACCCTCCGCACCCGCTTCTTTGAATACCTCTCCCGCACCAACAAGCTGGATGCCGAACTCGCCGCCCTCCAGCCCCAAACAGCAACCAACCAAACCGCGGCCCTTTTCTTCGCCGAAGGCGAACTCTGGAAGAGCCATTTCGAAACCGCCGCGCCCCTCCTCAAGAAGGTCGCCGCCGACTTCCCGGCCGACGCCTCGCTCGTCACTCGCACCGCCGCTGTCCATCGCTCGCTCAACCAAATCGATACCGCCATCCAGCTCGAAGAAACCCTCTCCCAAGCCCACCCCACCAACACCGCCATCCTCACCCGCCTCGGCGAAATGCAGGCCGAACAGGAGCGCTACGACCGCGCCGGCGCCTATTGGAACAAGATCATCGCCCTCGCCCCCGGCCGCCCGGCCAACTACCTCGAAACCGCGACTCTCCACTGGGATTACTACCAGTACAACGAAGCCATCGCCCGCATCGACGAAGGCCGCCGCAAGCTCAACAGCCCTCGCCTGTTTGCTTTTGAACTAGCCGCCATCCGCGAAAACCAGGGCGATCTCGCCGCCGCCGCCCGCGAATACGTCGCCGGCGCCGCCGAAGAAGGCGACCAGTCCAACTCACGCCAGCGCCTCATCAAAATCGCCACCCGCCCCGCCTGGCGCCAGCCCCTCGAATCGGCTCTGACGTCCGCCGGCAACAACGCCAAAACCCTGGCCCTTCGCGTGGCCCTCCTCGAATCGCAGTCCCGCAAACAGGATCTCGAAACGCTGCTCACCCAAACCGTCGCCAACGCCGACGCCGATCTCCTCTCCGACATTCGCCAGCACGCCCAGCGCTCCGGCCTCGCCAATGTCGAACGCCGCGTTCTCGATCGTCAATTCGCCCTCGCCACCGAACCGGCCAACAAAATGGCCCTCCTCGCCGAGCGCATCCGTTTCGAAGAAACCGCCAACGCCCAACCGGCCGCCGCCCAATTCGCCGACACGCTCCTCCGCGAAAACCCGCGCTCCATCGGCGCCATCCGCACCGCCGTCAACTACCACTGGCGCTCCGGTTCCAAATCTCGCGCCGCCGATATCCTCCTGGCTTCCGCCCCCAACGCCTACCCCGAGCTCCAGCGCAGCTTCCGCCTGGAAGCCATCCGCAAACTCTCCGATGCCGGCGACTACGCCCGCGCCCACCGCGAAGCTGCGCCGCTCCTAACCGCCAACCCGCTCGACGAACAAGTCATCGCGCTCAAGGCCGACGCCTTCTCCCGCGCCAAAGATGACGCAGCTCTCAGCACCTTCTACAAAGACACTCTGGCGACGTTCCAAAAGGCAAACCGCCCCACCGCCGGCCTCCGCCGCGCCTGGATCCCCGCCCTCATCCGCCTGAACGATAACACCGGCGCCGCCGATCAATACATCGAACTCCTCAAACAGTTCTCCGAAGACGAAGTCCTCCAACGCGAAGCCGCCCGCTTCGCCGCCTCGAGCGGCCAGCGCGAACGCATCACCGCCTACTTCGCCAAGGCCGAAACCGATTCCCCCCGCGACGCCCGCTGGCCCATCGTCCGCGCCCGCCTCGAAAACGAGTTCGGCGATTTCAACGCCGCCCTCGCCGCCTGGGGCCGTGCCGTCGCCCTCCGCCCCGAACGGGTCGATCTCCTCTCCAGTCGCGCCAAACTCGAAGAGCGCCTCTCCCAGTTCGACAAAGCCATCGTCAGCTACCGCAAGCTCTTCGAAATCAGCTTCAAAAACGCCTCTTGGCTCGAAGAAGGCGCCCGCGTCCTCGCCCGCCAAGGTAAGAATGATGAGTGCGTCAAATGGCTCCGCGAAGCCTATATCGACAACCGCACCGCTTCACCCAACAACGCGTTCGCCGTCGCCTCCCGCCTCATGGAATTCGGCCTCACCGAACAGGCCCGCGCCGAAGTCCAGAAGGCGCTCCCCACCGCCACCGATGTCGAACTCGCCGGCGCCCTCTACGCCCGCGCCGCCACCCGCCTTCGCCAGTACGACACCATCGTCCCCACGCTCAGCGCCGTCACCGCACGCCTCACCCCGGACCGCCAGCGCTCGTTCCGCCGCCTCTGGCTGACCGATGCCGCCATGAACGCCGGTAATCTCTACACCCCCGAAGAAAAGCAGCGCTTCGCCACCTGGCTTGAAGCCCAGCGCGCCACCGCCGGCGCCGACACGGTCGCCGCCGCCGCCCTCCAGGCCGGCCTTGCCGATCTCGCCGCCAAAACCTACGCGCAAGCCATGATGGCAGCCCCCGGTACCGACGTCGCCTCCGGCTACCTCGAGGAACTCACCCGCCTCCAAACCCAGCGCCAGCAGTTCGCCGAACTCGGCCGCCAAGTCGAGGCCTACCACCGCGTCCTCCCCAACGCCGAAGAGAAAACCGGCCTCCTCCGCCGTGCCCGGCAGGCCTACTTCGCCGCCGGGGACGACGCCGGCGAACTTCGCATCCTCGGCACCCTCCAGGCCGCCGGTGCCATCGGCGAAGACGAACGCGACCGCCTCTTCGAACTCAACACCCGCCGCGCCCCGGCCACCCTGAACGCCCGCCAAACGCAAGACGCCGCCTTCATGGATAGCTTGGCCAACTACGCCCTCCGCACCGGCAAAGCCCCCATTGTCACCCAGGCCATCTCCAACCGCCGCTCCCCCCTCTGGCAAAACGCCGCCCGCGCCATCACCGGCCTCTACTTCGGTGAAAACTCCCCCGCCGTCCGCAAAGCTTTCATCGATTCCATCGGCCCCGAACGCATCGGCGACAAGCTCGCCCTCGCCGGCAACCGCGATGCCACCCTCGCCGGCGACCTCTGGTTCTACTACGCCGGCCGCTACGGCGCCTGGCTCCAACTTGCCCAGGACGCGAACTCCCCCCACTACCTCGCCGCGTTAGTCGAACGCCGCGCCAACAGCGCCAGCGCCTATCTCGACCTCGGCGAAGAGTCCAGCGGCGCCACCGCCGAACAGGCCTACAAAACCGCGCTCATCCTCGATGAACACCAGCCCATAGAATACTCCCGCCTAGCCGCCCTCGCCCAGTCGAAACCCGAAAAGGCGCAGCTCTATCGCAAGGCCGTCGACGAGCTCCGCTGGTGGCAGGACAACCGCCGCGTCCAGGAGTGGTTCTGGATGGAAACCGCCCGCATCATGCGCGAAGCCGGCGCCGCCGGTCTCAACACGGAAATCCGCGACAACGTCGACACCCTCATCCGCGCCTACGTCAAACGCAACGGAGCCTACCGTATTCGCGAACTCCTCGAAGGCGCGCTCACCCTCGCCGGTGATCCCGCCAGCGGCGTCCAATGGATCGCCCAAATCTCCCGCTCCGCGGCCGACCCCGCCAGCTTCCTCGCCCAGCTCAACAACGAAGCCTGGCTCCCCGCCGCCGGTCGCGAAACCCTCTTCAAACTCCAAATGGATTTCGCCATCGATCGCATCAACCGCGCCACCGGCGAGGAGCGCCCGATGACCGAGGAAGCCGCCAACAGCGCCCGCATCCGCTACGCGTCTTATCTGCTAAAAGCGAATCGCGCCGCCGCCGCCCGCCCTGTAGTAATGACCCTCCTGGCGAGCCCGGAAATGCGCACCCGCTTCGACGTCAACGAGCTCCAACTCCTCCTCGCCATCGCCGAAAAGCGTGTCGACGCCGTCCTCCCCACGCTGCCGCAGGAGCCCGAAACCCTCCGTAACTTGGCTACAAATCTCCGCACCGCCGGCCTCAACGCCGAAGCCCGCACGCTCCTCTTCGCCGCCTACGACCTCGACCTGAAAAACGGCAATGTCGACGACGCCATTCCCGGCCTCGCCGCGCTCTATATCGAAGCCGGCACCCCGGAAAAGGCCCTCCCGCTGCTTGATGTCTACGTCATGCAGGCTGACACGCCCTTCGCCCGCCACCAGGTCGCCGGCGATCTCTTCCTCCGCAACAAGCGCAAAGCCGAAGCCGTTCGTTATCTCGAACCGCTCGTCGCCGCCGAACCCTGGAACCGTTCCGCCAAGGCCCTCCTCGCCGAAGCCCGCGACGACGAAGCCGCCCTCACCGCCCTCGCCGCGGACCCCGCAGCCACCTCCAAGGACCGTCTCCGCGCCGCCACCTGGATCGGCGCCACCAGCCCCAAAGCCATCAACTCCGGCTCCGGCGAACTTGATTTCCTGGCCCGCAACGCCATCACCGACGTCGCCAGCGAACAGCCCCTCTGGGCCGAAGCCCGCCGCGTCGCCTCCGCCCGTGCCAAAAACGAAGCAACGGTGATCCGCCTCAACCGCGCCATCCTCGCCATTGATCCAAAGGACGATCAATCGGCGCTAAAACTCTTCCGCGCGCTCCTCCAAATCGGCCGCCCCCGCGAAGCCAGCTCCGCCATCGAGGACCGTCTCCACCTCATCACCACCAACGTCGACCGCGCCCGCCTCGCCGATTGCTACGTCCGCACCAACCAACTGCCCCGCGCGCTGAACATGTTCGAACAGATCTTCGACATTGGTCCGCCAGACCAAACCGCCCGCTGGCAAAGCGCCTACACCATCGTCCGCGCCCAAGCCTCCCGCGACGAACAAAACCAACTCCGCCGCCCCGTCATCGCCGAAGAACTGGAACAAAAGAACCTCGTCAAACCCCGGCTCGTCGCCGCCCAAGGAGGTGCCCGATGAAGCTCCGTCCGTCGGCACGCCATCCGCGCCTCTCCGCCGCCGCCCCGGCCCGGCCGTACAGCCCAAGCGCGCGGGCGCCATTTGCCCAACTGACCGCCCACCAAATCCGGCACGCAGCCCCGTCGTGCAGCGCCACTAAGCGAACGCAATCCGCGCCGACGTCGACCATCCCTGACACCCACGCCATCCCCGCCCCGGCGTCCCGCGTCACCACGCCCGCGCCATCCGCCAACCCGTTCGCCCAGCAAATCCGGCACGCAGCCCCACCGTACAGCGCCACCAAGCGAACGCCATCCGCGCCGACGTCGACCATCCCTCACACCCACGCCATCCAAGCCCCGGCACCCCGCCTCGCACAGTCAAGCCTCGCCCTGAAATCCCAAGTCCCCCAAGGAGGTGCCCGATGAAGCGCCGCTACCTGCTCCTGCTCCCAATCCTCGGCGCCGCCGCCTGGCTCGTCGCCCAGAACCTCACCCCTCCCGCCTCCCCCCTCCCGCAGTTCCCCCCCGGAGCCATGCTCACCCTCGAAGCCCGCGACTTCGGCGCCCTCCTCCGCGAGTGGAACGCCTCCCAATCCAAACGCGATTGGCTCGATTCCGACGCCTACAAACAGTTCGCCGTCTCCCGTCTCGCCCAACGCCTCCAGGAAGCCCAACAGGAATTCGCCGCCGCCAGCAAAACGGCCATCGACATGACCCTCGTCGAACAGCTCGCCGGTGACCGCGCCGCCCTCGCCCTCTACAACCCCGGCGACCTCGAATTCCTCCTCGTCACCCGCATGACCGAAGCCCGCTTCGCCGCCTCCCTCCTCGGCCGCCAGCGCACAACGCTCTCTCCGCGCACCGCCGCCGGCACCCAGTATTTCGTCGCCACCAACCCCGCCTCCCGCCGCATCGTGGCCTTCTCCATCCGCGGCGAATGGCTCGTCGTCGGCACCACCGAATCGCTCGTCGCCCAAACCCTCCAACGCATGGCCGCCCCCGCCAACAACGGCCTCGCCGCCGAAGACTGGTACGCCCGCGCCGCGCAAGCCGCCGGCGCCCCCGGCGAACTCCGCATGGCCGCCAACGTCGACGCCCTCTACAACTCTCCCCACTTCCGCAGCTACTGGGTCCACCGCAACCGCGCCGAACTCCAGCCCTATTTCGCCACCATCAGCGACCTCGATCGCAAAGCCAACGAATGGACCGAACGCCGCGTCCTCGTCCGCAAACAGCCCACCCAGGCGACCCCAATCAACGCCGCCCTCTGGCCCGCCCTCCTCCGCGCTGTACCCGCCAACAGCAGCCTCTACCGCGCCTGGCTCCAGCCCGATCCCAACTACGCCGCCGCCCTCGTCGTCCAGAAATTCTTCGATCCCACCCCCGGCGCCGGCCCCGCCAGCCAATCCGCCCCCCAAATCGCCGAAGAAGGCGAAGCCGGCAGCGAATCCGATTGGGACAACCGCATCGACGAAGCCCCCTTCGTCCCCGGCGATACCCGGCCCGATGGCACTCGCTTCGCCCAATGGCTCGCCCGCCAGCAACTCACCGGTCTGGTCCAGATCCAGTCCACCCGCGATGCCGCCGACAACATCTGGGTCGTCCAGGACACCGGCCTCGCCCTCACCCGCACCGGCAACTGGAACGCCCCGGAAGTCCAAGCCGAACTCGCCCGCCTCGGCGCTGCCAACATCCAAACCGCCGTCGATGGCAATCGCCTCCTCATCGCCAACACCCCGGCCCTCCTCGCCGCCATGCGAGCCGATACCAACAACGCCATCCCCGCCGCCAACACCCGCTTCGTCGGCGTCTTCCGCCATGCCAATGAACGCCCTCGCTTCACCCGCTACATGAACCGCATCGGCCAGCCCACCTACACGCCCCCGGCGCAAGGCCAGCAGCGCGAACCCGACTTCCTGGGTGACGTCATCGGCAGCCTCTCTCAAACGCTCCGCAACGTGAACGAACAATCGGTCTCCACCGCCGACGTGGGCGATCGCCTCAACCAAACCATCGTCTACCGCCTCCAGTAATGCTCACGCGCCGCACGCTCCTCGCCGCCGCCGTGCCATCCGCCCTCCCCCCGGCGGACATCCTCATCGCCAGCCTTCCGGACGGCAAAATCACCAAGGCCCACTGGCTCGATTCCATCGACGCCGTCGCCCAGCCCGGCAGCCTCTGGAAGCCCTTTCTCGCCGCCGCCCACCGCGGCCCCAACCTCCGCTTCCACTGTGACGGCACCCAGTGCTGGCTCAACCGAAAACACGGCTGGCTCGACATGCCCGGCGCCCTCGCCCAGTCCTGCAATCAGTGGTTCCACCAGCTCTACAAAACCGTCCCCAAACCTCTCCACCTCCTCGCCCTCCCAGATCAAGAATCGGACGACTGGCCCAACTGGCGCACCAGCCCCCTCATCCTCGCCAAAGCCTATGTCGAACTCCTCGCCCGCCGGACAGACTACCCGTTAGTCATGGCCGGCCTCCGCCAGGCCGCGGAGAAGGGAACTGCCAAACCGCTTGGTCCCAATGTCCTCGCCAAAACCGGCACCGGCCCATCGAAACTCTACTCCGGCGATGGCTGGGTCTTCGCCGCCACCCCGGCCGACATGCCCACCAAATTAGTACTCTACCGCCAGCGCGGGGTCACCGGCGCTCAGGCCGCTCAGGCCCTCGCAAAGCTTAAAATCCTATAGATGCTCCTCGTCAAGGTCGCCATCCTCTCGCTCCTCCACCTCCAACAGGTGACGGTTAACGACGTCGACATCACCCCCGCCCGCCTGAAACCCAAGCTCACCTTCTCCGGCGCCATTCGAGTCAAAACCAATCAATTCCAACGCACCTACCACGGCGACCTCGAAATCACCGCCAAAAACAACGAACTCCAACTCATCCTCACCACCACCGAAGAAGCCCTCGTCGCCGCCACCGTCTCCGCCGAAAGCCCTCCCAAAGCCCTCCCCGCCGCCCTCCAAGCCCAAGCAATCCTCGCCCGCTCCTGGATCCGCGCCGGTCGCGGCCGCCACGGAGAGTACGACCTCTGCGACACCACCCACTGCCAGCACTTCAAGGAACCAACAAAACGCGGCATCGAAGCCGCCAAAGCCACCGAATCCCTCCTCCTCACCTGGCAGGGCAAACCCTTCGCCCCAGCCTACTCCGCCAGTTGCGGCGGCCGCACCAAAACCGCCGCCGCCATTGGCTGGCGCGACGACAATCGCTACCCCTACTTCGAAGTCAATTGCCCCATCTGCCAGCGCGACGAGCCCCGATGGTCCCGCCATCCCAGCCCGGAACAGCTAAAAGAAATCCGCCAAAACCCCAACAAAGAAGCCATCCGCCTGAAGCTCGGGCGCGAAAGCGGCTGGTCCGCTCTTCCCAGCAACAACTACGAAATCAAAGGCGATGAAATTGTCGGCCACGGGCACGGCCACGGCCTCGGCTACTGCCAACGCGGCGGCGCCGGCCTCGCCCAACTCGGCAAAACCGCCGCCGAAATCCTCCACCACTACTTCCCCGGCACGGATATAGTGAGTAGTCGATGATCTTCACCGCCCTCCTTCTCGCCGCCGCCCTCCCCGGCACAACTCCTCTCACCCGCCCCGGCGACCTCGCCCTCCAAATGGTCGAAGGCATCGATCAATACCTCGCCCGCCGAACCAATACCGCCCAACCCACCGCCCCGCCCGATCGCCTCCGTTTCCGCCACATCATCGGTCTCGCCGATAAACGCCTCCCCAAAAACGAACTCACAAAACGAGCCCAACTCGCCCAAACCGCCCAATACGAAATCCACCACGTCCGCTGGGAAGTCTTCGAAAACGTCGATGCCGACGGCCTCTTAATCGAACCCAAATCCAAGCCCACCTGCCACGCCATCGCCCTCCCCGATGCCGACCAAACTCCCGAACAAATCGCCCAGTTCTACGCCGTCCGCCTCGCCGAAAACGGCTGCCGCGTCCTGATCCCGTCTCTGATCGATCGTAAAGACGACTACTCCGGCAATCCCGAAATCAACCGCCTCACCAACCAGCCCCACCGCGAATACATCTACCGCATGGCCTTCCAGGCCGGCCGCCACATCATCGGCTACGAAGTACAAAAAGTGCTAGCCGCCGTCGACTGGTTTCAACAACAAGACCCCAAGATCCCCATCAAGATCTCCGGCTACGGCGAAGGCGGCCTCGTCGCCTTCTACGCCGCCGCGGCCGACGAACGCGTCCATTCCACCGTCGTCTCCGGCTACTTCCGCAATCGCCGGAATCTCCACGCCGAACCCATCTACCGCAACGTCTGGGGCCTGCTCCCCAACTACGGCGACGCCGAAATCGCCCGCCTCATCGCCCCCCGTCAACTGATCATCGAAGCCCAGCGCCACCCGAACGTCCAAGGCCCGCCGCCAGAACGTCCCGGCCGCGCCGGCGCCGCCCCCGGCGCCATCACCACACCAACCCTCGACGAAATCAAAACCGAAATCCAACGCGCCCAGTCGAACAATATCACCCTCATCGAAAACCCCGGCGAAGCCACTCTAAAAGCCTTCCTGAATCGCGAACCCACAAAACCCGGCCCCGCCCCCCAACTCCCCAAAATCGATCGGATAGAACGCCAGTTCCGCCAACTCGTCC